>JAUYMR010000044.1 GCA_030698695.1 bacterium | reverse complement strand
TTATCTTTAAAGATTGGCCCAGCGATATTTTTTAGTAACTTTATAAAAAGTAAGTATTACGAACAACAGCGCCGGGAATTTGCGACTAATAAGATTAAAATAATTTTCATCCTTCAACATCTTCGCCAATGCCAAACGATCAATAAAATTTACGCGACAATCTAATAGATACGATATGCTATCTTTAATGTCTTGCTTATGTAGTCTAAATAAAAATTGTTGCAATGGCACGCTAAAGCCTTCCTTAGATCTGAAAATTAATTCTGGTGGTAAATTAGCAGACAAATAATCTTTCACAATTTTCTTGCCAATAGCATTTTCAATTTTAAAATGCGGATCCAAATTATTGGCAAAAGAGTAAGCTTCTCTATCTAATATCGGCACCCGTCCCTCAATCCCATAATTCATCGTAGCAAAATCATTTTTATACAATAAATCGTCTGGTAGATAAAACATTTTATCCAAAAGACTGACGTCTGGCTTTGTATTGGTCAATCTACCGCAGAAATAATTCTGAAGTTGCGATCTACTCGCAAAATCGCTCGTTAAATTAGTTAGCTCCAAATACAACCCCACTAAATCCCCTCGTCGTTTCATATCATAATAGCGCCAGCGCCTTAACAAAGGCCTTAAATAATTAAGATATGTCTGACTGGCTGGCTGCCGATGATTGTCTAGTTGCTCTATGAATTTATTGGGGCTTAGAATATTGCTAGCCCCAACAAGATTTTGGTGACGAGGATAGCCCCAGAATAATTCATCTCCCCCCTCGCCGGTCATAACTACCTTCACAGATTTAGCGGCCTCACGCGACACTAGTAAACTAGGGATTAATGATGTATCAGCCACCGGTTCATCTAATGACTCCCACAACTTCTGATACATTTCCTCAAAATTATCATCGTTTAAAACTATTTCTTGTTGATCCAAGCCAGTAAACTTAGCGATTTTATCGGCAAAAACAGCGTCCTGTCGGCCAGGTATATTTACCGTAAAAGCTTTTAGTTTTTGCCCCAACTTTTTTAGCAAAACTGCTATCAAAGTAGAGTCTGCGCCACCTGAGAGAAAAACTCCCACTGGAACGTCAGCCATTAAATGACGCTCAACACTTTCCAGCATTACTTTTTCAAAATCGTCGGCATTGCTGGGCTTATTGGAATTAGGCCAAAACAATAAACGAGATGTTAATTGCTTGCTGGCCAAATCTAAAATCAATACTTCTGCCGAAGCCACTTTTTTAATCTCTTGCGATATGGTTAATGGTTGAGGGGCATAGCCCAAAGTAAAATAACTCATCAGCCCCATCGGCGAACCATGTAAAGATATCTTTCTTTCTTCTAAAAATTTAATTATGGCCTTTGTTTCTGAGGCAAAAACAAAATCGTTGCCGTTATGATAATAATATAAGGGCTTAACACCAAAGAAGTCCCGCGACAACAAAAGCTTTTGACGCTTTTTATCATAAATCGCCAAAGCCCACATTCCTCTCAGTTTATTGAATATATCCTCGCCATAGGCTTCGTAGCCCCTCAAAATAACCTCTGTATCAGTTCGACTGCTAAATTGATATCCTTTAGCAATCAATGTCTTGCGGATGTCATTAAAATTATAAATTTCGCCATTATAAATTATTACCAAATTACCGTCGTCGCTTATCATCGGTTGATGGCCAGCAGCTGAAAGATCAATAATAGATAAACGCCTGTGCACTAAAGTCATTATTTCGTCGGCAAAAGAGCCCTGATCATCAGGTCCACGATGAGCAATTGCATCGCCCATACTCTTTGCTAGCTCATCATCTTTAAAATTAAAACCCGCTACACCGCACATAAAAAATTATGATTTTGATTTTAATAGTTTAATTATCTCATCTATATGACGATCCCAGGTGAAGTCTTTGATAGTTTTAATGCCTTCATCAGCTATTTTTTCTCTTAACTCGGATTTGATCAATAATTTTCTGATAGCCAACCGTAAACCAGTCGCATCTTCCGGCTGCACCAATAAACCATTGGTACCATTATTTATAATTTCTGAAACTCCACCAACATTAGTAGCTATCACCGGCAAACCGCTAGCCATAGCTTCCCATAAAGCATTAGGCATCCCCTCCCATAGTGAAGGTAGTACAAATATATCTGCGGCATTCAATAATTCTTTTATATCTTGGCGAGCGCCCAGTAAACTCACTTTATCTTGTAACTGGTAATTAGTAATTAGTAATTGGATATTCTTCTTTTCTGGCCCATCACCTATTAGCCATATTTTAACATCGTACTTATTTAGATCAGACTCCAATTGTTTATAGACGTCTATCAAAAAACCATATCCTTTCTTTTTAGTAAAACTAGCGACTGTTATAATTGCTAAACTTTTTGACGATGCTCCTAGTTCATTCCTTAATTTTATTCTTGCCGACTGGTTTTTATTAAAAAAATATTTATCTAGACCATTATAAATAACTACTATCTTGTTTTGTGAAATCCATAGTCTTTTGAACGATTGTTTTATGGCTCCGGCATTGACGATTATTTTAAATGTCCACAAAGAAAGAATTGAGTCTATCACACAAACTAACCAGCTTTTTTCTGTGGGCATATTACCTTCACGAATTATAACTCGAATACTTGGACAGAAAATTTTTGCTAATCTAATTAAGGTATTGGTAAAAAAGAGATTGCTAAAAATATAGTTAGGCCTCACTCTTTTAAGCCACACGACCAATCTTCTAAATGCGGCTGGATCAAAGAAAGATTCAAAGGATATATTAATCACATGATCCAACGGGATAATCAAATCATCTATACAAAAATCAATCTGCTCTTTGTTTAACAGCGTAAGAATATAAACCTCAAACCCTAAATTATGAAAACTATTAGCCTCGGCTATCACCGTTCTCTGGCCGCCACCAAAGGACAGGTCATTTATAGCCAACACTATTTTATTAGTCATTATTTTCTTGCAATTATAAACTATTATTAACTAGCATCTTTCTAAAAATTTCTATCACTTTGTGCGTATTAAATATTTTAATATAATTTTTTTCATTTTCGGATATCTTTAAGAAAAGCTTCTGATCGCTCAAGATCCTCTTAACCGCGCCAACAAAGTCATTAATAGAGCCCGACTCAATTACACACTCCGATAAATCAGAAGCTAACATCTCCCCCACGCCTCCGACATTGAAAGCCACGAATGGAATCCCTAGGACCATAGCCTCCAATAAAACATGCGGGAACCCCTCTTCTTCAGATGGCATTATAAAAATATTTGCCGCAGCAAAATAGCTAATAATCTGATCGTGAGGCACCCAACCAAGAAAACGAACTTTATCCTCTAATTTCAAATTATTAATTTCCAATTTTAATAAATCTCGTTCTGGTCCATCTCCGATAATAACCATAACGATATTTTCATCTCGCAATTTATCTAAAATCTTTGGCAAATAATGCGCACCCTTCCTTCTTGATAGACGATGCACAAAAAGCAACAACTTTTGGTCCTTGATGTTTAATTCTTCCCTCAACTCTACCGTCTTGATATTTGATATTTGATACTTGATACTGTCAATATTTATCCAATTGGGCATAACTTTTATTTTATCTAACGATAAACCATAATGTTCGGCGTATTCTTTTTTTAAGCCTTCCGTGCCAGTAACTAAAAATGTGACTGTTTTATAGGTCATTCTCTCAAATAAATCTCTAAAGATGTTCCTTTTATAATTCCACGGTAAACCACAATTCCAATAAAAAGTCCTACCACCAAAACATCTAGTCAACAAGGAAGATGCAAGGGCTCCTAAAAAAGAATAGTGAATATAAAAATCACGATAACCACTACTATAGGCCCTTAAGATAGACAACAACATTTTAAACTTGCCATCGTCCTCGCTAATTAAAAAAAGATTGAAATATTTCTTAAGATTATTTACCCAATCATTCAAATATGAAAAATGGCTGGGGCTTGCTGAGTTATATTCAGGCACGATGTAACAAAGTTTTTCCATCTATTGGTATAACCCTAGCAACTCAAATATGGTTTATCTTATCTAAAATACGCTGCCAGTTACGAATAATATCAAAAACCGTATTGGCTCCCAAAATAGCCGCAGTTATCACGAGTGGCTTTACAGTCTGCCGCCAATTACTGGCTATAAGCCATATTCCATAACCACCGAAAACCGCCAACAATGGATAAATTGGGAATCTGTATCTTGTCTCTACCACCAACGCTACGATTGCCAAAGGCATCGCAAGCATTATCCAAAACAAGAGCCATAAATTTGATTTTATTTTTTCATCAACTCTCTTTCTTAAACTGGCAACCGTACCCAAAAATCCAAGAATAAATACCAACAATGAATATGCGGACGAAAGTACTATAGTTGCCAACCTAGAAAATCCGTCCAGATGTGGCCAAAAAGCAAATGGTCGAACAAAACTAAAATAAATAGAAGTTCGCCAAAAAGTTAGCTTGGTAAACTCTAGCGGATGAGAAACAACATATTCAACGCCCGCCTCTCCAAGAGCGTTATCAAAATCTATTTGCGACATATCCAGAGTAACTCCGGAGGGTAGCGGATAATCAGGCACTAATTCGCCAGTCGCGCCAGGATGATTGCCAACATATAAAATGCCCGGCGAAGCGTTGAATGGCATAAATTGATGGTAGGCAAAATAATTCTTTATAGTCCATGGGGTTAGAAATAAAACCAAGGCCACAAAAAAGATTGCGGCTGGCTTCCAGCCATGTTTCCAAAACAAGAACAATAATATCGGTATCACAATAACTACCATATTTCCACGGGTCAATGCGGCTATAGAGAGAAACAATGCACCCCACAACAGAAACAATGATTTGTGCGTATTAGTGTATTTAAAAATATATAAAATCGCACCGATTAACGAAAAAATTAACAACGTCTCCGTCATTAACATTGAAGCAATTGTAATAAGATCGGGCGAAAAACCTATCAGCGCCGCCGCACTTAAACCTATTATTGGATGCCATTTATCTAAAAATATTTCTTTAGTAATCAAAAATATTAAAAACGCTGATCCCGCCAATAAAAGTGATTGAATAATCCAAACTATTGGATAATAATGCCCAAAAACAGCATAAATCAGAACTAAAAATAATGGGTAACCAGGACCTGGACGATTGTTGGCGTTTAACGGGTAACCTTTACCATCAAGAACCTCTAAAGCGATGTTGTCATATGCTCTAGCATCAACAATGGGCTGAATTCTGAAATAAAGGGCGTAGCTAATGGATGCTATAAAAGAAATAGCCACGATAAACCAAATTATCTTTTTGTAATGTGTACTCAAATAACCCATTTTTTATCTTTGATAAAATGATTATAAAATTCTATCAACCCTCCCATCAATGCCAGAATTACCATCAATAATAAGTTCAATATAGAAAGAGCTAGGGCTTTTTCTGGAACTATGCCCGCCGTTACAAAGAAATAGACTAAGCCGCTTTCCCTCAAACCAATACCGGCGATCGTAATAGGTATAACTATCAAAACTACTGCCAGGGTATTAAAAAAAACTAT
>JAUYMR010000022.1 GCA_030698695.1 bacterium | reverse complement strand
CGGGAGCGAAACCGCATATTCTGTGTTAAATGATGTAAATTTCACGGTTTATACAACTTAGTTACTTCTTCATAAAACTTGTCATGAAAATCATTCAATTTATTTTGGTATGTTTCAATATCGTATCTTTCATTATTTTGTTTAATAACTTTAGAATTGGTGAAGAAATTTTTTTGAACTAATTTATCATTAAATCTCGATCCATTGTGCCCCGATAATCCAATTAAGAGTATCGCTGGGATAAGTAAAGCAAAATTGAATTTTACAAGAGAATATATAACTATGATTATCAATATCCATTGCATTATTGTTGCAATCAAAGAATACATTGATGCTCCCATTCGATAAATCAGAATAGGGGCACAATAAATTACATATTCTTTTTTTAACTCATCACCCTTGCTTAATTCAAATAAAATTTCCTCAATTCTATCTTTGTGATTTTTAGGTTCAATTTTTGAATGATTTTCAAGACGTTTTTTTACTTCTGATCTGATAGTATTCAATGTAAAAAATAGCACCACATTTATGATTCCAAAAATAATTAAGATGATAATAATGATTGTGTTCATAATATTGATTAGTGAAATTTATTTCATTTAACTCTTTTCTTTGAATATTGTTTTTGGTTATGATACAATATTTGGTATGCTATGTTGAATATTGCATTATAAACTTCTATCGACCTATTTGATCATTATATCATGGAAGAATATTTAAATAAAACTTTACGAGAATTGAGGTTGCGCAACTATAGTCCCAAAACTATCAAAGCCTATTTATTGTGCATTGAAGCATATCTAAAATACAAAGAGGTTAATTTAGAAAAATTAGATGAGGAGAATATAAAAAGCTTTCTTTTGATTTTAAATGATAAAAACAAATCTCCGCAAACAATTAATTTATATTTAAACTCTATTAAATTTTTTTATAATCAAGTTTTGAGAAAATATGAGAAAATAAATTTAAAATTTGCCAAAAGAAATAAGAAATTGCCAATAATTCTATCCAAAGAAGAAATAAGCAAAATTATTGAAAATACCGTCAACATAAAACACAAGTTAATGATTGCACTAGCATACGGCTCGGGATTAAGAGTAAGCGAGGTGGTAAATTTAAGGATCAAAGATTTGGATATTAATCAATTATTTATTCATATCAAAGGGGCAAAAGGACTAAAAGATAGAATTACGGTTTTTCCGGAAAAAATTTTAAATGAAATCAAAAATATAATAACTGGCAAGAGCGGAGAGGGTTTTGTTTTTGAAAGTGAGCGAGGCGGAAAATTGACCGCGGCAACAGCGCAAAAAGTTTTTACCAAGAGCTTAAATAAATCAAACATAAATAAACCGGCAACTTTTCATTCGCTACGGCATAGTTTTGCTACGCATCTTTTGGAAAATGGAGTAGATATTCGTTATGTGCAAGAATTATTGGGACATCAGAACATCCGCACAACCCAGATATACACCCACGTTACCAATCCGGCAATTAAAAATATTAAAAGTCCGTTATAATAAAATAGAAATTAAAATCTAGAAATTGTATAATTGTTATATGTCAAAAATCGCTGTTATATTTTACGGACCGCCGGGGGCGGGGAAGGGGACACAGGCCAACTTATTAGTTTGGCGGAAAAACTTTATTCATTTTGATAGCGGAAAATTTCTTGAGCAACTAGTTCACGATCCGCAAAACAAAAATAATAAAATCATTCAACGCGAGCGAAAACTTTTTGATACGGGCGCATTAATGACGCCATCAGTTGTTTTAAAGTTTTCCAGCGAAAAGGCCAAAGAAGTGGCTAAGGCTGGATTTAATATGGTATTTAGCGGAGCGCCGCGCACTCTGTATGAGGCCTTCGGCTCCGATGCCAATAAAAACAATGGCTTGATGGCTGTATTAGAAAAATATTACGGCAAAAAAAATATCTATCCATTTTTAATAGACATTAAGCCCGAAATATCCATTCAGAGAAATGGAAAACGTCTGGTTTGTTCGGTTTGCGCCAATGCCATACTATACGACAACGCTTCACATAAACATAAAACCTGCCCACTTTGCGGAGCGCCGTTGCGACAACGAATTTTAGACAATCCGACCGTTTTCAAAACACGCATTGAGGAATATGAAAATCGCACCTTACCGATTTTAACGCAACTTAAAAAACGTGGTTATAAAGTGATTAAGGTTGATGGTCGTCCATCGCCGTTTAAGGTGCACGAAATGGTTTTGAGAAAATTAATAGTTTAATCATTGAGCTACTAAGTCACTGATAAGCGTCATCTTACCGCATAAAACTTAATAAGTTACCCACTCAACAACTATTCTATGATTTATTTAAAAACGCCTGAGGAGATTATCAAAATAAAAAAAGCGGGACAAATATTGGCGGTCACCGCTAAACAAATTTTAGATCTAGCCCAACCGGGAGTGAAATTAAAATATCTAGACACTGTCGCTAAAAATCTCATTGAAAAAGCTGGCGGCGAGCCCGCTTTTTTAAATTATTTCCCTTACGGAGCCAGCAAGCCCTATCTTTGCTCACTCTGTACTTCAGTAAATGATGTGGTGGTACATGGCACGCCGGGAGAGTATAAATTAAAAAATGGCGATATTTTAAAGCTGGATTTTGGCGTTCGCTATGACGGCTATAACGCTGATGCCGCCTGGACTGCCCCCATTGGAAGCGTATCTCCAGAAGCGCAAAAATTAATTGATACCACCCGCGAAGCCCTAAACCGTGGCATTAAAGCCGCCGAAGCCGGCCGCAAACTAGGCGATATCGGCTATGCCATAGAAAGCTATACCAAATCACAAGGTTTCAAAGTTATTGAAGGATTAACTGGTCATGGTATTGGCAAAGAAATCCATGAAGATCCTGTCGTTATGAATGAGGGCAAAAGGGGAACCGGCCTTAAATTAGAGCCAGGACTCGTGATCGCCATTGAGCCGATGATTAGCATCGGCGCTAGCAGAATAACCCAATTACCAGATGACAGCTATGCCACTGCCGATGGTAGTTTGTCGGCTCATTTTGAACACACGATTGCCATTACTGAATCCGGGACAGAAATTCTGACGGAGTTTGATTCATAATTTATACAAAATTAAACTACAAATAGCGCACGCGATTGTTTGCACTATAACCGCATATGCTGGTATAAGGTAAAGATTTGCAAATGCCCCTTCGTAATTATGTCCATGGTCTTATTCGTACGAATAAAACCATGGACTAAATTTGTTTTCTAGTTTTTCAACGGATGAAATCTGTGATGAGTTTTTTTGGCAAATTGCTGTGAGGCATGAACATAACGAGTAGTTGTGTCTAAAGACTCATGACCCAGCAAAATCTGAATAGCCGCCGGGCTGGCGCCTTCTTCAGCTAAATAAGTGGCGAAGCCATGACGCAAGGAGTGGGCGCTGGTCGGAACATTGATGCCTAAATATTCGCGATATTTTTTTATTTTTTCCTGCAAATAATTTGTAGACACATGATGATCTTTGGTTGGGGCTCTCTTGCCACGATAAGAAATGAACACATGAGGGGAGTCATCATTACGCACGGCCAGATATTCCTTAAGAAACTTTATGGCCCTAGGGGTCAAATAAACAAATCTCTCTTTTTTGCCTTTTCCCAAAACGAAAATTTTGCCTTCCCTATCAATCTGATTTTTTTTCAAATTAACCAATTCCGAAATACGCAATCCGGTAGCAAACAAAACTTCCAACATGGCATGATTTCTTTTAGCCACAGTGGGATTTTTTTCAAATTTGAGAGGGGACTCAATTAATCTGATCAACTCGCCAAGTTCAGCTACCTTAGGTATCTTTTTCTCGGTTTTGATAAGTTTTATGTTCTCGGGCAATATCGGTGTTTGATAGCCTCCGTCTATAAGATATTTAAGGTAACTTCTTAAAGAAGATAGATGTCTATTGCGCGAAAAGCTACCCAAAATCGCTTTATTTTGCGTTTTACGGGCTGTTTTACGGTCGGTAGACATAAGATACGCTTTATATAGCTCTACGGCCTGTTTTGAGGCTTCCTTAAAGTCTTTTAGGCCTAAATCAACTTGCAAGAAACTATCAAATACCAAAAGATCACGTTCGTAGTTATAAACGGTTTCCGGCGAATAATTGTTGCTTTGGAGAGACAACAAAAAATCGTCTAAATGGGGCAGAATGCTATTTTTATTATTGTTGTTATTGGTATTATCCATAGTCATATCTTACTTAATGATATCAGCTAGGGGAGTCTCTTTAAATGATTTTTAGCCCACCCCCCTCCTCACATATCCAACTGAGTATAATATCCCTTACACTCAGTTTACTATGTCCCATCGAATATCACAACCGTAAGGCTGTGGATAAAGATGGTTTATAATACTCGTCGGCGGAGCCGACACTTATCATAGGAAACTCCCCAGATGCCACGGGTTTATTCATAATAATAAACTTTAATATAAACCCGTGGCGAGTTTCAGAATATAAAGAACAGCCCCGCAAATGCGGGGCTGTTGATAATTCATATTCCCTATTAATTATTCTTTAATTGGTAAATACTTTGAATAATTTGCGAATCATCTCTTAAATCTTCTACATAGTTTATTTGATTTTTATTGATCCACATCGTATCCAATGGGCCATGCGGCTCGCGCAAACCAAGTTTATTTAAAACAAGTTGAGATCCAACTTCGGCCTCGTTTACATAATAGACATCTTTCAACAGCATAAATCCTGATTTAGCATTGAAAGATAGTTTACCAAAATAAACCTGTCCATCAGTTAAAAATACCGCTTGATAATTATTGCGCCAAGTTCTGGGACTCCACCATAAAATAATGACGCTGATCAGAACGATAACGACAACGACTAGCCAAAAGCCAGTATGACGACGCGGCTTCTCCCCTACTTCTTGTTGTTTAGCGATGGTAGCAGTTTTAGAGGTTTTGCCGTTAACAACATTGGACTTACTAACAACATCTAAAGTTTTTTTATTTCTAAATGGAAACATACTCTTTTAATATATGCTAAAACGACTTGTTTATATTATAACAAAACCTTAGAATTAATTGAAAGTATGTACTTCTCCTCGCCCGAACAATTCAAAGAACAATGCGGCTACGAGATCAATGGTTTTTGGTATCCGCGCGTGACCAAAATCGTCGGCATTAAATCTAAACCGGCGCTGTATCGCTATTATGGCGAGGCCGCTAGTTTTGCCGCCGCCGAAGCGCAGACCCAAAAATCAGCCGAGGAAGGCACGTTGATTCATGAAACAGTCCAGAGTATTCTAACTGGCGGCCAACCGGCCATAGACGACTCCATCGCGCCCGCCGTAAATGCTTTTGTGGAATTTTTGGATAGAAATAATATTCAAGTGGACGCGCAATACATTGAACATCGCATTCTTAATCTGGATCATGCTTACGCTGGAACCATTGACGCTTTGGCATTAATCGGCGGCAAATTCGGGGTGATGGATATTAAAACTTCAATGGATTTTTATCGTGATTATAATTTACAAACTTCGGCTTACATGGACGCTTTAATTAAAGATCCGAGCGTAACTAATCCACAAACTCGCTGGATTTTACGCATTGATCAGATCAAAACCTGTCAAAAATGCAAAGCCACTATGCGCCCCAAAGGTGGTAGAGAAAAAATCCGCAAGGCGTATCCCCTACTCAAAGGAATTAAAACCTGTCCGGAAAACGAACACGAATGGGGTCCGCTGACCGGCATAACCGCCATCAAAGAAGAATCTTATTGGCAAAAAGATTTTGAGGCATTTTTAGCGGCGAAAAAATTGTGGGAATGGGAGAACGACTTTTGGCTAAGAAAAATCGGTTATTTGAAATAATACGTCAAACGTATTTATATTTAAAAAATATAATAATCTAGTCGCGTATCGGACGCGACTCACTCTTTGTCAAACCTAGCCCGACTCGGTGACAATGAGAGACCAATAAGACATCCTTACAAACTCCAGTTTGTAAGGATGTCTTATTATGGCGGAATTGAAATTGAAATTAAAAAAACTCCCCCTGTCTTTTAAATTTGGTGTGCCATAAAAAATCCCCAATAGCCAAGACATTGGCTATTGGGGGCCCAACTTGCTTGACGGTCTGCCAGGGATCGGTTTTTACTGAGACCATCAAACACTTTCGGATATAACTAAAAGAGCTGGTAAATATTATACATTCTTATTTGCTATTTTTCAATTCTAGCTTCTTAATCTTTTCAAAATTTCCGCCTCTACCTCTCCCCTATCGCGGCCGTAAGCATTGCGCGAATATTCCTTTAGCACGGCTTTTAATTTTTCATCACCACTATTAGGATTAATTGTTTTTATATTAAACGGTTTGGTGGTTTGGCCATTAATTAACAATTTTACATAAGCATTAAAATTATCAATATTTATTAAATCATTTTTTGAGAAAACCGGCTCAAATTGTTTTACCAAGAATTCAGCGTCATCCACACCCACCCTAAACACCACCATAGAGCCCACGTTGCCGAAAACGGCATCTCTTATATTTTCTTCCAGTTGACCAATAAACTGGTGAGCGATAACTAAATTCAAACGATATTTTCTAGCTTCGGATAAAATAGTGGAAATGGAATCGGTGGTAAAGTTTTGAAACTCATCTATATAAAGATTAAAATCACGTCGCTGTTCTTGAGGTAAATTTACTCGGGACAATGCCGCCATCAAAACCTTACCGACAATTATCATACCCAATAAACCAGCGTTAATATCGCCGATGCGTCCCTTAGATAAATTAACTAATAAAATCTTGCCATCATCCATAACCTTACGAAAATTAAACGCTGACCGCACCTGACCGATAATCGGCCGGACATAGTCATTGGCCAAAAAATTATTGAATTTAGATGTCACATAAGGCGTAATATTGGCCAATGATGCCTCACCGCCGGCCTTAATGGCTTCTTTTTCCCAAAAATCAATTAAGGTCGGATTGAGAGCCCTACTGAGTTTATCTTTGCGAAAAACGACGTCCGTAAATACTCTTGGCACCTCTGTCAGGGTTGAAGGCGAATTGATCATGTCTTCCATCAACAATAACAAAGCGTTGCGCATATATTGTTCAAACATCGGTCCCATGGTTTCGGCAGAAAAGAGCTTATTGAAAATACTCTGCATTTCATTAACAATAAAAGTTTTTTCTTCGGGCCTACTAGCATCATATTCCAACATATTTAAACCCAGCGGACGAGTTATATCGCCTGGATCAAAAATAATTACATCTTTCTGGCGTTCCGGCGGAACTAGTCCTAAAATAGAATCTATCAAATCGCCATGTGGGTCTACAATGGCCAATCCTTTGCCCCTCTTGATGTCGTCAGCGGCCATATTAATCAATAAACTGGATTTGCCGGTACCAGTTTGACCGACAACGTAAAGATGGCGACGCCTATCCTCGTCAGTAAGATGAATCCGCTTCGCATCCCCCCTAAAAACGCTTTGACCGATAACCACGCCTTCACCAGGTAAATTTGGCGGCGGAGTCGCTTCTTTAGATTTAAGCCATTTTATTTTGGGTATATTAGTCGTACTAGTTGGGAAATGAAAAATACTCGCTAACTCATCAGCTCCCAAAATCATTCCTTGACGCGCATCATATTGACGGAAAGAGAATTGATAAGAAAGATTGCGCGGTTTTTTGGGTGATATTATAGAAAACAAATTATGAGACGGCGCCGAAAATTGATTATATGATCCGGCCAAACTATTCAGCAAATCTTCGGCGCGCTCCGCTGTCGCCGCTGACGCAATCAAGCGCGCATTAACTGAAAACAATTGCTTAGCAATTTTGCTACTTAATAATTTAACAGCTTCATCATCAATTACTCGCGGGGGCTCTAGTTGATTTTTATCTTTCTTTGATTCTAAACTCTTGCCCCTAAGCGCATTATTCAAAGAAATTCCTTGTTTCAATTTATTGATAAGTTTATCTATATTGTTTTTTATGGAAATTGGCGCGGGCTTAACTATGAGCTGTATAGCAACCCCCTCCCCTGTCCCGTGTAATTTTGTAAAATTGCTCAATATCGGCAAAAATGTATCAGTATTGCTTTCGGCGAAAGTTCTTATGGGCGTAGCGTAGTGCATCTTTTGTTTGATATAAGCAACTGCCGTGGCTCCAAGCGGATTAAAAACGGTGTAATCATCAACGCGATCAACCTGAGCCTCGCCCCATAAACCTTGAATTTGCCGTGATACGAATTCTGTGGAATCTTGCGGCACAGCTACATAAAAATTAATCTCTTCTTGATCTATCGGCATGGCAACCTCAAGGGCAAACGGTTGTTTAAGCCCAGCTAAAATACTACTTAATTGGCCAAAAACACTTATCTCATCAACCAATTTGACCTGATCTTTTTCAATCGATTGAGGCAAACGCACTAATAACAATCTCAATTCTAATGATTTTTTTAAAAGATCGCGCCAGGATTTTTTTCTTAAAAACACAACAATCGCTATAAAGATACCCAAAACAACAACGGCTAAAATAATAAATAAACCAAGTTTCATAATAACTTGCGCTTTTTAAATTCTTCGTAAAGTTTATCCGTTAAAACATCGTGCAGAGCGTCCACATAAAGAGGCCCTCCCTCTTGGGCTTCCTTGATAGCCACCGATAATCCTTTGTGCCAGGCAAGGTCAACCAACTTTTCCACCCTTAACTTAGTTTCAACATCGGCGGCGCTCAAATAATTAGGCAAATTGGCTCCAGCCGCGACGCCTCGCGAAGCTGGTTGAGTAGCGCTGGGCGCGCCAGTTTGCGCGCGCAAGGTAGTTTTAATGGCTTCTTTGCGCGCCTCTGGTGTCGTGGCGGTAGACCTTTCTTTGGCTTCTGACGCCAATCTCTCAATATCCTGTTCTAAAGATAGATGTTCAAATGTATTACCTGGTTCCATGAGTATATTATAACACAAAATCCAGCTTGAAAGCTGGATTGGTTCGGCGCTGGATATCAAAAGTTAGATGTGGCGGACTACGTTAAAACATTTCGAACTGCCGACCTCTCATATCTTATATTTATTGTATCCCTTCGTATTCCCTCATCACTAACTGCGAATCTACTTGCCTCATAACTTCTAAGGCTACGGCAATAACGATAAGCAGAGCTGTGCCACCGATTGATAATGTTTGAATACCTGTGATGATTTGAGTAATGTTGGGCAAAATAGCCACTACGCCTAAAAATATAGCTCCGAACAGTGTAATACGATAAATTACTTTTTTTAGAAAATCTCCGGTTGGCTGACCTGGTCTGATACCGGGAATAAATCCACCATTGCGCTGTAGATTCTTTGAAATTTCCTGAGGGTCAAAAGTAACTGCCGTATAGAAGTATGTAAAAACAACCACTAATACAAAATAGATAGAACTGTAAACAACGTGATTGCCGAAAACGCGCGTAACAACATCATTTAATTTCACGCCCAAATCCGGAGATATAGCCGACATGATTTGAGCAAAAAATTGCGGGAAAAGCAAAATTGAAATAGCAAAAATAATGGGAATAACGCCAGCTTGGTTAACTTTAAGCGGCAGATAGCTAGACGATCCTCCATACATACGATTACCACGTATTCTCTTAGCATAGGAAACTGGAATTTTTCTTTCACCTTCGTTGATAAATACTACGCCAGCGATAATTATCAAACTTAATATAATAAACGCCA
>JAUYMR010000008.1 GCA_030698695.1 bacterium | reverse complement strand
GAGCAGATCAGGCTCCGCCTGGATTTTGTAATACTCTCCGTAAGCCCAGCCCCTTGGGGCAGGGCTTACGGAGAAAACGTAGTAAGATTGCCGCGGGCCCCGCCCTCGCAATGACGATCGGAGTAAGATTGCTTCACTGCGTTCGCAATGACACAAATATAAGATGGCCGCGCCATATTCGCAATAACAAAATAACTTAGTTGAGGGAGCTACCACAAAAAGCTATAATCTTATTACATGACCAACGAACCTCACAAAACTTACGACCACAAGGCCAGCGAGGAGAAAATATACAAACTCTGGGAAGATTCCGGTTATTTTGCGCCAGAGGCGCACCAGTCTCAGGCTGGCAATCTAGAAAGTAAAAAATCCTATTGCATCATCATGCCCCCACCAAACGCCAACGGCTCACTGCATATGGGTCATGCGGTTTTCGTGACTCTACAGGATATTTTAATACGCTTTGAACGCATGCGCGGGAAAAAAACTTTATGGCTACCCGGCGCCGATCACGCCGGCTTTGAAACGCAAGTAGTTTTTGATAAAAAATTAGACAAAGAGGGGCGTAATCGTTTTGCGATGACACGCGAAGAGTTGTGGCAAGAAATTTGGGAATTCACGCAGACCAATAAAAAAGTGATGGAAAATCAATTGCGTAAGTTGGGCGCTTCTTGCGACTGGTCACGAGAAAAATTCACACTTGACCCCAAAATAATAGAAGAAGTGCAAAAAACTTTTATAAAACTCTATGAGGACGGTTTGGTATATCGCGATTTGCGAGTTGTTAACTGGTGTCCCAAACATCGCACCGCTCTTTCGGACTTGGAAGTAAAATATGTTGAGAAAACTGATCCGCTTTACTATATGAAGTATGGTCCGCTGACTGTGGCCACCGTAAGACCAGAAACTAAGTTCGGTGATACGGCTTTGGCGGTAAACCCCAAAGATCCACGCTATAAAAAATATATCGGCCAAGAAATTGAGGCACTGGGAATTCTAGGTCCGTTGAAATTCAAAATCATCGGCGATGAAGCGGTTGATCCAACTTTTGGCACCGGCGTAGTTAAGGTTACGCCAGCGCACGATACTGCTGATTTTGACATATGGCAGAGGCATAAAAATGAAATTCCCGGTCCAAAAATTATCATTGATGAATCTGGCCGCCTAACTGGCGAAGTTGGTGAATTTAAAGGATTAAAAGTTGCCGAAGCTAGAACTAAAGTCGTTGAAACTATGCGACAAAAGGGAATTTTAGAAAAAGTGGATCCCGCCTATGTCCACCAGATTGCTACTTGCTACAAATGCGGTAATACATTGGAGCCACTACCCAAACCACAATGGTTTATCAAAATGCAGCCGTTGGCCAAAAAAGCTATTGAAGTTGTTAAAAAAGGAAAGATTAAATTTTATCCCGACCGAACCAAAAAAGTTTATTTCCACTGGTTAGAAAACATCCGTGACTGGAATATTTCACGTCAAATCATCTGGGGTATGCGTATCCCAGCTTGGTTTCATGAGTCGAAATGCGTTTCTAAGCAAAGCCATGAAGATGAAGTAGTGAAATGCAAAGAGTTTGTCGTAGCGCTAGAACAACCGAAGTGTGAGTTTTGCGATGCCGAATATATACAAGACCCCGATGTCTTTGATACTTGGTTTTCTTCGGGACAATGGCCATTTCTCACTTTGGGATATCCCGATGGATCAGATTTCAAGAAATTCTATCCAACCGATGTGATGGAAACTGGTTATGATATTTTATTCTTCTGGGTAGCGCGCATGATTATGCTTGGTCTCTATCGCACCGGCAAAATACCTTTTAAAAATGTTTATCTTCACGGCTTGGTGCGCGACAAAGATCGGCAAAAAATGTCTAAATCCAAAGGCAATGTTGTAGATCCGCTCGGTGTCGCCGATCAATATGGCGCGGACGCCGTGCGTATGGCTTTAGTGGTAGGCAATACGCCCGGTAATGATATTGTTATTTCCGAAGATAAAATCCGCGGCTATAGAAACTTTGCCACTAAAATTTGGAATGTGGCTAGATTTATAGCCATGTATGACAAGCCGGAATTTAGAAATTTAAAAACTAAACCGACCAGCGCCGACAAAAAATATTTGGCCGAGGTTGAGAAAATCCATAAGCAAGTCACTAAGCATTTGGAAGATTTTGAATTCCATTTGGCCGGTGAGAAAATTTATCATTATTTTTGGCACACGTTTGCTGATAAAATTATAGAGGAGTCCAAGCCAAGATTAAGTGGCGATAATTTAGTTGAGGCGGCCACGACTCACCAGACCCTACAAACTATATTATTAAAGTCCCTTATTGTGCTACATCCTTTTATGCCTTATGTGACTGAAGAAATTTATCAGTCTTTAGATGATACGATGAAAAACTATAAATTATTAATGATTGAAAAATGGTCTTAATTAAAATTCTACCGGTAATTTTAGGTTTATTGCCCGGTTTCGCTTGGTTGATATTTTATTTACGCGAAGACGCCGAGCATCCCGAACCAAAAAAAACAATTTTCTACACCTTCGTTGTCGGAGCCGCCTGTTCTTTTCTGGTACTGCCATTTCAAGTATTGCTTAGCCACTGGTCGTCTATCTATGGCCTTTCGGAATATGGCCCCACTTCTCTATTTTTATTATCGGCCACGGAAGAAATATTTAAATTCGCGGTAGTGTACTGGGCCATTAGTAAAAGAAGGGAGTTTGATGAGCCACTAGACGCTATGATTTATATGATAGTTGCCGCTTTAGGATTTGCCACAGTGGAAAATATAGCCTCGCTCTACAATGTTTTGGGCAGTTTTGAGACTGTGGCTCTTAGATTTATCGGGGCAACTTTATTACACAGCTTAGCTTCGGGTTTGGTTGGTTTTTATTGGGCTAAAGCCATTATAAAAAGACGAGGATTGCGTAGCTCTATC
>JAUYMR010000006.1 GCA_030698695.1 bacterium | reverse complement strand
GGAGGTGGTGGTAGGGGGCATATGGAAACAATGGAAACATATGAAAACACTAGGAAATTTGGAGTCTAGAGAGTAGGAGGCCATATGGAAATAATAGGAAAGTGGGGGGGGTCTAGAGAGTTGTAGAAAAGCGACGGTAATAGCGAAGACGGCGAAGTCAAAAGAAGTCACAAAGAAGTAGTAGGAGGGACAAAGGTTATATAGGAACAATGAGATGATGGAGGGGGTGACATTCTCCACATGACTAAGCGCGAAATTTATTTTTGTTCTGCTATTCGCTCACCATAGCGCGCGTGACCAGCAACACTTCACATAGCCATTCACCCCTACGGCTAAAACAGGCGCGCACGAGAAATAAACTACGTTTGAATATGCCATATACATAGCTTGGGGTATTCCAAGCTATTGAACCATTACGAGTAGTTGACAATATATTATAACTGTGCTATACTTAACAAAGAGTTCATTGACACTTTAAAACTCAAAACGCTGCATAGACCCCCCTTTTATTGAGGAGCTGAGAAAATGGTATTTCAGAGAATGTCGAGTGCGATGATTGTATTTGTCATCATCGCCGCACTGTCGATCTTTGCCGCCAATGCGACAAACGCATGGAGTGGTTGGGCGATGTTCGTGTTCTTGGGCGGGATGTTTTTCCTCCAGGGACTGCGACAGATCCCGGCCAAGCCACCCCACAAGGGGCAGCTGACCGTATTCGGGAAGCGGGCGCCCGGCGCGTCCGTGGACGAAGGATGGGGATTCTTTCCCATCTATCCGTTTTGGTTCGGGTTCGTAATGGTCAAGGTGGAGCGATTCACTTTCGATGTAACTGTCGCAAGGGGCCGCACACCAGATCGGGCGGAATCTAAGATTCCGGTCCAGATCACACTCCGACCCTGTGCCACTCACCTGATGGAGTTTATTGACTCCGGTAGCGAATCCGGCGTAATCGCTCAACTCACTGGCAAGATTCAAGAACGAGTCCGTGAATGGGCAATGGGCGACGAAGAAGGTCCCGCCACTTGGGAAGAGTTGAATCAATCCCAATTGGAAGGAACGAGCGTGCTAGTAAAGAAAATCGCCAGTAACTCCTTGAGCGAGATCCCCGATTTCGCCCAAGGTGTCCCCACGTGGATTTGGTTGAGATTTTTTTCTCAACCACGACCCACAAAACTTCTCAAAAACGAGAAGGTCTGGGCAGGCAACGACTGGGAAAAAGTCCGAAATGTTTTGGACTCCCTCAACGACGAACAGCAAACCGGCTTAAAAACGGCTGTGGACGGACGGAGGGCACAAATCAGCGCACTCCGTACCGGCAAGGGCAAAATTCTCCTGGATGATCTGGGAGTAACCCTTGAAAGACTGAACATCGGGGATGTGGACGTCCTCGGTGAAACGGGCAAGACGGCCGAGCTCCAAGCCAAAGAAGAGCAAGAACGCCAGGGCGAAAAGATGGAGTTAAATTTCGTCCGTGAGCGAATTAAAGAGCTTATGAGTCCGCCCTTCAACTTCTCTTCAGAAAAGGCTTTGGAGGTCGTCCAGACCGAACGAGGGAAAGTGAAGAAGGAGATCAGGGCTAACGACATCTCTATTTCACCCGGAACCTTCCAGGCTATCTTGCCCATCGTAGAACTACTCGGCAACAACAAAAAGAAGCGGAGGTGATTCAGTTGGCTAGCACAGAAACGAAAGTAGGAAGTACGTCTGGATGGTTGTGGTCACTACTCGTGATCATTTCCACAGGACTCGTACTGACGGGCATGATCGGCTCCTGCGTCAAGCAGGCACGAACGAAAGATGCCCGTCAGACATCCGCTACTCCGATGGCCATGAAGTTCACCGGACCAGACATCACCACGGGCGAAGAAGATGTAAATCTTCGCGTCGATGACACGCGGAGATTGTTCCTGGAAGAACAAGAGTGGTCTCCGTGGATCACTCTCCCTCCGTGGGCCCATTGCAAGTTGAGCCCACCTGATGGTGGTGGGAGCAACAATGGAGGGTGGATTCAGTACTGGTTTCTCTCCAAAGAGAAACCGGAAAATCCATCTTTCGGACCGGTCTGGTACAGACCGGGAGCGGCCACCAACACGTTCAGGGTGAGGGGCACAAAGTGCACCCTCACCCTTTGGGTGACAAGATGAACACAGCCCCCATCCGTCAAGCTGACGGATGGGGGCCTTTTTAATTCCACAAGAGAACCCCGCGCTAAGGTGCGGGGTGTCGCTTATATAAAACCACCCCGATAGATAGGGGGTGGTTTTATAATTTTAAAATTAAACAACTAAGCGTTAATCAACTGCCTTACGATAAACTCAACACTCTTAGCTAATAAACCCACGGCTATAGCCACAGCGGCATAAAGAATGATTTTATGAGCACCTTTTATTTTCTCGTCGTCTCCGCCAGCGGTTAAATAGTTGAAAGCGGCTATAATCACGAAAATCGTTGCCAAAACCAACAAAAAGGCAAATAACCAGTTGGTTATATTAGTAAAAATGGCCATTATAGCATTAAGATCTCTTGGTGGCAATGGTTGTTGTTGTTGGGCCAAACCCAAAAATGGGGTTGCCAAAACCAATCCGGTTGTAATTATGCTGGTAATTTTTTTCATATACACAATATAATTTGCAGTTATCGACCTTTCCTTTTCAATAATTATAACATCGGCCCGTAAAAAACAACAAATATCAAGCTGGTCCAAATGGCGAATTAATGGACTCTTCGTAATAATAATCTGTTTCCACACCGTCATCAAAAATACTTCCGACAATAGGAACGACGCTACGAGATAGTAATCCGACAGCTATAGCTATGGCCGCATAAAATATCATCCGATGAGCTTTTTTAATTTCTTCTTGATCGCCGCCGGCCGAAAGATAGGCGTAGGCGGCAATAAGTATAAAAATAAGGGCCGATGCCAATAGAAAAGCAAAGAGCCAATTAACTATATTATCAAGAACTCTAACCACATCGCCAACATCCTGTACATTACTACTCTGCGCCAAAACTATATTGTCGGAAATTATTATGACAACCATCACCATTAGAGCTATTAAAAACAATACCCTCATTCGCTTATTCATTAGCTAGACTCTTAAAATATTTTCAATAATAGATGTTATCCCCTTAGCAAGTAAAACTATGGCGAATCCCGCAGCGGCATATAAAATTGTATTTTTACCTTTTTTAAATTTTTCAGGGTCTCCAGATGAAAAGAGCATTTGAAAGCCGCCTATAATAACCATTATAGCCACTATAGGAATTGAGATTTCAATTAAATAGCCGGCAATCCGATTCAATAATTCACCTATAGTTTGCGATCCAAACTTGCTCGGTGGCCACACTCCACCAGACGAAACGCCGCTAGAAGGAACTTGCGCTAGAACAATCTCAGTGAACAATAAATATAATTTATGAAACATAGTTTGGTGTTTATTTAAAGTTATACGATTAACTTATAGATGATCAAGACGCTATTGAAAGAACTGCGTTGATAATCAGATACGCCCCCAAAGAAATAGCCACGCCGACGACAGCTGAAGTGATTATCTTTTTCCCTTGTTTAACTTTTTCTTCCGAACCGCCTGCTGTCATTATAACAATACCGCCCCAAATAATAAAACCAACCGCGATAGGAATGATTATCACCTGCATAAATTCAATAATACCAGCCAACATCTGAATCAACTCTGGAAGGCCGCAACCACCGGAATCGGGACCAGCTGACGGCTCACAAGTTACGCCAAAAAGAGTAACGGCTTGAGCTTGACTAGCTAACAAGACACAGCTGATAAGCAATAAATAAATTATGATTTTGTTAAACATATTTATCTATTCCTTTCCATTAGGAATGTAATCTTTTCTTCGGCTTCTTGAATTGCTTTTTCGGGAGTTTTTTGCCCGCTTATAACCGCGGCGATCATGGCGGAAAATTCTTGCTCCACAATATTATTATCTATCTGAGGCCACGATCTAGCCGTGAGAGCTTGTTTTGCAAAGACCCCCCATTCGTTATCGCTTAACAACCCATCAATCAAAGATCTCAAAGCCGGTGGTTTTTGAGTTAAATCCAAATATTTATGTTGGGCTTCCAGATTGGTAGTTAAATATATCGCGAAATCCCAAGCCGCGGCTGGGTTTGAACTTTTGATGGATGTCGCCAAGCCCCAATAATTGGCAAAATTTATAGGTTGGCTGGCTCCAGTAGGTTGCGGTATAGTCGCTACTTCAAAACGTAAAAATGGATTTTTTTCTTCTAACAACGGTACTTGATAAGCATAATTGAATATCATAGCAACACTACCCTCGCTGAAGTTATCTAGAGAATAATGCAGATTCTCGTTCCAGGTATAATAATTATTAACCGGATTGGCAAACTTGGTATAGAATCTAAGACTATCAACTCCTTGCGCCGAAGCAAACTCAGCTTGGCGGAAAGATGAATTGACCATTTCAGCGCCGGATTGCAACATAAGAATATTTAGAAGATCGGTGGCTCTATTGATACTGCGATTGGAACCGCCGATAGCCGCGGCCGCCCTCACAACTTTTCCCGAAGAGTCTAATTCTACCAGACGCGGCACCAACGATTGAAATTCTTCCCACGTTTTCGGCGGCAAAGCTACACCCTTGGCGTCAAAATAATCTTTGTTATAAAAAAGGGCTAAGGTATCTAAATAAAGAGGTAAGCCGAATATTACCCCATCTGGAGCAAAATCTTGTTCTACCACGGTAGGAAACAAACTCTGAAAATCGGTTAGATTCAATTGACCGTCATCCAAGGGCCTAATCTTGCCATAATGCTTGGGCAACCAGGTGTTGTGCATCATAAACAAGTCCGGACCATTGACTCCGGCTAAACCATTAATTAAATCCTGTTCGTAGCTTGTTGAATCTAATTTACGATATACAACATTAATGTTGGGTTGGATTTTTTTATAATCGGCTATAAGGCGATTGATTGAGATAGGTTCGTCAAACACTCCCCAAAAATTTACCGTACCCGAAAGACCAGCAACTCCGCTGTCACGCAAACCAAAAATTAACAATAGTATCACTATCAACATCAATACCGCTCCGGCGACTATAACCATTACCTGCGTACGAGTAAAAGACATATATTAATTATGAATGACAAAATTTAAAATTCAAATGACAAAATCGTTTTCTGGATTTAAAGACAAATAATTCCAGTTATTCTATCACCCAGCTTTAGAGTCATGATTTTAACGCCTTGAGTGGCGCGGCTAGCAACTCTTATGCTAGCCAATTCGGTTCTAATAATTTGACCCTTGGTAGAAAGCGCTAGCAATTCCTGTTGCTGATCTACTAAATAAGCAGTCATAAGTTCGCCTGTTTTAGCGGTTACTTTGGCAGTCTTTATGCCCGATCCGCCGCGACTTTGCAGACGATATTGAGAAAGGAGTGTTAGTTTACCAAAACCGTTAGCCATAACCACTAATAGCCGCATATTTTTATCTTTAGTTTTTGAAGCATCAATCACATCCATAGCCGCCACGGTGTCGTTTTTCTTTAAACGAATACCGCGTACGCCGCTAGCCGTTCGCCCCATGCCGCGAACTTGAGATTCTTTAAATCTGATAGATTGCCCTTGGGCGGTAGTAATGATAGCTTCGCCGCCAATCTTGGAAACAACAACTTCCTTTAATAAATCTCCTTTTTTAAGAGAAATGGCGATTATGCCAGTACGACGGACATTTTTAAAATCTTCTATGGCGGTTTTTTTAATCATGCCGTTGCGCGTTACCATCATTAAATAACCCTCCGTTTCGGCTTGATCAGAATAAGCAATCATGGCGCTTATTTTTTCTTCTAGCGGCACTTGCAAGAAATTATGGACCGGCTTGCCCTTGGATGTGCGCGTACCTTGAGGAATCTCATAAACTTTGGTTTGAAAAACACGACCGTGATCGGTGAAAAATAAAATATTGTCATGAGTGTTAGCATCCATAAAGCTGGCTATGAAATCATCTTCGGCCACCTCTGAACCAATCAAGCCCTTGCCTCCACGACCTTGGCTGCGAAAAGTCGCTGGCGGTAAACGCTTAATATAACCACCCTGAGATAAACTAATGACAGCATCCTCTTTAGGAACTAAATCTTCCTCCTTGAAATCTTTAATACCGCCGGCAACCACTCTCGTACGGCGGGCGTCTCCATGCTTTTCTTTTAATTCAGAGATCTCATCTTTTATAACTTTAAGGATTTTTTGCGGACTTTTAAGCAACAACTGCAACTCGGCGATTATTTTTTTCTTTTCTTTTAATTCATCTTCAATCTTCTGCCTTTCCAAGGCCGCTAGAGTCTGGAGTCTCATTTCCAATATGGCAGTCGCCTGTATGGACGATAGTTTGAAATTTTTAACTAAATTTTTGTGAGCATCTTCACGATCGGCGGATTTTTTAATGGTCGCGATGATTTTATCAATAACCGATAACGCCTTGGCCAGACCCATTAAGATATGGGCTCGCTCTTCCGCTTTTTTTAGATCAAATTGAGCGCGGCGAGTAACAACTTCCTGACGGTGCTCAATGTAAGCGGCTAAAATATCTTTAAGAGACATTAATTGCGGCTGTAAACCCCTGTTGCCATTGGAATCTTTAACATTCTGCAGAGCGATTATATTAAAATGAAAATCTTTCTGTAAATCGGTAAATTGATATAACTGATTAAGGACTCTTTGGGGGGAAGCATCGTTTTTTAATTCAATGACGACGCTCAACCCCTTTCTATCAGATTCATCTCGCACATCTTTAACTCCGACAATTCTTTTATCTTGTACTAATTCAGCGATTTTAATCAACAACTCGCTTTTATTAACTTGATACGGTATTTCAGTAACTTCTATATAGTAGTGGCCATTATTTCTCTCTTTTACCTCGGCCAAAGCTCTTATCGTAACCGCGCCACGACCGGTAACATAAGCGCTAGTAATGGCCTTTTTGTCATAAATAATACCCCCCGTGGGAAAATCTGGTCCATGAACGAATTCTGCCAATTCTTGAGCTGTAGCTTTAGGATGTTCAATAAGATAGTTTGTGGCATCAATCACTTCTACCAAATTATGCGGCGGTATATTAGTAGCCATACCAACCGCGATACCCACTGCGCCATTGAGCAATAAATTGGGCAATTTGGCCGGCAAAACTTTTGGCTCTTGCCTACTACCATCATAAGTCGGTTGCCAATCAACGGTTTCTTTTTCTATATCCAGCAATAATTCGTCTGAAATTCTTGCTAGGCGGCTTTCTGTGTAACGCATAGCCGCAGCATTATCGCCGTCAATAGAACCAAAATTACCCTGACCCTCTACCAACGGATATCTTAAAGAAAAATCTTGAGCTAAACGCACCAAGGTGTCATATATGGCAGAATCTCCATGAGGATGATACTTACCCATAACCTCACCAACGACGTTAGCGCACTTACGCAACTTGGAACCGGCGGCCACTCCGCTTTCCCACATGCCCCACAGAATTCTTCGCTGTACCGGCTTAAGTCCGTCACGCACATCTGGAAGGGCGCGACTAACTATAACTGACATGGAATAATCCAAATACGACTCTTTTAACTCTTCAGTTATTTGACGATCTTCAACAACCGCGGCCTTAACCGCTTTTTCAATATTCTTTTTGTCCTTATCTTTATTTTTATCCCCTTTTTTCATATATGCTATTAAGGCAAATTTATTGGAAGCACCGGAGCCAAACCATCTAAAATAAAATTCCTATTGTCCGCGCGCACAGTAAATCTATTTTTGATACCCAGCTTGTCGCTTATAGCCAATAAACCATTGCCCAAAGTTTTTCTAATATCAGCCATTTTGGCTATAATACCGCTTTGCTGGGTCAAGGACTCGTTAGTTGCTGGAAAATTGACGTTCTGATTTGAATCTAGATTCAAAAATGTTAACCATAAAAAAACGACGACTATGACGCATATGCCGCTGGTAAAAACAAACCATCTTTTGCGCCTTCTCTCGTCAGCTTGACGAATATCATTTATAAAATTATTTATTTTATTAAACATTGTTTGTTAAACTTTTTTCAATACCACAGCTTGAGTTTTAGTGGGTAAGTCTTTCTGCTTAATAGTAAGCCTATCTTGCGGCTCGCATTTCTGATCAATTTCTTTAAGAAAATCTTTATAATCGTCACTTTTTCTTTTTAATCCAGATATTTTGAAAAATGACGCTACTACCAACCGCGGGTCAATTTGTTTTATTAACTTAGCGGCGTCTTCTTGAGAAATATAAGGGATCCCTCCAGCCGGAATAAACAAAATATCCACTCCCGATATTTTTTCCACAATTTCCGGAGAAAGATTTTTGTTGACAGTATGACCCAAAAATCCCAGACGCATATCCTCAACTTTGAGAATATAAACAGTCTGATTAGTCGCTAAAGGATAACCGACTATCTCTATGTCTTTTATTTCATAACTCCCGGGGCCAGTTATGCCATCGTTGGGAAATTCTCCACCAATAAACGGCGCATCTGTAGAGAGTGTTATATCTGACTTAAAACGAGGCGGAGTCAAGCCAGTATCGGAATCAAAAGCATCTATCAAAATAACCGTATCAGAGGTCTGTATTTTGAAACACCCTTCGCCGTACCAATTAATAACCATGCTAATCATTTTAGCAGAAACCTCTGATATTTTCCACTATTTTTAAATCATCACTACTAGAAGCCATTGCCCAAGTCGGGGTTGACTTTATAATTAAATGAACTATATAATAGTAACCACGTTGTTCAAAACAATTGTTATGAATCCCGTTAAAAGCAATTAAATCAAACTAATTATATTCCACATGAAATCATACAAGGTCAACAACTCAAGACTAACTATCGCAGTACGAACGCGCCTATTAAGCGCGTTCTGCTTTTAACGGGATGAAAAGAAATTCTCAGTTAGCTCAATTATTGCAAAATACCCCGGGTTTAATGCCTGCTATAAAAATTGGCGATTTAATTAGCGGCACAGTCATACAAAAAGCCGCTAAGTCGGTTTATTTTGATTTGGGCAGCTTCGGAACCGGCATAGTCTATGGCGCCGAATTTTCAGCGGCTAATGACATAATCAAAACCCTAAAAACCAGTGATCGAGCATCTGTAAAAATAGTGGACCTTGATAATGATCAGGGATTTATTGAATTATCTTTAGCGGCCGCTGGCCAACAAAAAGCTTGGCAGGATATCAAAGAACTCAAAGATGGCGCCGCTTCTATAAAAGTAAAAATTGAAGCAGCCAATTCCGGAGGTTTGATAGCGCAAGTCAACGATTTGCAAGCCTTTATTCCGGTATCACAACTATCAACCGATCATTATCCACGAGTTGATGATGGTGATAGATCTAAAATTTTAGAAGAACTCAAGAAATTAGTTGGCGAAGAACTAGAAGTTAAAGTTATAGATGTTAACCCCAGAGCCAAAAAACTAATACTTTCAGAAAAAGAAGTAGCTAGTGATAACATTAAAGAATTGGTTAATAAATATAAAACCGGTGATATAGTTGACGGCATCATTTCTGGCGTAGCTGATTTCGGCGCGTTTATGAGATTCGCCGATAATCCCGATATAGAGGGATTGATACACATTTCCGAATTAGAACATAAACTTATTGAAAATCCCAAAGAAGTCGTTAAAGTAGACGATGCCGTAAAGGCCAAAATTATTGAAATTAAAGACGGACGTGTTTGGTTATCTCTTAAAGCTCTAAAATCCGATCCTTGGGAAACCGTTGAAGAAAAGTATAAAACTGGCGAAGAAATCATCGGAAAAATCAATCGCTTCAATCCGTTTGGGGCATTCGTTAGTCTAGATCCTGATATTCAAGGGCTTATTCATGTTTCTGAATTTGGCAGCGTAGAAGAAATGAAAAATCAAATAGCCGAAGGTAATTTCTATAAATTCACGATAGAAGCTGTCAAGCCACAAGAAAAAAGAATAATTTTAAAATTAAAAAGTGATAAGTGATATAAGACAAGCGACATAAAAGATGATATTATTAAACATGTCACATTTCACGTTAAACTAATATGTTAACCACTCGCAAAAAGAAAGCCATAATGAAAGACCACGGAGTCCATGAAACTGATACTGGATCAGCTTCAGTTCAAATTGCTTTGCTTACCAAGCAGATTGCCGAACTTACTCAACATCTTAAAAAACACAAAAAAGACAATCACTCTAGACGCGGACTATTAAAAATGGTTGGCAAAAGAAGGCGTCTCTTAAAATATCTTGAAAAAACCGACGAGAAAGCGCACAAGGCCTTGATAAAAAAGATAGATCTTTAATGATACATAAAGAACAGCGGGTGGGAATTTTTATAGATGTACAAAATCTATATCACTCCGCTAAAAATTTATATAAAGCTCGCGTTAATTTTAAGGAGCTCATCAAACATCTAGTCAATGGACGCAAATTGATCAGGTCCATAGCTTACGTTGTAAAAACCGAAGGCACCGAAGCCGAAGCCGTAAGAATTGAATCTTCTCGCGCTATATCTTCCGAAGCCGCGTTTTTTGACGCGCTTAAACAAGCCGGCATTGAGTTGCGCATGAAAGATATACAGATTTTTCCTGGTGGCATGAAAAAAGCCGATTGGGATGTGGGTATGGCCGTAGATGCTATTCGCATGGGCGGCTTTCTAGATGTTATCATTCTCGTAACTGGAGATGGCGATTTTCTGCCATTGGTGGATTATGCAAAGTGGGGACTAGGTCGAGTCGTAGAGGTAGCCGCTTTCAGCCGCACGACTTCAAGCAAATTAAAAGAAGAAGCCGACCAGTTTATAGGGATTGAGGATATTCCAAGAGTATTAATTAAAAAATAAACGAGTATTAGGTGTCAGGTGTCAAGTATCAGGTATCAGGATTAGGCTTAATAAAATCCCGACTTTATACTTGCAACGTGACACGTGATACTTACAACTAACTATGAATTTAGATCGTAAAAAGTTTGAACTGGATTTTTGTGGTCGTCCATTATCATTAGAAGTCTCTCGTTTAGCCGAACAAGCTTCGGCTTCTGTATTGGGTCGT
>JAUYMR010000005.1 GCA_030698695.1 bacterium | reverse complement strand
GGGGCTGGGCTTACGGAGAGTATTACAAAATCCAGGCGGAGCCTGATCTGCTCGGAGCAAAGCCCCCTGATGCCTCGCCACGCATTGCGGGGCGAGGAGGCTTTACATTAACGATAATTGTTAGATTGCTTCGTCGCTTACGCTCCTCGCAAAGACTGGATTAGGTAGCCCCTCGTCGCCAGCTTGCTCGGGATCATTTTTAATATTGTAGCCCCTCGGATGCCATGTCAGACATATTGTGATCCTTCGCTACGCTCAGGATGATTTTCACAATCAAAAAATTGTGAAAATCAAATAAAAAAGAGCAACCAGCGGTTGCTCTTATGTCTGCGGACTGCCCGTCCGCATTGAATTTCTCTCTTGGACGAGAGTTTATGTTAAGTATTCTGCTGTTAACGTACTAACATCATTCTATAATAGTGGCGTCAGTTCGCAACCCCTAGGTGTGTATAACTCCCGATTTTGTATAATTCATCAACTGACGGCGAATACACAAAATCGAGGACTCTGATATAGAATGGACACAAAAAACGAATCTTTGCGGGCTTTCGCCCGCGGTTTTTCTTGGGTAACAAAAAACTACCCTCAAGAGACGAGGGTAGTGACGAATAGCTAGTCGGTCGTGGTTTGTGTCGCTTCATCATCCACGATTTCAATGATCGGACAGATCTTCTCCTTCTTGGCGGCGACCCAGGCCCTAATCGTGCGCCTCACCTCCAGATTCCAAAGCCATCCGACGATGGTTGAAATGATGATTATTGTGACAACAACCCCAGCGATAACGCAAACAAAGAGGAGAAAGTCGAGCGCTATCTCAGAAAACGTCGGTGATGTAAATATCCCAAACATCAACATCCCCGGCAGGATGAGGTAGATCGGAAGAATGCGCATTCCGAAGAGATGAGGTAATTTCTGAATGGCAACGAGGGGCTCACTGGAGGAAACTTTGCCGCCAGTGTTCGGACGATATCCGAACAGGAATCCGAGCGCGCAACAGGTACCGATAAAGACAAGTATGATAGGCGCCAACATCCACTGTAGCGGTGCCAGAATCACACACCTCCAGAAAAACCTGCAGAGATTGATTCTTGCGGGCGCTTTCGCCACGAACACCCATGCCCATGGATACGCGTACCGAAACAGGAAGCCTTTCTTGCGGAGGGTCATAGCCCTCTCCTTTAAAAAAAACTACGGGGAATAGTAACAAAAATTGGATTCAACGTTCTGCGACAATTGTAGCACACATCGTCTAGTCTTGTCAAGTAGTTTGAGCGACACAACTGAACGCTTATATCCCCAAATTCCCGTTGGCTTTGAGAGGCAATTTTTTCTTGCGCAAAACAGACATATAGGCCGCCGCGGCGATCATGGTGGCATTGTCAGTATTAAAACGCATATCAGGCACGATAAACCCCACTCTATATTTTTTAGACGCGCCAGCTAAGGACTTACGTAGGGTTTTATTAGCCGCCACACCGCCACAGAGCATTACGGATTTTGCGTTGAAATTATCTACGGCTCTCATGGTTTTGCCGACCAGAACATCAATAACTGATTGCTGGAAAGAGGCGGCCATATCGGCGGTATTTTCTTTTGGATTATCTCGGAGATGATACAAAACAGAAGTTTTAAGGCCGGAAAAACTAAAGTCATAATTTTTATCTTTTAGCATTGGTCGGGGAAAATCTATCGCCATTGGATTGCCGATTTTAGCTAGTTTTTCTATTTCCGGTCCTCCAGGATATGGTAATTTTAATAATCTGGCCACCTTATCAAATGCTTCGCCGGCGGCGTCATCTCTAGTTTCGCCCAACGTTTTCCACTTAGTTAATGAATCCATTTTTAAAAGCACGGTGTGGCCACCGCTTACCAGCAAAACAATTGTTGGAAAGATTATTTTCAAGCTTTTAGCTTTTATCTGCCTGCCGTCAGGCGGGTTTTTTGAGCTTTTAGATGGTAGGAGGGAACTGTACAAATGCCCTTCAAGATGATTAACGCCAATAAGCGGCTTTTTAAGTTTTGCGGATAATGCTTTGGCAAACTCAATGCCAGCCCATAGGGCTGGCTCCAACCCCGGGCCGACGGTGACGGCGACTAGATTGGGTTTTAGGTTATAGCTTTTTCCGCCTTTGGCGGGAGATCTTAGTAATTTTTTATAAATCAATGGGAGGTTTTTCGTGTGTTCCCGTTTGGCTAAAGATGGAACAACCCCGCCAAAAGGTTGATGAATTTTTATTTGCGAAGAAATAATATTTTCCAAAATTTTGAATTTTGGTTTTTTGATTCCTCCAGAGGCCTCAAGTACGGCGACGGCGGTTTCATCACAAGACGTTTCTATGGCGAGTATTTTCATAAGCTAAAATTTAACAGATTTAATTATCTTCGGCAAACAAAATACCCGCCTCATAACACTTACCTGACGATCGTCAGATAAGTGTTATGAGGTGAATATTTTAAATCAGTTATTTTTTGCCTGCCGCTAAATTAGTCTGAATAGTTTTTAGCACTTCATAGGGGTTGGAGATATAGCGCAATTTATCGTATTTGGGTTGCATTCTGGCATTTCTGCCGCCCGTGGTCTGCATTTCGCCGGTAAAGATTTTCACGGTACCGACTTTGAATATGACACCAATAAGACCGACAGATGCAGAGACGTTTTGCATTCTTTCGTAGTCAATGGATTTAAAATCGCGACCGACAATACCAGTTTGGATAATTACTCTCTTATCAGTAATGGCATAATGTGTTCTGGAATAGGCTAAATTAACCAAAAAAATACCTAGGCCTAAAATTATAATCCCAATTAGAATGCCTATTGTCATTGAATCTGAAACCGCTCCGATTATTGCTCCGATAACGGCGGCGGCTATAACTATGCCGACAATTACGCTAATAAGGTATGGCGCATATTTTGGCTTACCTTCATACGCCATTTTTTCGCCAGGTGCGATTACTTGAGAGATTTCGTTCATATACCTACCGTAACAAATTATTTTTGATCAGTCTAATTAATGATTTTGGTGGTCCCAACGGGATTCGAACCCGTGTTTCCGCCGTGAAAGGGCAGCGTCCTAGACCAGGCTAGACGATAGGACCAATTAATTACCAGAGTATTTTATTATAGTACACCAAGTAATGCAACTTTGATATGTTATAATTAAAAAATGATTCAACTATTACTTATTTTCAGTGATCGGACTATCTTCATTTTGAGGATTGTTTTGGCTTTGATATTTTTGGCCCATGGATGGCCCAAGATCAAAAATCTCAAGGCGAATGCGCAGAATTTTAATATGATGGGCTTTAAGCCCGGCGCTTTGTGGGGTACTGTTGTTGCTCTTGTAGAATTTGCTGGAGCATTATTGTTGCTTCTAGGCTTATTTACTCCAGTAGTTTCATTGTTATTAGCGAGCGAGATGGCGGTGGCGATGATCTGGAAAATAATCAAAGGCCAAAAATTAGTTGGCGGCTACGAATTAGATTTGATTTTATTAGCTTCGGTTTTGTTGTTAGCAACACTTAGCGGCGGTTTATATTCTCTAGACTCTTATTGGCATTTGAGATTTTTTTAGAAAGTTGGATGTTAGAAGTGAGATGTTTGACCTCCGTCTCGCAATGCGGGGCGGGTTGTTCTCAACGTTCTATTCCAAATGTATTTGTTTTTGGAATTGGATTAACTTTGTTTTCAAAGCTTTATGATTTTTTAATTCTGGATCGTCCTTTATGGTTGATTCAGCCGCGCTGCGCGCTGTTTTTATCAGTTCCATATTACTAAGGGCGCGCATAGCTATATCCGGCATGCCAGTTTGTTTATCTCCTAAAAATTGACCGGGGCCACGGATAGCTAAATCTTTTTCAGCCAATTCAAATCCGTTTTTAGCCTCCAGTAAAGCAGTAAGGCGTTCGTGAGTGGTCTGAGATGAGGAATCGGTAAAAAGAAAACAGAATGATTGATATTCGCTACGGCCGACTCGTCCACGAAATTGATAAAGTTGCGATAAGCCAAATCTATCAGCGCCCTCAATGATCATAATAGTTGCGTTAGGAACATCAACGCCAACTTCAATAACAGAGGTGGATACCAAAATATCTAATTCGCCGGTGGCAAAAGCTGACATTGTTTTTTCTTTCTCGGCGCTTTTCAATTTTCCGTGCAGCATCCCCACGCGCAAATCCGGAAAAACTTGTTTAGATAATTTTTCATATTCTTCTTTTACGGCCTTAACTTCGTTCCAAACTTTTTGTCTGGCGGTAACAATTTTTTCATCCGACTGCTCTTTGTTGCTTGGTTCAATGCGAGGATAAATCACAAATACCTGTCGGCCATTTTTAATGTGTTCGCGGATAAAGTCGTAGGCCTTGGAACGATTTTGTGGGTCAACAATTTTGGTGATGATGGGTTTGCGTCCTTTGGGCAGTTCATCAATGATGGATAAATCCAAATCGCCGAACAAAGTTAACGACAGCGTACGCGGTATGGGCGTGGCGCTCATTGATAGAAAATGAATAGTTGTTTCCGAGCCCTTGTCTTTTTCTTGTTTAACTAAAGCCGCGCGTTGTTCTACACCAAAACGATGTTGTTCATCAATGATGGCCAAGGCCAAATCGTGAAACATCACCGGCTTGCCTTTGTAAGAAGAAATCAAAGCGTGTGTGCCGATAATTATTTTTATTTTCCCCTCCTCAATTTCTTTGAGTAGATCACTCTTTTGTCGTTTGGCTTCAAGATTCTCGCCGTAGAATGATCTGGCTTCGCCGCTAGTTAACAGACAGATGCCGACATGCTGATTGCCAAAAATTCTAGTTAGAGTTTTATAATGCTGACGTGCCAAGACTTCAGTCGGCGCCATAAAGGCGGTTTGTTTTTTATTTTGAGCGGCCACAATTCCAGCGATAGCGACAATGACCGTTTTGCCGGACCCGACATCGC
>JAUYMR010000043.1 GCA_030698695.1 bacterium | reverse complement strand
AGATTTTAAAAAACTAAAGGTCCTCTTAGGAAAATCTGCTTTGACAAGTGTCACTTTAAGTTCGTGGCTTAAAATTTCTACAATCAAAAAATTATTACCGTCATTTAAAAATGGTAATGTTTTATTAAATTTATCTTTTATTTGTTGGATTGAATTGACTACTCTCACTAATATTAGTATAGCATAAGCGCACCTCGTGAGACCTGCCGCCAGCCCGTCTCAAGAGACGCGCTGGCGGCACCCGCAAAATAATTAACGCTCAAAAATATATTCGCAACAAAAAGCCCCGACGTTGTGCCGGGGCTGAAACGGATTTCAGTCGCTGGACTTGAGCAGCGCCAAACCGATGGCGCCGCAAACGAAGAACGAGAGCCAACCGGAGATGGCGGCGAACAGGATCTTCACAATACCACATGCGATCACCATCGCGTCCACGCTCTCGGGCGCCTTGACCTGGTTGATGATGTCCACGATACCGCCGACCAGGCACACCCAGACACCGACGTACAGGCCCAGAACGATACCGCCCAAGATGAACACGAGACCCAGCAGTGCCTTCATCGGACAACCTCCTGAAAAATGGTTCACGAAAGCTAACCCAAATGCCGCCTGGCATGGATCTGCACTTTCAAAAATTACCAAAGAACAAAGCTATTGTAGCACCCCCCTGCCTATTTGTCAAGTATACCGCGGATTCTTCTCACGCCAGCGCCGATAGATTCGTCCTTGGCAATTTTAAACTTACCAATAGTCAAAGCATGACTTACATGGGGCCCACCACAAAACTCCTTGGAAAAAGCGTCTTCCAAAGAATGACCTATATAATAGACTTTTACTTTCTCGGGATATTTTTCTTTAAAAAAGAATAGGGCTCCGGTTTTGGCGGCTTCTTCTTTGGGAAGTTCAACGAAGCCAACTGGCAAATCTTTCTGGATAACTTCATTAACCAAGTCTTCTATTTTTTTAATTTCTTCCGGTAGCGGCTTGCGAGGAAAATTATAATCAAAACGCGCGCGCTCAGCAGTAATGTCCGATCCTTTCTGCTGAATCTCGTCACCCAAAACCAGACGCATAGCCGCCTGCAAAAGATGAGTGGCGGTGTGCAAGCGCAAAACTTTGTCCATTTCTTCTTGATTGCTGGCTTTTAATTCGCCGGTGTCTAGAATCAATCCGTGGCCACCAAATTTCTTTTCCACGCCAGCTCGGGAAATGGCCTGATGTTTTTTGAATTCATTATCAAAATCTTTACGATTCAAATCCTTAACAACATCGGACACGGCCAGTTCCTTGATAATTTCATAAGGCAAACCGAAGGTCTCATATAAATAAAATGCTTCTTGTCCATTTATTTTTTCGTATTTTTTTAATTCTGCCAAACCACTGGCAATAGCTGTTTGAAACTTTATTTTTTCTTGTTCTATAACATTCAAGATATCGTCATTCTTTAATTCTGGATAAAAAATTCCAAATTTGTCACGCGTAACTTCAAAAATTGATTTCAATAAATCATCGTGAACATCGTGTTGTACTTGATAAGCGAGAACACGACGCAACAAACGTCGCAAAATATAGCCAGACTCTTTATTAGACGGTACAACGCCGTCAGCTATTAAAAATATTGAGGAGCGGATATGATCGGTCATGATGCGAGACACTCTATCGGGTAATTGCGGGGCTAATTCATTAATTTTTTCCCAAATTGGGCGCAAAACATCTGTTTCATAAGCATCCTCAAAACCCTTAATGACTGCTACCAAACGCTCCAATCCCATGCCCGTATCAATACCTGGGCCATCAAGTTTTTTAAGATTGGCATTGCCGGCCAATAATTCGTCACGTGACTTATCGCAAAAGTATTCATTGAAAACTATATTCCATACCTCAATACCATCAACATATATCTCTGTGGTTGGCCCGCAAGGACCTTCGTTGCCAGTCGGGCCCCAAAAATTATCTTCAATACCAGCTAATTTTATTTTTTCTTCCGGTAGGCCGATTTCTTTATGCCAAATCCGATAAGATTCTATGTCCTTGGGAATCTCTTTATGCCCATGAAAAACCGAGACAGTCACTCGTGACACATCAATACCTAAGACGTTTACAATATATTCATATCCCCAACGAATGGCATCTGTTTTAAAATAACCGGCCCCGATCCCATCTGTGGCATCGGGATCACCGAAAGCAAAATTGCCCAACATTTCAAAAAAAGTCAGATGGGTTTTATCCCCCACTTCATCTATATCGGTGGTGCGAAAACATTTTTGTACTGAAGCCACCCGTCGCGCGCCAAAATCTTTCATCGGATCAAGTTTACCTATATAATACGGCTTAAATTGCTGAACGCCGGCCGTAGTCAAAAGCACCGACGGATCATCGGGTATTAAAGATGAGGATGGCGCGACAGCGTGGCCACGTTCTTTGAAAAATTCTAAGAAAGATTTCCTTATATCTTCGCTAGTCATATAAATTAAAAGATTTTAACTAACCCTCCACAACTTTATTCGTTAGGCAAACGTTGTCATGCTTTCCAAAATTTTTATAAAAAGATGGGTAGCTAAAACAAGGGGGTTAAAATTTATTTAAAGGTTGTTGATATTAATATAAACCAAAATAAATCTTTTGGGTACTATAATAAATCTTTCAAATACTATTGATCATTATATCTATTACCGTTTATGTCACGATCGTGACATAAACGTCATTATGCTTTAGATCACAATGCTTTAAATCACAACTGGGGATAAATAATTATGGGGGGTTAAAAAATGGGAATATGACCCGAGAAAAAGTTTCTGGCCAGCGATATGGTTAAGTCAAATTTCTGATGTTCAAATTAGGAATTCATCTAGTATCCCTCCAAAGTATGGGATCTCTCGTGTTGTTTGATGCGCGCCAAAGCTTTAGCTTCAATCTGACGGATACGTTCACGAGTAACGCCAAATTCTTTGCCCACTTCTTCCAAGGTATGAGTAACTCCATCCTCTAAACCAAAGCGCATTCTTAATATTTTTTGTTCGCGGGAAGTAAGATCTACCAAAATATCTTTAATGCGTTCGCGCAACAAAGTCTGCGAAGCGGTTTGAGATGGCGTGAGACTGCGTTCGTCGGGTATAAATTCCGACAAAGTTGAATCCTCGTCTTCATCTCCCACCGGTGATTCCAACGAAACAATATCTTGTGAAATTTTTTGAATATGATGGATTTTTTCCACGGCAATCCCCATTTCCACGGCAATTTCCTCCGGCAATGGATCACGGCCCAACTCTTGAGATAATCGCCTCTTGGCTTGAGTATACTTAGAAATAGTTTCTACCATATGCACCGGTATGCGGATAGTGCGCGACTGATCGGCTAGGGCGCGGGTAATGGCCTGCCTTATCCACCAAGTGGCATAAGTGGAAAATTTAAAACCTTTGCGATAATCAAATTTATCCACGGCGCGGGAAAGACCGATGTTGCCCTCTTGAATTAGATCCAAAATTCCTAAATTGGGCGTGCGATTAACGTAACGCTTAGCGATAGAAACGACCAAACGCAAGTTGGCTTGAATAAACCTGCGACGCGCCTCCTCATCGCCCTTGCCGATTCTTTTGGCTAAAGATTTTTCTTCTTCCAAAGTAAGCAATGGGGTGCGGCCAATTTCTTTTAGATACATTTGCACGCTATCCGGCATCTCTTCGCCTATAGTCGGCGCCTCCTCCAATTCTTTCTGGCTTATCTCGTCACCGGGAACTTCAATTAACTGACTGGTTTCTACCACTTTAATATTTGCCTGTTCCAAACGATTATAGATTTCTTCCAGAAAGCTGATATTGTCTTCAATATGAGGAAAATGATGCAGTACTTCGGTATCGGTAACGAAACCGCGAACTCGTCCGCGCTCTATTAATTCGTTAAGGGCATTTTCCAAGCTAGCCTCATTTTTAGATGGCTTCTTAGACTTAGACTTTATTGAAGACCTTTTAACCTTTTTATTGCTGACTTTTTTAATATTTTCCTTATGGACGATTTTTTTCTTGGCCGGCTTGACGGCCTTTTTCTTGACCACTCTTACAGACTTCTTATGATTTTTTTTGGCCGTCTTTTTCTTATTAAATTTTTTGGTTTTATTTTTCATATATTAGGTAAGTTGCATCTCTTTGGATATTTCATCAAATTCACGCAACGCCTTCATTAGCTCCTCGTTATCATCTTTTTGTTCCGCGCTCTTTATTAAAACTGTTAATGCTAGACGTCTGTCTCTTAAGTGCTCTAATTTAAGATGCTTGACCAATGATTGAAATTCTTCGGCCAGCTTGGTTTTATTTTGATCTAATAACAAACTGGAGCATAAATTTATAAGATTTAACAATTCCGAAAATTGGCTTGTTGCCGCGGCCTGTGTCGCGCCATCTTTAGATTTTCTCAAATAGTTAAAAACGGCTTGATAGCGCTCTGGTAAATAATTATAGCTCGTTTGTAGCTGATCAGCCAGCCCCTCGTCAGCAACGACCAAGCTCAACAATCTCTGAGCAATCAAATCCTGGCGTGACAAATTCTGCTTTTCAGGACTATTGGGCAGTGCTTTAGCATTGCCATCCATGGGCTCACTCTTGATAAGATCTATTTCTTCCAACAAAAACCTCTCGCCAATACCAGTTCTGTCAGATAATTCTTTTATCCAGTAACCTTTTTCGGTCGGACTATAAATATTTTTTAATTTTGTTAAAAGAACGCGCATATTATTTTTGCGTAAAGCGGCATCGCCGTCTTTGGTGGACAAATATCGTCCAAAATAATAACTCATCGCCGAATCGGCCCCACTTACCAGTTTAGCCATTAAACCAGGATTATTTTTAACGATATCAGCGGGATCTTTTGATTCTAAATGGATAATCTTAACCGAAAAATCCGCGGCTTGGGCCATATCAATAGTTCTTTCAGTGGCCAACTGTCCCGCCTCGTCACTATCAAAACTAACTATCATATTACCGGTAAATCGCCTCAATAATTTTAAATGGTCGCCAGTCAAGGCGGTGCCAGATGTGGCTACGATATTTTTAATGCCGTCTTGCCACGACATTAAAAAATCCATCTGCCCCTCAACTATCACCACCGCATCTAATTGGCGAATTTCATTTTTTGATTTATGCAAACCGAATAGCAACCGCGATTTATTGAAAATTGGCGTTTCTGGAGAATTTACATACTTGGCCGCCGAAGCTTCAGCGGAGACAGCTTTGGCGGACAAGTCGGCGGGCAAAGGCATTACTCTCCCCGTAAAAGCAATTACTTTCCCAAAACTATTATAAAGCGGGAACATCAATCTATTGCGGAAACGATCCATATAGGTTCCACGCTGCGTTTTGAAAACCAGGCCTGCTTTTTCTATTTCAGCCATATTATAACCTTGTTTGGTTAAATATCTTGATAGAGCATCGGCATTATCTGGGGCCGCGCCCAATTCAAATTCGGCGATGGTTTCTGGTTTTAGTCCCCTACTTTTAAAGTATTCTTGAGCTAGGATGGCGCTGACTAAATTATTTTTGAAAAAATCTTTAGCTAGCTGATTTATTTTATAAAGCCTGTCGTATTGCCTCTGGTCGCTGTTGCCCTGATGCTGAAAATCAAGACCAGTTTTATCTGCTAAAACCTTCAACGCCTCTACAAATTCTAAATTTTCATAGCGCATCAAAAATCCAATCATGTCGCCGCCAGCGCCACAACCAAAACAATGCCAGATTTGTCTATCTGGCGAAATTATAAAGGATGGTGTTTTCTCTTTATGAAAAGGACAAGCAGCTTTAAAATTTTTACCAGCCGAAGAAAGTTGTAAATAGGTCTTTAGAAAATCAACGATATTGAGGCGCTCTTTGATTTGGGTAACGAGATCTACCATTAGTTTTCATTGTAAGCCGCCGACAATCATTTTGGCAACAGTTTCCTGAAAAAATAACCCCCCTCGTCCACCGATTGGCGGAAGCGAGGGGGGAGAATGAAAGATCAAAGGATCTAACTTCTAGAACACTTGGTCAAATGCCAAAGTGTCCAAGAACTACTCGGGGTTGCGGAAGCAGAGGAGACAGCAGCCGTCACGCCAGTCCATCTCGAAGCGGCCGAGAGAGAAGTCGAAAGCGCCGTCCGAGTAGACGCTCACGCGCGGCACCCGGGGGCGGCCATCGACGTCTCTCCAGAGGCGGTTCTTCTCGTCAAAGGAGACGCACGAACGGTTCTTGACGAGTCTGTCCTTGGCCAGCTCATAGACGATGGAAGCGCCCTGGGCGCCGAGGAGGAGGGCGTTCCGGCTCTTGAGAAAGGCCAGGCAGTCTTCCGAGGTCACCACGGTGGTGATCTGGAAGATCTCCAGATTGAGCTCCTGGCCGGGGGTAAGCTGAACGGACGGATTGGGGAAGTGCTCGTCGGTGAGGTCGGAGTTGAAGCAAAAGAACTCCGAGCCGTGGACCTCCCGGAAGTCAGCCAGGCGGGTCCTGTGGACGTAGTCCCTAGAGACGGCCAAATTGAGAGTGGTGAAGAGGCGGAGGCGGAAGCGGGAGTCGGTAGTGTCACCGCCACGCAAGAAAGCCTGCAATCTCACCCCGGTAATGCGACCACTTCCGACCTGGCGGAAAAATTCCGCGAGCTGGGCGGCTGTCGGAGATTCCGAGGTCCAGCCAGCAGCATGCGATTTTGTCATCGCACACCTCCTTTGATTAAGTCTCGTTAATTAACCCACGCATCTCAACACTGGTTAAAACTGGGACCAATCCCCGAGATTAGGATCAGTTTTCAAGGTTCTTGGCGTTGATTATACTAAATATATCGCAATTCGTCAAGGACGCGCTGAATATTGTCATTTTTCTATTAATATATTACAATCAATAGCATGAGAAAATGTAACAAATGCGAAAAAACATCAATTATGGCCGGCACCAGAAAACTGTTGCGCGGTCATTATAATCCAACTAATTGGAGCCGCAAATATCCCAACCTCCAAAAAACCAAATTGCCAAATGGCAAAAGAGTTTTAGTTTGCACTACTTGTCTTAGAACTTTGGCTAAGGCAAAAATAAATAGTTAGCCGCGACATATTGGCATTATTTAACCAATACAAAATAGAGTCGTAGTCCCGACTTGACGTCGAAGCTGCTTAGCCGAACGCAAATTCAATGAATATCTCTCTCGTTAATAACAAAAGCGTTTCTCCGACAGCTAATTTGATTATAGCCGCCTATTCTCGCAAGGAGTTTTTGCTACACCCGCTCTTTAAATCGCTGACGATGACGGATAGGGCTTATTTGGAGTCTGCTTTGGCAGACTTTAAGTGGAGCGATAAGGACTCTGGTGTTTTTAACTTACCATCACAGCCGCAACGCAAAATTATCATTCTCGGCTTGGGAGAAAAAAATAAATGGCATAAGCGTAAAATGTTTTTGACAATCCGAAAAGTAGTATCAATGCTAAAAAACCACCGTTTAGCTGGGGCGACTATAAATTCGGCTGATTTTTTTATTAAAGCAACTTCGCCGACAGAAACTTTAAGTTTAATAGCTCAAAACATTTTGTTGGCTGATTTTACATTCAACGATTATAAAGAAAAACCAAAAAATGGTTGGCCAGAAATAAAAGAAATTTCCATTGTCGGACGCCCGTCCAAACAACTACAGCGCGCTCTAGACGAGGGTATTATCATAGGACAAGCAACTAATGATTGTCGCTATCTATCCAATATGCCGGGCGGACTCATGACGCCGCAAAAACTAGCTCAAGAAGCTATAAATATTGGCAAGACTATAAAGGCGGTTAAAGTTAATGTTTTACACGAAAAAGAAATAAAAAAACTTGGCATGGGAGGCGTTATCGGAGTTTCTCAAGGGTCAATCGAAAAACCAGAATTTATCATAATGGAGTATAGCTCGGCCAAGGCGCGAAAGAACAATCGCGAACATCCCCTAATCTTTGTTGGCAAGGGCGTTACTTTTGACACCGGCGGATTAAACCTTAAATCTACCAATGGTATTTATGAAATGCATATGGATATGTCGGGTGGCGCGGCGGTTATACATGCGATTGAAGCCATAGCCAAATTAAAATTACCCATACGAGTTATCGGCATAATACCAGCGGTGGAAAATATGCCATCCGGTTCAAGCTATCATCCCGGAGATTTACTAAAAACCATTACCGGTAAAACTATTGAAGTCTTAAATACCGATGCCGAAGGGCGAATTATATTGGCTGATGCTTTGGGCTACGCTCAAAAGTACAAACCATCTTTAATGATTGATCTAGCAACTCTGACCGGAGCAGTTGTCGTAGCCTTGGGGCAAAGAATGAGTGGATTATTTGCCAATCAAACTAATTTATTAAAATTGGGACAAAACATCGGTGATCGCACCGGCGATTTTGTCTGGCCGCTCCCCCTTTGGGACGAGTATGAAGAAGAGATACGCGGCACATTCGGCGACGTAGCCAATGATCATAAAACAAATTACGGCGGGGCCATCATCGGCGCCATATTCCTAAAACAATTTGTTGGTAATTTTCCATGGATGCATTTAGATATCTCACCGACTATGACAACCATTGACGGACAATTTTTGGCTAAAGGCGCAGCTGGCGCTGGAGTCCGTTTTCTGGTAGAAATAGCTAGAGGGCACGGATAAAAAACATTGTTTTATTTTGAGTCAAAGATTTTCGGGCTGTAGTATAGCGGTAGTATACACCCATGGGGTGGGTGCGGTCCGGGTTCAACTCCCGGCAGCCCGACGAGCGAAGGCGAGTACATCCGCCGTACTCGGCTCAGTATCTTCCTCACTCGCGTTCGTTGAGAGGTGCTGAGCACAGCGGTGCGAACGTGCCGACCAACATAGACATTGAGGGTTTTCGGAAGAGGTTGCTAAGTCATTTTGGTTTGTTGTACATTGTATTTAGAACCTTTAAAAATGAAAGGATGGCCAAATGATAGAACCAACAAAAGCCAATCCAGAAGAAACGACTACTATTCCACTAAGAAAACTCAGGGCCGCCCAACAAAAACACGCTAGTACTTGTGGGCCGGCGGCCTTGCGCACATTATTGTCATCATTTGGGATATCCAAAACCGAACGGTCTCTATCAAGACTGTGCAGAACTAGCGCCAGATACGGCACTAACCCCAACGACATCATAGCCGGCTTAAAAAAGCTTGGCTTTGTTACAAAAACCGGTATGTGGGGTGGCAAAGAAAAATGCTGGCGAAATATCAATTATTGGATTAATAAAAGGGGTCTGCCAGTGTTAGTGGACTGGTTTTCCGGAACTGATGGCCATTATTCAGTAGCAGTAAGAATTGATCGTCGATGCATTTGGATAGCCGATCCCGCAATTTATCGTAAAAAGGAGCGCATCAGAAAGATTGATTGGAACGATTTTTTTAGAATGTGGTTTGATTTTGAGGGGGACTATCTTCAGCGACTCAAGGATTTAAACCCTCGTTGGTGGCTAGTTGCCTATCCCGCGCCTCTTTTGAAAAATAAGTTGAGAAAAATCCGTAAAAAAATTTATAAAAAGTAAAAAGGCCCCCAGTTGTTGGGGGTCTGTTTTTTATCTTACTCCATAAGATATGATCATAGCTGAATAATCAGCTAATTTTCTGCCAGTCAATCTATAACGAGCTTTGGTTTTTTCCAATGTCAACAGATATCCGGAAGGAATAGCCGGACAACTACCTACATAAATCCTAAACCACTCTCCATCATCCCTCTGAAAGGTATTAGTTACCACACCCACAATCCAGACCCCCGGCCAAATCTCAACTTCTATCTCTGGAAAATTAGAATCTTCCAGTCGCTTAATATCTTCCTCGCTACGAGGAATGAATTTGGCGAAAAAAGAAAAAATAGGCACGCTAGCCAAAACTCCATAAATCTTATCTCCGATATTCGGCAGAAATAATAATACGCCAATAAAGGTTGGCAAAATTAATACCAAAATTACCACATAAACAAACGTATTAAGATGGGCATTTTCAAAAAACTGATGTCCGATCAGAGTCGCGAAGCTCACAGAAAGACCCCAAATAACGCTTAAAATCAAATGAGCCACCGCCACTGCCAATAATACCAATAAACCGATCTTATACTTTGAGCTCAGCTTCAAGATGGTTCTCCTTTGTTAATCGGGCTGTCTGTTAAAACTTGCCTTATCTGGCAATAGATATTGTATTATAAAAACACTTACAAGTCCAGTAATGGCTCCCATTACAATATCCGATGGCCAATGAACTCCGATTATAATCCTAGCTAATCCGATCAAGCCGGCGGCGACTAAAAACCATGTTCCTTGCCGACGATTCAGATACCAAATGGACAAAGCTAGGGCAAAGTAAAATGACGCGTGACCTGATGGAAAAGACGCGGTGTAATCATGGCTTATAAGTGGGGCGATATTCAAATCAACGAATGGGCGAGCCCGATAATAAAAAAATCTTATCGCCTCTACCATCAATCCACGCGCCAACAGTAATCCCAAGACAGTCAACGAAAAAAAATAAAAACGCTGTTTGTTTCTCGCTATCACAACAATGGCTCCGATAAACAATAGCGGTCCCAAATAACTCGCTAAAAAAACAAAAAACCAGTCCAATATGGCATATTGACCAGTGGCGCCATATAAAAACTGGAAAATATTTAAATCAATAGTCATCAAAATGGTTATTAAATAATCGGTTTATTGAATTATCAAAACCGACATACCCATTGGAGCAAGTTTACTTATTGACAAACGGCAACAAGCTCATATATCGCGCGCGCTTGATGGCTGTAGATAGTCGTCGTTGATGCTTGGCGCAAACTCCGGTATATCTAGTATCTGTTATTTTCGCTTGACTGGAAATAAAACGCTTAAGCAAATCAACATCTTTGTAATCAACGTCTTTTAAATTTTGGGAACAAAAGAAACAGTTAGTCATAATAGTTTTTTATTTAAAATGGCAAATCCTCTGTTTTAATTTCTTCATCCACGTTAATAGTCGGCACATCTGAAGTGGGAGAACTCGGCGCGCTGTCTCTGCCGGACGGCTTGCTAACGCCAGCCGACTTTGGGCCGAATTGTATCCTTTCGGCAACAATTTCCGTAGTTTTTCTTTTCTGCCCCTGCTTATCCTCCCAATCTCTAGTTTGCAAACGACCCTCAATAAGAATCATACTACCCCTCCTGAGAAATTGATTAACTATCTCAGCTTGACGTCCCCAGACTACGACATTATGGAACTCCGCAGTTTCTTGTTTCTGATTATTTTTATCAGTCCACGTCCTATTAGTCGCAACCGATAAACTAGCTACCTGTTGTCCAGTAGTGGTGGACCTGAGTTGGGGATCCGTAGTCAATCTACCTATTAAGAAAACTTTATTTAAATTCATCTTTTTCGGCTTATAGCTTATAGCTTATGGGTCAATGCCCTAAGGGCTAACAACTAAAAGCTTGTTACTTTAATATTTCTTCCAATTTCTCCGACAAAGCCTCATTGCTAAGTATTTGCGGCTTGGTATTCGTATTGCTATCCGCGACAGGACGCTCGCTACTGGGCTTATCTTGATGCGGAACGCTTGATATGGACTCAGCCTTTTTATTGCTCAATTTTTCGTTAACGCTCAATAAAATTGATCTTAAAACTTGTTTGTGTAAAACCATGGCTGATTTTATTTTAACCACATCACCAGGATCTGCTCTGAATTGAGCGAAGCCAAAATGAGCCACTTTGTTTTTATTTATAGGATAAGCCAAAACAACATCAGACAGCTTGCCTTGGTTGAATGTGATCGCTTGGTTGTGTTGTAAAATAGAAAACACCTCCTTTTCCGCTTCTGGAGTGGCAAGCAGATACCCAAGCTCATAAGTTTTTATGCCCTCTTTATGGTTTTCCATTGTTCCATTTAAATTAGCAGTACTACCCATCCTAGTCAACACCCTCGTCATTATCGCTACCATCGTCATTATCTTGATCTATCTTTTCGTCAGAACTATTAATTTGTTCCTGCTCTGCTCCGAAACCGGTACCTACCGGAATTAAGCGGCCGATAATAACGTTTTCTTTCAAACCTCTTAATAAATCAATTTTAGCTTCGGTGGCGGCATTTATAAGAGCTCGCGAAGTTTCTTGGAAGGACGCCGCCGAAAGGAAACTCTCGGTAGAAAGTGCTACTTTAGTAATGCCCAGCAATAATTGCCTAGCTTTGGCTGGAGATTTGCCGTTCTTTTTAAGCTGACGATTTACTTCTAAAAATTTTGATTTTTCTACGATGTCGCCCTCCACAAAACTGGAATCTCCTTGTTCTTTGATTCTTACACGAGAAAACATCTGCTTAATAATAATCTCAATATGTTTATTATTAATGGACGCGCCTTCGGAAAGATATATACGCTGAATGCCATTGAGAATATAACGCTGAACCGCTTCGCCTCCACGGAAAGAAAATAATTCTTTCAAATCCAAACTCCCCTCCGAAAGTTGTTGTCCGACCTCTACAACATCGCCGGGCTTAACATATATATCGGAATTCTGAGGGACTGCGTATTCAACTAAACCGCTGGATTTCTTAGCCCTGGATTTAACAGGTTTTGTTTTGGTCTTTTTGGCATCTTTGGGAATTATTTTTATAACACGTAACGTGCCCTGCTCATCTATGGAATCCACCACTCCATCTACTTCTGATATAAAAGCCTTTCCTTTCGGCGGACGTACCTCAAAAATTTCTTCAATTCTAGGCAAGCCATAGGTAATATCTGATCCCGCTACGCCACCAATGTGAAAAGTTCTCATAGTCAGCTGTGTACCAGGTTCGCCGATGGATTGAGCGGCCACTATACCGACAGCTTCACCCATTTTAATATCATGATTATTGCCAAGATCATAACCATAACACTTTGAACAAACGCCGTACAAAGTGCGACAAGCAATAGGAGATCTTATTTTAATCTCTTTTAAGCCACTAGTTTGATCAATGATATCCGCCGCCTCACGACCTATGATTTCACCGGCCTTGACTATCGTCTTGCGATCAATTTTGATATCATCCAATGCCGCTCTGGAAAATAGTCTACTAGCCAGAGTGCTGCCAAATTCCAAACCATCTTCGCGATAAATTACGATTCCCTCTCTAGTTTTGCAATCAATTTCTCTGATAATCAGATCCTGAGACACATCTATTAAGCGCCTAGTTAAATAACCGGCCGATGCGGTCTTTAGAGCGGTATCAGTGGTACCCTTACGCGCTCCGTGAGTAGAAATAAAATACTCCAACACACCCAAACCTTCTTTATAAGAAGATCTTATGGGCAACTCTATGGTTTCTCCTTTAGGATTAACCACCAACCCCTTCATGCCCATCATCTGTCCCGGCTGAGCCCAAGAACCTCTGGCCCCGGAATCTATCATTGAATAAACAGAACTATGAGTATCTAGAGTTTTAGGAACGACTTCCTTGACTCTATCATTGGCCTTGCGCCAGATCATGATAGTACGATTACGCCTTTCATTATTGGTTAACAAACCCTGTCCATATTGGTTTTGAACTAAAGAAACTTCTTCTTCGGCTTTTTTTAAAATCTCGGCCTTCTCTTTGGGAATCATTAAGTCATCCATGCCCCAGCTAATACCGGAATTGGTAGCATATTCAAATCCCAATCTTTTGATTCTATCCAAATAGGGGCTAGCGTTCTCAATTCCCTCAGTAGTAATAATTTTAGCCACAACTTTGGAAAGCTCTTTTTTGTTTAATGGTTTATTTACAAACTCAAAATCTGACGGCAACGCTTCGTTAAACATCAATCGTCCCAACGAAGTCTCAATAATATCTTTTTGTTGAGATATTTTTATCTTTATAAGAGTATTAACGGCTATAACATCGTTTTCTAACGCCATCATCGCCTCATCTTTGCTGCTGAATAATTTACCAGTACCGGGAGCATCATCTCTTATTTTAGTTAAATAATAACAACCCAAAACTACGTCTTGCGTTGGCACGACTATAGGATCACCCGTAGCCGGTTTTAATAAATTAAGACTGGCTAGCATTATAGAACTAGCCTCTTTCTGAGCTTCTTCACTAAGGGGCAAATGTACAGCCATTTGATCTCCATCAAAATCAGCGTTAAAGGCGGCACAAACTCCGGGTGGTATGCGAATAGCTAAATCTTCTATTAATAATGGCTGAAAAGCTTGAACTCCAAGGCGATGCAGTGTCGGCGCGCGATTTAGTAATACTTTTTTATCGGCTATAACTTCTTCCAATATGGCCCACACTTCTGGAGAAGCTTGATCAATCAATCTATTGGCATTGCGAATGTTATGGGCTAGACCTCTTTCAATAATATTCTTGATTACAAATGGCTTAAATAGTTCCAGGGCCATTCCCTTAGGTAGGCCACATTGGTCAATCTTCAGATCCGGGCCGACCACAATAACGGAACGTCCAGAATAATCTACGCGTTTACCTAACAAATTCTGACGGAAACGACCCTGTTTACCCTTAAGCATGTCGGCCAATGAGCGCAATGGACGACGTTGGCTAGAAAGTTGCTGAGACCCAAAACGAGCCGAATTATCTATCAAAGCATCAACAGCTTCCTGCAACATTCTTTTCTCGTTAACAACAATAACTTCCGGCGCTTTTAATTCCAATAATTTTTTGAGACGATTGTTGCGGTTGATAACCCTGCGATACAAATCATTCAAATCAGATGTGGCATAGCGGCCACCATCTAAAGCAACCATAGGTCTTAAGTCTGGCGGCAAAACCGGCAACACCGTAAATATCACCCACTCGGGTCGCATGTCGTGATTCAATAAAGACTTAAATAATTTAAGGCGACGCAAAATGCGCACCTCTCGCAAAGCATCCGTGGCCGTTTCGCGCTCCTTTTCTATGGCCAAAACCGTCTTTTTCAAATCCATATCTTCCAAAATCTTTCTTATGGCGCCGGCGCCGGTACTGGCCTCAAAGATAGATCCGAAGCGTCTAGCTAAATTATGCATTTCGGTCTCCATAATAATTTGACCGATTTTTAAAGATTCCAATTCTTTTTTGGTTTCCAACATAGCCGATCTTAATGTTGACGCCTTAACTCCGTCTTTGCGAGAAGTTTTTTTGCGAACAGTAAATTCTTTTTCTAAATCTTGTAACGTTTTTTTTCTTTCTTCTTCATTAACAGAAGTAACAATGTATGACGCGTAATAAATGACCCTCTCTAATTTGGGCAGAGGAATATCTAAAAGCAAGCTTAATTTAGATGGCGCGCTGCGGAAAAACCAAATATGAGCCACTGGAGCGGCTAATTTAATATGACCCAGTCTCTCGCGACGCACAAAAGCTCTAGTTACTTCAACGCCACACTTGTCGCAAACCACCCCCTTATAACGAATGCGACGATATTTGCCACAATAACATTCCCAATCTTTGGTTGGACCGAAAATTCTCTCCGAAAACAACCCATCTTTTTCTGGGCGCTGAGTTCTATAATTAATAGTTTCCGGCTTAATAACCTCGCCATAAGACCAGCGAAGAATTTCCTCTGGCGAAGCTAATTTTAATTGAATAGCGTCAAAATCCATATAATTTATAAATTTTTATTGGCTTTTTTATCTTTAACGCCGCCACTTTGATTGACTAGATCAACTCCTAGGCCCAAAGCTTTTAATTCACTGATTAAAACATTGAATGATGCTGGTATATTCGGACTTTTGATTTTTTCACCGCGAATTATTGACTCGTAAGCCGAGGATCTCCCCAAAACATCATCAGATTTTATAGTCAACATTTCTTGCAGAACATGGGATGCTCCATAACCTTCTAAAGCCCAAACTTCCATTTCTCCAAAACGTTGGCCGCCAAATTGAGCTTTGCCGCCCAAGGGTTGTTGAGTGATAAGAGAGTATGGGCCGATGGAGCGCATATGAATCTTATCTTCAACTAAGTGGTTCAGTTTCATTACATAAATAATTCCCACGGTGACTGGTTGAGCGAAAGGCTTGCCGTTACGGCCATCATAAGCTATTACTTTGCCGCTTTCCGGAAGACCGGCTTTACGAAGTTCTTCTTTTATTTGTTTTTCGGTAGCCCCAGCCAATGCCGGAGTAGACGATCTATAGCCAAGTTTTTTGGCTGCCCATCCCAGATGAGTTTCCAAAATCTGTCCAAGATTCATTCTAGAAGCAACGCCTAATGGATTGAGAACAATATCCACCGGAGTGCCATCCTCTAAATAAGGCATATCCTCAACCGGCCTTACTTGGGAAATAACACCCTTATTTCCATGACGACCGGATAACTTATCTCCCGCTCTTACCTTTCTCAATTGAGCTATTTCTACCTGAATTCTTTTAATAATGCCGGGCTCTAATTTATCTCCCTTTTCACGAGAGAATATTTTAACTCCCACCACACGACCATGATTGCCATGCGGCATAGTTAAAGAAGTATCTTTAACATCTCTGGCCTTTTCGCCGAAAATAGCTCGCAATAAACGCTCCTCAGCCGTAAGCTCGCTCTCTCCCTTTGGTGAAATTTTTCCAACTAATATATCACCGGAACCAACTTCAGCTCCTATGCGCACGATGCCCTCTTCATCAAGGTTTTTTAATTTATCTTCAGATACGTTTGGTATATCAGGGGTGGTTATCTCGGGACCAAGTTTAGTGTCGCGAACATCACAATCAAATTGTTCTATGTGAATGGATGTAAAACGATCGCTACTCACGACTCTTTCAGAAATAATTATGGCATCTTCAAAATTGCCGCCCTCCCAACTCACAAAGGCAACTAATAAATTTTTACCCAAAGCCAAGACACCATTATCAATGGACGGGCCATCGCATAGAATTTGTCCGCTCCTCACCTTGTCTCCCTTCATAACCAATGGACGTTGAGAAATGCAAGTAAATTGATTGGATCTCTTAAATTTATTTAAATTATAGGTTACTGATTTGCCCTTTTTGGTTTTTAAAACAATATGATCGGCATCTACGGCACTAATAACTCCATCATCTTCAGCTGTCAATAAATATCCTGAATAACGAGCCGCTTCAACTTCGGCGCCAGTGCCCACATAAGGAGCTTCTGGTTGAACTGCCACCACTGCTTGTCGTTGCATATTAGATCCCATCAGAGCTCGGTTGGCGTCATCATGTTCTAAAAATGGTATTAAAGATGTTGCCACGCTAATAATCTGATTCGGAGCAATATCTATGAGGTCAACATCTTTTCGGGAACAAGTTCCTGGCTCGCCCTTAATTCTAGCTTCCACTACCTCGTCAATAATATTTCTATTGTCATCAGTTTTCACTCCACCATGAGCAATTTTGTGCTTTTCTTCATCCAAAGCGTTCAACCAAACCATATCTCCGGTAATTTTGCCATTTTTTACAGAAATATAAGGCGTCTCTAAAAATCCGAGGTCGTTGATGCGAGCATAGTAAGCCAAGTGACTTACCAAACCGATGTTGGCGCCTTCCGGTGTTTCAATCGGACATAGGCGACCGTAATGAGATCTGTGAACATCACGAACCTCAAAACCGGCGCGCTCCCTAGTCAAACCGCCTGGTCCCATGGCTGATATACGACGCTTGTGCTCCAGCTCAGCCAATGGATTGACTTGATCCATAAATTGAGACAATTGAGAAGATGAAAAAAACTCTTTTATAACAGATGATATCGGACGGATGTTTATCAACTGACTTGGGGTAAGTGTCGCTATTTCCAAAGTTGACATACGGTCCTGCACGATGCGACGCTGACGAGCTAAACCCAAGCGGACTTTGCCCTTGAGTAATTCGCCCACCGGACGAATGCGACGATTACCCAAATGATCTATATCATCAGGTTCGCTGGTTTGTTCTTCGTTTAACCGCGCAATCTCCCGAACAATCATAATAATATCATCCAGATCAAGGAGGTGGCTCTCTTTCTTTTCAATATTTAAACGTTGATTTAATTTAAAGCGGCCAACCAATGAAAGATCGTAACGATCCAATCTCTGGAACATGGCATCAATGAGCCCCTTGGCATTATCTACGGTAGCTAGATCGCCCGGCCTAATTCTCTTATAAATTTCCAAATATGATTCATCAGTACTTTTAGCCGCGTCTTTCTTTAGAGTGGCTTTCAAGAACGGCGATATTTTAAGCATTTCTTCGGGGTCGTCAAATCTTTGAGCTTGTCCAGCCATGGCGGCGAAGATGCGCAATAAATCCGTAACCGGAGCCTTGCGACGACGATCGATTCTAACACCAATAAAGCCATCGGCCTCAGTTTCAAATTCCAGCCAAGCGCCTCTATCTGGGATAACTTTAGCGCCAAACAATTTAGAACCACGATACATGTTCGCGGTAAAATACACGCCAGCCGATCTAATTAACTGGGAGACTACTACTCTTTCTATGCCATTAATAATAAAAGTACCCCTATCTGTCATGATGGGAAAATCACCAAAATAAATTTCCTGGTCTTTAGTTTCTTTAAATTTACGATTGATTAATTTAAATTTGACTCTCAAAGGAGCTTCATAGGTTAAATCTTTTAAACGAGAATAAGCCTCGTCATATTTCGGCTCATCAAAATAGTAATCAGAAAAGTGTAATTCCAGGTCCTTGCTAGAATAATCTTTTATAGGAGATATTTCTTTGAAAAGCTCACCGATCCCCTTTTTAAAGAACCAGTCGTATGATTTAGTTTGAATTTCTATGAGGTTTGGTCGGTATGATGCCAAGCTGTTGTTGGAAGTAAACAGCTTATTTGGTAGAGGGTGTGACATGGTTTAGAGTTTATTTGGGGACAATAAGAATAAAAGAAACCACGCGTTCTTTATAATTCGCTTGGTTGACTATTCAATAACTACACAATAATAAGTAATTCTAAACTAGGTGGTTAGCAATGTCAAGGGGGGCTGTGGAATACTCAATCATTATACGACAGAGATCTTCACAAAGGTCTTCTGGCCAAAACTAAAACTCATTGTCTATAGGCCTAAATATTTAGCGCGGTTGTCGTTATGTTCTTCTAGCGTCTTAGAAAAAATAGTCTTTTGGGTTTCAGGATCAGAAAGATAATACCAATATGGTGAATCAATCGGATTTATGGCGGCTTTAATAGAATCCAATCCCGGATTACCAATGGGCCCGGGCGGCAAGCCATAATGCTTATACGTATTATACGCCGAATCTATGCCATAATCACTGCGATTTAATGGATAACAATTACTACTAGTTTGCAATTTAGCATAACAAACTGTGGCATCAACTTGCAGAGGCATATCAATTTTAAATCTTTTCCATAAAATACCTGAAACTATAAATCTATCTCCATCAAAAGGAACTTCTTTCTCTATAAGAGACGCCATAATCAAAATTTGCCTGCCAGAATATCCTTTCGGAGCTTGATCTAAAAGCGGTTGGGCTTTTTTTAAAAAATTATCTGTCAATTTCTTAATAATCGCGCCAACCGATGACTGGGGAAATAATCTATATGTATCCGGAAATAAATATCCCTCCATCTTTTGAGATACGACATCTTGATCTGACAAGATTCCTAACGATACTAATTTTTTATTAATATCTTTCACACTTTCCCCCTCTACAATAACTACGCTAATGTCTTCTGCCGGACCACGAACTAATTGACGCAGTATTTCAGCCGAGCTCCACGACTTGTCAAATAAATAATTTCCCGGCTTTAATTCATCGGCCACGCCAGCTAAAATCGCATATAATTTGAAAACTGACTTAGAGCGAATGATATTGTTATCAACCAATACATCAACAATTTCCCGAAAACCTTGACCTATATTAATAGTGAGCGTCTGCAACTGACTGACTCCACTGACCGGAGCCGCGTTATATAAAAAATAGACACCCAAAATTAATGTCATAAAAATCAGCCAGAAAATCATAATTTTATATTTAATACTCATAATTTAAAATCTATGCCTTAAATGAATGCTTTGCACTATGCCTATGAGCATGGCATTAACCAATAAACTAGATCCGCCATAGCTAAAAAATGGAAATGTTACGCCTATCACCGGCAAAAGACCAAGAACAGATCCGA
>JAUYMR010000040.1 GCA_030698695.1 bacterium | reverse complement strand
GCCAAAGATTTGGCAAAGCGTCTTAATTTGAAAGGCTATAAGCTGGTTTTTAATGTCGGCAAAGCAGGCGGCCAGATAATTGACCATCTTCATTTACATCTTTTAGGAGGGTGGAGTCATAAAAAAGATGTTGATGCCATGCCCGATCCCGGACTTGATAAATAGCCGAGTAATTGTTAGACTATCTTAATATGCAAGTAAAAAAGAGAGAAAATGAATCAGCTAGCTCATTAATATACCGCTTCACTAAAAGAGTGAGGCAAAGCGGTGTTTTGTTGGAGGCGAAAAAAAGACGTTTCAAAAAACGAGACCAGAGTAGAATCAAGAGAAGATCCTCGGCTATATACCGCGATATTAAAAAGAAAGAAGTCGTTAAGGCTAAGAAATTGGGTCTATTATGAGTACGGTTGTTACCAAAGAAAAGTTAACCGAAGATTTAAAAATGGCCCTTAAGAACGCCGACCAGAATACTGTCGGCGTTTTGCGATTTTTGATAGCCGCTATTAATAATAAAGAGATAGAAAAAAGAGGCAAAACCGATAACACCGCCGTAACATCCGAAGAATTGATGCGAGTCATTATGACCGAAGAAAAAAAACGAAAAGATGCTATAACTATTTTTGAAAAAGGCGGGAGGCAGGATTTGGCTGATAAGGAAAAAATTGAATTGGAAATAATACGGAAATATTTGCCTCAACAACTTAGTCCAGATGATATCAAAAAAGAGATAGAAAAAATATTAAGCCAACATGCCGGTTCGGATTTTGGCGGGGCTATGAAAGTAGTGATGGAAAAGCTGAGGGGCAAGGCCGATGCTAGGCTTGTTAGTGAGATAGTTAAAGAAATGACCGGTTAGCGTTATGAAGGCGATTGTTATCAGTTTAGCTAAGGAATTTGATAATCTAAAAAAACCCATCAGCGAAGTTTTGACTAGAATAGCTTGTGATATGGATTTGCGCGATAAAGTTGTTGAGGTTTATTTGACTAAGGACAATGTCGGGGAGAAAAAGAATTTTAACGTTTTGTCTTTCCCATTTCCCAAGCATTTTCCCAGACCTGATTTAACAAGAGGAGAATCTCTTGGAGAAATATATCTAAATCCCAATTATATAAAGAGCCAGCGTGAAGATGTTTATTACATGTTGATTCATGGTTTTTTGCACCTTTTGGGCTATGATCACAAGAAAAATAGTGATAGAATAGAAATGGAAAAAAAAGAGAAAGAATTATTTAAAATGATTAGTTATTAAAAAGTTAAGTTGTCTATTATATCATATGGCGAATTATTTTGTAGGCTTGGACATTGGATCAAAAAACATAAAAGCCCTAGTGGCCGAATCTAAACCCAATAATAAGCTGAAATTAATCAGTGTTATTAAGATGCCGTCGGGAGGAATCAGGAAGGGGGTAGTGGATGATATAGCTGAAGCCACCTACGCGGTCAATAATGTTTTGGGAGAAATCAAAAAAATTTCCAAAGACGCGATTAAGAATATCTATCTCAGTGTGGGCAATCCTGATATCAGAATCCAACTTTCAAAGGGTAGCGTTGCCGTTTCTCGCGCGGATAATGAAATATCTCAAGAAGACATAAATAGGGCCGTGGAAGCGTCTAGGGCTATCAGATTGCCGCTTAATAGAATGGTTTTACATACTATAACCAGTGAATTTATTGTTGATGATGTTAGTGATATACGTGATCCGTCGGGGATGATGGGAAATAAATTGGAAGTAAGCAGTATTATTATTGACGCTTTTTCTCCGGCTATCAAGAATATAACCAAGTGCGTGGAAATTTGCGGAGGCAGTATTGCTGGTTTGATTTTGGGCAGTTTGGCTTCGTCTAGGTCGTCTTTGACTAAAAATCAGAAAGAACTAGGAGTTATTTTACTGGATATCGGGTTTGGAAAAACCGGACTTAGCATATATCAAGAAAATAAACTACTACATACGGCTATTTTTCCGATTGGTTCCAGTAATATAACCAATGATTTAGCAATCGGTCTTAAGGCGTCCATTGAGACGGCAGATACTATTAAATATACTTTCGGTTCGGCTATAGCTAAAGAGGTTGATAGGCGTGATATTATTGAACTACAGAAAATTGACGTCGGCGCTAGAGGGAATATCTCTCGTCGTTTTATAGCTGAGATTATTGAGGCCAGACTTGCTGAGATTTTTGAATTTGTTAATAACGAACTTAGACATTTTGGTAAGAGCGCTCAATTTCCTTCGGGAATTGTTATCGTTGGCGGCGGAGCTAAGTTGCCGGCTTTGGTGGATTTAGCGAAACAGGAGTTGAGATTACCGGCTCAGATTGGTATGCCGGATTTATCGTTTATGGAAATTATGAATTCCGAGTTTGGTTTACAATTGGAAGATCCGGAGTTTGCCAGCGCCTTAGGGTTGTTGATGTGGGCTACTGATAAATCGGTTGAATCGCAAGTTCAAAATATGTCCGTTAAAGGATTTTTCAAGAAGATAACTGGCTATTTTGTGCCATAGGATAAAGACACTATAATAATATAGATGATTAAAAAACAAAAAAATTTCAATAAAAAATCTACTATGAATAAAGATCTCAAGGATTATTTGGCTAAAATTAAAGTTGTCGGAGTGGGCGGAGGGGGCGGCAACGCCATATCTCGCATGAGAGATGATTTGCAGTTGAAGGGAATAGATTTTATAGCCATTAATACCGATGCTCAAGAGTTGGAGCAATGCAATGTCAAGCATAAAATTCATATTGGTAAAAACTTGACTAGGGGACTGGGTACGGGGATGAACCCCGATATGGGGCGTCAGGTAGCTGAAGAGAATAGATCAGAAATATCAGAAATAGTAAAAGGGGCCGATTTGGTTTTTATTACAGCCGGATTGGGCGGTGGCACGGGGTCTGGCGCGTCGCCAGTAGTGGCAGAGGCGGCCAAAGAAAGTGGAGCGTTGACTATAGCAGTTGTTACCAAACCATTCACATTTGAAGGATCTCAGCGTAATAGGATCGCGACAGAAGCTTTAGTAAAGCTTAAAGATAAAGTAGACGCTATCATAGTTATACCCAACGATAGGATATTCAGCATTATCAAGAAAGAAACTCCATTAATGAGGGCCTTTGAGTATGTGGATAGCGTGCTTTTGGACGCGGTACAGGGTTTGTCGGAAATTATTGCCATTCCGGGCGTGATTAACGTTGATTTTGCTGATGTTAAAACCATTTTGAAAGATTCCGGCTCTGCTTTGGTCGGCATTGGGATTTCAGGTGGTCAAGATAGAGCCATAACTGCCATAAATCAAGCTATCAATTCGCCCTTAGTGGAGATTTCAATAGACGGAGCTAGGGGAATTTTATTTGGCGTAGCCGGCGGTCGTGATATGAGAATGAGTGAGATCAATGATATGGCTAAATTAATATCGGATCGTATTGATTCTAGCGCTAAAGTTATATTCGGCGCATATTACGATCGTAAAATTAAGCAAGGACAACTTAAAGTAACCTTAATAGCGGCTGGGTTTAATGGTGGAGCGGTTTCTAAAAGCAGTGAATTGCCATCATCAACGCTTTTTAATCAAACCGCGATTGTTGAGGAACGGCCCAAAGATGATAATAAAAAGAAAGAAGAATCTAAAAAAGATAAAATAAACAAAAAAGATACGGATATTTGGGAAATACCTACATTCTTGAGAAAGGGCAAGAAATAAT
>JAUYMR010000034.1 GCA_030698695.1 bacterium | reverse complement strand
GAATGAACCCGATGGCGATAGTTTCCCTACAGGACTGTTCCTTCGAGGGCGATCGGCAGGTCTGCGACGTCTGGTGGTGCGACTCCGAGCGCAAGGTCAACCTCAATTGGCTCGGCGGCGACTGGGACGGCAACGACTGGTTCGCTTTCGTTCGCGAGTAAGGACCCTTGGATACTTGGTTTTGGATCCTTTCTCAATAAACTTCAACCCCACATCAAATTCGTCAGTGTACGGAAATGGTGTGGGGCTTCTTTTTTGAAGAGCTAGTATAATTTAATGGATAATAAATTGAGATGTTAGGGGTCACTGTATAAAAAACACCCTCCAATTATGGCGAGTGTTTTTTAACTGATAACTCAATGACCAGTTACTTAATAACTAAATTACTTTTTACCCTTTTTAACTCGCGGCTTTTTAACGGTTTTGGACGCAGACTTGGCTTTCTCGCGACGGGCTCTGAATTTCTCAACTTTGCCGGCGGTATCAATCATTTTTTCTTTGCCGGTATAAAAAGGATGGCAATTACTGCAAATTTCCACTTCAATAGATTCTTTAGTGGATCCGATAGTAAAAACTTTACCACAGCCACATTTAGCTTTAGCATTGGGGAAGTATTTGGGATGTATATCTTTTTTCATAATAGTAAAAATACCAATTTATATAAGGGTTATAGATTTGTATTATAATACTTTATATCAGATATTTATATTTGACAAGTGCCGCTGTAGCGATGCAAAAATATATCATTGACCATATAAGATAGTTAATATAGTCTTTTATCATAGTCTTTTTAGTCCTTTTATAATCTAGGAAGCCCCTTAGAAAGGAGAGCTACTATGAAGAAGATCGGTTTTGTTGTGATGATGATCATGATTTGTCTGCCATTTATTACTGGTTGTACTTCTACGAATCACGCGATTACCCAGACTGGTCTTTTTGATAATGATTTGGATAAAATGATGCTTGCCTATCGTCAAATTGAATATGGACAAACTACCAAAGTAGACTTGGAAAATCTTGGGTTTGATTTTGAAGCGGTTAACGTAACTCATTATTCCGGTCCAGAAGCAATGAGAGAGATTTTTGGGGATCAGATGTTTAATTCTGTTTTCAACAATGCCGAGTCAGATGTCGTGTTGGAAATGGATTGTATGTTGATAGATTTTAACCGCTATGAAATGTACTCAGTGCCCTATGTGGATATGGTTACGAAAAGCGATCGTTTTTATTTCAGTGAAAAGAAAAATTCTAGAAAGGGCGTGGAAGTTCATCTCTCGCTTGTTTTAAAGGATAAAACAGTTGTTTATGCTGGTGACCGCAGAGTTCGCGTTGATGAAAAAGGGGCTGATTCCGCGTTTGCCGCTGGATTGTTTGATGCCGTTGGCGATGTATCCGGCATTAGGCGCGCGGTTGGTAAATAATCCGCATTTTCAGACTCCACGTTTGTGGAGTCTTTCGTTTTATGCGACGTATTGAGATATGTTTGATAAATTTTAAAATAAACCAAAAACCCCGTAAAACGGGGTTTTTAGCCACAATTTGATCGGGCATTCCTTAATCGATATCATCGTTAGGGAATACTCAACATTCACTCTTAAGAAGAGTATATACCCCTAGACAATATAAGTCAATAGTTCTAAATTTAAACTATAGCTTCGTGGGCTTTCTAGATAACTGCGGGAGATGTACGGATCTATATCCCTAAATTGATTACGTGGATCATCTGGGGGGATACATGGACGCGCACTCACTCAACACAATTTGAATTGGAGGTCACCACATGTATCCCCTTGGGTGATTCACTCGCAGTTTTTTAGGTAGCGCACTTTAAACTATGTTTGAAAGTCAGGTCTTATTAGCTAAATATAGTAGTTATAAAATTGGCGGAGCGGCCCGTTATTTTTATATTGCTCGTACTGTTGGTCAGTTAGAAAAAGCGGTGGTTAAAGCCAAAAACGACGGATTAAAAATTTTTATTTTAGGTGGCGGGACCAATCTTTTAATTAATGATAGGGGTTTTGACGGCGCAGTCATTAAGCCAGAAATTAATAATTTGCAGGTGCTAAATACTACAATGCGAGTCGGGGCTGGCGTTTCCATAGCCCAGTTATTAAATGATTCAATTGCTCATTCTTTGTCTGGTCTAGAATGGGCCGGAGGATTGCCGGGGACATTGGGTGGCGCCATTCGTGGAAATGCCGGCGCTTTCGGCGGTGAGATAAAAAACGTTATAAAAGAAGTCGTCAGTCTAGATATCAGCGGTCCATCGCCGAGGTTGGTTAAAAGAAATAATGAAGAATGTGTTTTTGGGTATCGTGATAGCGTTTTCAAAAGGAGTAATGGTAATGATATTATAGTTGAAGCCACGATGCAGTTTGAAAAGGGCGACAAATCAATCATCGCGTCCGCGATTTTGGATAAAATCAAATATCGTCAAGAAAGACAGCCGTTAGAATATCCTAATATAGGCAGTATTTTTAAAAATATTGATTTGAAAAAAATTAACAAAGACCAAATTCAGCAATTTGTCAGCGTCATCAAAACAGATCCCTTTCCAGTTATACCCACGGCATTTTTGATACATCAAGCTGGATTGAAGGGAGTTAGCTATGGCGGAGCTATGATTTCCACCAAACATCCGAATTTTATTATCAATACCTCTCAAGCCAGCGCGGCTGATATAAAAAAGTTGATAGAGTTGATAAAATTTGAAGTAAAGAGAAAATTTGGAGTAGAATTAGAAGAAGAGGTACAGTATGTATAAGTCATATTAATAACTAACAATTCATAAAATCCTTAATGATAATAAATATAAAATATTCCAATTTAGAATCTACGCCGGCGTTAGAGACTTACATCAACGAAAAAATAGGGGCTTTGGATAAGTTTTTGTCTCGTTGGGAAACCGATGGCGATCTCAATGTTTTTGTTGAAGTCGGCCGCATTACGCAACATCATCACAAGGGTCCAGTATATAAAGCCGAAGTTAATTTGCAATTACCGGGTAAATTGGTCAGAGTGGAAAGAGAGAATTGGGATGTGCGAGTGGCTGTTGATGAGGTGAAGAATGTGCTGGGCGAGATTCTGTCTCAACACAATCAGAAAAACAACCCCAGGTAATTGAAAAATCAATAAAGGAGAGCGCGGTGAAGAACAAAAACAAATCAGAGGGCGATAGGTTTTTGAGTCGCAACATGGCCATGCTTATCGTTATAGCTTTTTTTAAAAAAAATAGAGTTGTTTTGAGTTTAGAAGAGAAAGACAGAAAGAGTATTGATCAAATTAATAATCCGAAAGATAGAAAAGAGGCTCGCGAGAAAAGAGATCGCTTGATAGCAGATGCTTTAAGTCAAATTGATAGGATGATTCGTTTTGGCAATTTATCGTCAATGGATACTGGCGCCAAAACACTTCTGGCGACAGACGCGATTAAGAGATTAGCTGAAGAACAAAATAGGCCAAAAATTAAAGAGTGATTATTATATGCTCCGACTAACGTCGGAGTTTTTGTTATCGCAGAGCATTTTAGAAGATGATTAACTTCATTGATAGGCATAGAGTGGAGGAGTATACTAAGAACAATGATAAAGTGGTTATCCAAATTATTTTCCATCGCGGGCAACTCTGCTTTTAGCGGAAAATCCAGTAAAGAGCTACTCCGATTGGTAGCGGATATTAATGCTTTAGAGCCCGAAACCAAATCTTTAGCTGATGATCAGTTGATGGTTGAAAGTAATAAACTTCGTGATTTGGTGGTTGGCGGTGAAAGTTTAGATAAAGTTTTGCCATATGCATTCGCTTTGGTCAGAGAAACGGCAAAAAGGAAATTGGGTCAGCGTCATTTTGATGTCCAATTGATGGGCGGCATTGTTTTACATCAAGGCAAAATCGCTGAGATGAGAACTGGCGAAGGTAAAACTTTAGCGGCCACATCGCCAGTCTATTTAAACGCCTTAACGGGCAAGGGGGTGCATGTAGTTACCGTAAATGAATATTTGGCTAAAAGAGACGCTGTGTGGATGGGACAAATTTATCATGCCCTAGGTCTCAAGGTGGCTTGTTTAGTCCATGAGGGCGCTAAGCTCTACGATCCGGATTTTACCGGCGAAAAGATAAAATCACAAAATTTGGAAAATAAAGTCGGCCACGAGCACAGGGAATCGGAATTGTTAGATAAGGAAAGGGATACAACGGGAAATTTTTTGGTTCAAGAAGAATATTTACGCCCCATTAGTCGTCGCGAGGCCTATCAAGCCGATATAACTTATGGCACTAACCACGAATTTGGCTTTGATTACTTGCGTGATAATTTAGCTTATAGCCCACAGGACCAAGTACAACGGGAGTATAATTTCGCCGTCATTGACGAGGTAGATAGTATTTTAATTGATGAAGCCCGCACGCCATTGATCATCTCGGCTCCGGATATGGCGTCCAGCCAGTATTACAAAACCTTTGCGAGAGTGGTGCGCGGCCTGGATAAAGATGAAGATTACATCGTAGACGAGAAGATGCGCACGGTGGAAATTACTGAGCCGGGCATAGATAAAGTAGAAAAAGTTTTGAATATAAAAAATCTCTATGGCTCAGACAATCTTCGCTTGACCCATTATTTAGTTGAAGCATTAAAAGCTCACGCGCTTTTTAAAAAAGATAAGGATTACGTGCTAAAGGGTGGTGAAATTGTTATCGTTGATCAATTCACGGGACGTCTAATGTTGGGTCGACGTTATTCCGGTGGACTACATCAAGCCATTGAAGCTAAGGAAGGGTTGTCGGTGCAGAATGAATCAAGGACATATGCTTCTATATCCATCCAAAATTATTTTCGTATGTACCAGAAGATATCTGGCATGACCGGCACGGCTCAAACTTCGGCGGAAGAATTTGATAAGGTTTATGGCTTGAAAGTTAAAACAATTCTCACCAATCAACCAATGGTTAGGAAAGACTTGCCGGATTTGATTTATAAAACCAGAGAAGGTAAATACGCGGCGATTATTAGGGATATAAAAGAACGCACAGCTAATGGGCAGCCGGTTTTGATTGGAACTGTTTCTATTGAGAAAAACGAGGAATTAGCTGATCGTTTGCGTCGAGCCGGCGTCAGGTATGAGATGCTCAACGCCAAGAATCATGAAAGAGAAGGCGGCATTATCGCTCAAGCCGGTAAGCTAAATACTATAACGGTAGCCACCAACATGGCTGGTCGTGGCGTGGATATTATTTTAGGAGGTAATCCGCCCGATGTTTTATCATCTCAAAAAGTTAAAGATGCTGGTGGTTTGCATGTTGTCGGCACCGAAAGACATGATTCGCGTCGTATTGATAACCAGTTGCGCGGCCGCGCCGGCCGTCAGGGCGATCCGGGGTCGTCTCAATTCTTTTTATCGTTAGAGGATGATTTGTTGCGTATTTTTGGCGGCGGACGGATTCAACGTTTTATGGAAGCGTTTAAAATGCCGGAAGACACACCTATTCAAGCGGGTATGCTTAATCGGGCCATTTCTCAAGCTCAGGGGAAAGTAGAGGGTTTTAATTTTGACGCTCGCAAACACTTGTTGGAATATGACGATGTTTTAAACAAACAAAGATCGGCTATTTATAAAAAACGCCAAGAGATATTAACGAGCGGTAAGTGTCAGGTACCGGATGTCAAACAGCTGGCGTCGGGTGTCCAACATCAGGTGTTGAGTGACGATTATGATAGTGGCAAAAACGAAGAGATTAGAAGTGACAGAGAGCAATCTTTAACTCGCGAGATATCACTACCCTTAGGGGCAGTGCCTAGAGTATTGCAGATGTTGGACTTGTTGTGGATGAATCATTTGGAAAATATGGAGGCCTTGGGCGAATCGGTTAGATTGCGCGCTTATGGTCAACATGATCCGTTGGTAGAGTATCGTCGTGAGGGGCATATGCTTTTTCAACAGCTCTTAACTGATTTTGAAAAATGGATGGCGGAAAATAGTGATAAGTTGACCGTGGCAAGCAGTAATGATAGTAAAATAGTTAATGTGGCTGGCGAAATGCAGGGGGTGTCGCCAAATATTCCACAAGCAACATCTAACTCTAGTTTTGTCGTTGGCAAAGTGGGTAGAAATGATCCTTGTTCGTGTGGAAGCGGAAAAAAATATAAGAAGTGTCACGGAAAGTGATATTTTGTAATCATGTTGAATGACAGGATAAAAAATGCCACGGGTAATAACAACATCCTTACAAACTCCAGTTTGTAAGGATGTTGTTGGGGAGGGGTGTAAGAGATGTAAGAGATGTCGTGGGAGGTGATGTTTGACAGTCTTGAATCTGTCTAAGGATAAAAAGTGTTATGGGTAGGAGGGAATGGTATTAATAAAAAAATAGCCCTTCTCCGAAGAGTCGGGCTGGTGAGTATTTCTTCATGGCGTTGGAGACCGATTTACGCTGGGAGCGGAGCCGCCAGTACGGTGGCCTTCCAGTTTCATCGGGCGACACCATGGCGCATCACTTCTCTGCATTGGAGACCGACTCAGTACTGGTCTGTCCGGTCAACACAAAGGATCATGACTATGGGTATGTTAACAAACCCATAGAATCTGTCAATAGCTTTAATAAAAAACCCCGATGACGGGGTTTTGTTTGTTGGCTAAGACTTTTCTGGTTTTTCAAATTTTCTATGGCATCTATGGCAATTCATTTTTCTAAGAGGGATTTCACAATAAGGACAATAGTAATATATACGAATTTCTTGCGTGTCGGGCACAATGAGGCATTTAGTACAGAGGCCATCTTCGTTCAATGGGGCGGTGCAGATGTCATCGTCATGATGCAAAACTGCTATCGCCTTTTTATAATTTATTCTTGAAGAATGAACTTTATTAGCAGCAGACCTCAAATGATGTATTTTCAACGATCTAGCTGATTGAGATGTCATGACGTTCTCCTTTTTTTAGACGTGGCGTAGATATTAGACAATAATGCTGGATGGGCCTGTCGGCTTAACGGAGAAATGTGGATTTTAGACTTTGGTTGTTTTTCCAAAATGGGACAACTGACCATGATGATTGTGTATAATTGAGGGCGATATTTTTTTAACAGTTTCATTACCTCTCTGTTTTGACTTTCCGTCAGCTCTTCACTTCCCGAATTAACGGGAATTATTTTAGAAAAAAGATCTTCAAGCTCTTGATCGGTGACGCTATCATCTTGAATCATTTTTATGAATTCAGGTGGAGTAATGCTGGTTGGGATATCGTTCATTTTACTCTCCATTATAAAAGAATTAAACTGCTAACAAGAGCTTACTGCCGTTAGATTAAGTAGTCAATAGTGAATTATATAGAATGCGTTACCAAATACGCGTTACTCCTAACGCAAAACAACCTAGTGTTAAACAAGGCGAAGAAATGCTGATAGTAAAAGTGGACGCGCCTCCCAGAGATGGCAGAGCCAATCAGCGGCTTTTAGAAATTTTGGCTGATCATTTCAAAACATCCGTCGGCAATATAAAAATTGTTTACGGTCATTTGTCTAGATATAAGATAATAGAAATTGTTGGTGGCAAAAATTCTTTAGATTAAAGTCCGTGGTATCGGAGGTTTTCTGAAAGATCGTTGTAAATAGCAAAATCCCGACTTCAGCAGTCGGGATGATTTTTATTATGAGCTATATTTGACGGCGCCTTTTTGGTGCAAGCTATCAAGTAATTGAGGACGTTGTTTTCCTAACGCTTTTAACATATGCCGAGTGCTTTCCAGTTCATCTATGGTATATTATGGGAAGTTTCTCAATGAATTCCAGAACTTCATCATCAGAATAAGACGATTTCTGTCGTATCATCGCGCGAGCTTCCTTGAAAAGTTTCGAACTGTCCGACATAGCGACCCCTTTCATAAAAAGGACCAGTCAATGGACTTCCTATAATTTAATTTATTTTCATTGCAATTGTCAAAATTTAAACTGCTGTAGGGTCAAAAAACATAATAGCCGCTGTCTTGGCTATGATTTTAGCGTCCATCCAGCCAGATCTGTTTTGAACATAATGGCTATCTAACTCAAGTTCTTTCAAAAAAGGTAAACTGGACGCGCCACTTACCTGTGACAGACCAGTGAGTCCGGATTTGGCCAGTATTAGATGTTTATATTCCCAAGGATAATAAATGACTTCTTGTGGCTCATGCGGTCTTGGTCCCACAAGCGATAAGTCGCCTTTTAAAACATTGAGAAATTGGGGTATTTCATCTAGGCGGAATTTTCTGATGATCTTTCCGATTTTGGTTAATCTGGGATCGTGTTTGATTTTAAAAAATGGGCCGTCAAGACGCTGATTCAACGCCTTTAGTTTTGGTTTTAAATCGTGCGCGCCGTCTACCATTGAGCGGAATTTATAGACTTTAATTACGCGACCTCCGCTGACACGATCAAGTTTCACGATGGCTGGCCCTAGGGTTTCCAGTTTTATAGCTAAAGCGATAATCGGCCAAAGGGGGGCTGATATAATAAGCCCGATAGAGCCACAGATAATATCCGCTAAGCGTTTCATGATTTTATTATACACGCTTTTTGTTTGTCATAGTCAAAGTCATTTGTCATAGTGATGTTATGCGTGTCGCATTATTGCATGATTATTTAAATCAATACGGCGGGGGAGAGCGAGTGTTGGAAGCTTTGGTGGATATCTTTCCCGAAGCCGATATTTATACTCTTTTTTATGATGAGCGCAAAACTTTGGGTCGTTTCAAAAATAGAGTAAAGAAGACCAGTTTTTTAGATTGGCCGATTGTGCGCAATCATCACAGATGGTTTATACCGTTTATGCCGCTAGCGTCCAAAACGGTGTTTGTTAATGGGCAATACGATTTAGTCATATCTGATACGGCCGGATTCGCCAAAGGTTTTAATTTGTCGCGCTGGGCATCAAAATCATTTCATCTTTGTTATGTCCATACGCCGCTCCGCTATGCTTGGGAGCCAGATTATATAAATTCCAAATTCAAAAATAAAAATTCAAAATTCAGAAACTTATTTTTAAAACCAAATCACAATTATTTAAAAAGATGGGATTATAAAGTTGGTCAAAAACCCGATGTTTTGTTAGCTAATTCCAATTTTATAGCCGACAAAATAAAGAAATATTATAATCGTGATGCTGAAGTGGCATATCCACCAGTTAACGTTAGTCAATTTTTTTATGAGCCCAAACAAACACGCGAAGCTGAGACTTACTATTTAGCTATCGGCCGCATGCTTCATTACAAGCGCTTTGATTTAATAATTGAATCATTTGCGAAATTGGGCTTGCCTTTAAAAATTATTGGGTCCGGGCCAGAAGATCAAAATCTAAAAGTTATAAGCCATAACTTAAAAGCTAAAAATATTGAATTTATACCATTTGTTGACGACGAAAATAAATTAAGAAAGATATATGGCGGCGCTGAAGCCTTGATTTTTCCTCAGGTTGAAGATTTTGGATTGGTGGCCGCGGAGGCTCAAGCATGCGGATCGCCTATAATTGCTTATCGGGCAGGTGGCGCCATGGAGATAGTAGAGGATGGCGTAACCGGTATTTTATTTTCAGAACAAAATAGTGAGAGTTTAATAACAGCCGTGAAGCGTTCACAAAGTATCGATTTTAATAGAAAGCTAATTAGCGAAAAGGCCCAAAGATTCTCTCAAGCTGTTTTCAAAAAACAGTTGCTTGCCAAGATAGACCAGTTTAGTATATAATCTTCTTTAATGTCCGAATTAGATAATAACAATCAAACAATAACTGATGCTGATCAGGAAATAGCTGAATCTACCCCGATAGATCAGTTGTTATTGGAAGAAATGCTTAAAGCGGGAGTTTTGTATGGGCGTTCTAAGTCTAAGACCCATCCCAAGATGAAAAAATATACCGAGATGGTTAGAAACGGTATAGAGCTTTTTGATCCAGTGCAAACTCTAGATAAATTGAAAGAGGCAAAAGAATTTTTACAAGAAATTGCCAAAAAAGGCGGTTTGATTTTGCTAGTGGGTACTTTGCCAGCCGCGCAAGAATCAATTAAGGCAATGGCTGATAAGTTCGGTTTGCCGTATGTTACAAATCGTTGGCTGGGAGGCACTTTAACCAATTACAAAACCCTTTCACAGCGTTTGCATTACTATATGAATTTAAAAGCTGATCGTGAAACTGGCAAGTTGGAAAAATATACCAAGAAAGAAAGATTTCAATTTGATAAGGAAATAAATCGTTTAACTACGCTTTTCGGCGGCTTGGAAAAATATGATCGTTTGCCAGAGGTATTGTTAGTTGTTGATGCTGAGGAGCACGATACCGGTATTCGCGAAGCTAAACGTCTAAAGATTCCAGTGGTTGCCCTAGTGAACAGCAATACAAATCCGGTGGATATGGAATATATTATTCCTTGTAATAGCAATGCCAAATCTAGCGTTGTTTGGGTATTGAATCATTTACATCAAGGAATAGAACAAGGTCAACAGGAAAGAAATGCGGTTGCTAAAATGAAGGAGGAAGTAAAGAAAGAAGAAGTAGGGGCGAAAGATAAACCAACTAATTAAAAACAATGTCTACGTCTGATGTGCAAAAATTAAGAGAAATGACCGGAGCTGGGATAATGGATTGTAAAAGAGCCATAGAAGATGCCAAGGGGGATATTGATGAGGCGGTGAAATTAATCAATGAGAGGGGACTACTAAAAGCCGAGAAGAAGGCTAATCGTAACACTGGCGCCGGTTTCCTTAAATCATATATTCACAATAATAGGGTTGGAGTTTTATTAGAATTAAGATGCGAGACGGATTTTGTAGCGCATTCCGATCCATTCCAAGAATTGGCCCATGAGTTAGCTATGCAAATTGCCGCCATGAACCCAGATAATATGGAATCCTTGTCACAGCAACCATATGTTAAAGACGAATCTCTAACAGTGGAAAATCTTGTAAAAAATACTATTGCTAAAGTTGGTGAGAATATTAAGGTTGAGAGATTTTGTAGATACGAGTTATAGTATAAGTATTCCCGCAGAGCGGGATGCTCATTTTGTAGCTAAATTTCTATCGCTACGATTGAATTCTTAAATTTAGAAAAAATTGGTATGTATAACTTTATTTTACAAACAGCAGTTATTTTGAGTTTGGGGGTGATGATATATTTAGTTGCTAGAGTTAGGGCCAGAGTAGAAATACTGCCAGAAACCAATGAGCGGAAGGATTATGTTGATAAGATTATGAATAAATTACCCCTAGCCAGAATAGATGCCGCCTTACATACTTTTTTTGGCAAGACGTTGCGAAAATTTAAAGTGTTGGTTATGAAAGTTGACAATCTGACCAATATTTATATCAATAAGCTTAAGAAGAACGATCCGACAAAAAATTCCGAAAATAGAGGTGATATAAGAGAAATGTTTAAGGATCAAGCCGAGATTAACGACGACAAAATTGACAATAGTTAATAAGCGGGCAGTTACCTAAGCGGTCAAAAGGGACGCGCTGTAGACGCGTTGGCTTTATGCCTTCTGGGGTTCGCCCCGTCATCCGACGGGGCGTCCTGTCGAATGACAGGACGAATCCTCCATCCGACGGGGCGTCCTGTCGAATGACAGGACGAATTCCTTATATCATTTATGTATTACGTTTATATTTTATTACTTAACAATAACAATCTTTATACTGGGATGACCGCTGATTTAGAAGAACGCTTCAAGGATCATAGTTATGGAAAAGTAAAATCAACTAGAAATTTTAGGCCGTTAAAAATGATTCACAATGAGTCATATATCTTAAAAAGTGACGCTATGCGTAGAGAAAAATTCTTAAAAACTACAGAAGGGAAGAGATTGCTTAGGCAACAAATAAGAGATATACTCAACAAATACATTGATGATAATTCGCGGGCAGTTACCTAAGCGGTCAAAAGGGACGCGCTGTAGACGCGTTGGCTTCGGCCTTCGGGGGTTCGAATCCCTCACTGCCCACCAGTTGTTTGTGACTGTTCTAAAAGATGGTTATAAAAGTTCTGATATAAGCATGTCCATTGATTTTATGGTTTTCGCGTAGTATCTTGAAATAGTTCTTTGAATCAAAGGAGGTTGTTATGCCAGAAGAACTGCGGCGATCTTTTAAAAAAGCTTTGCAGAAATTAAGATTTAGTGAAACAATTTTATTGGTATCACCCGAAAGTCCCGACATTGACTCAATAAGTTGCGTGTCCGCCTTTAATTGTTTTATGAAATGGCTTAACCCGGATTGTCAGGCGGCTATGTATTGTTGTGATTCTTTACATTCATTATCAAACAACACATTGTTCCCCTTCATTAAAAACACGAACAGAATTACTAAGTCTTTGCCGCGT
>JAUYMR010000028.1 GCA_030698695.1 bacterium | reverse complement strand
ATCCAATTATTTTAGATGAATTGCTGCATTTTTCTAGCCGATCCAAGGTGGAAAATTACAAAGATTATCTTTACCTAACTTATCACCTGCCTCTTTATGATTTTATCTTGAAAACTTCACGTCGTGTGGAGATAGATTTTTTAATCACCAAAAAACAAGTTATTACGATTCGCTATGAAAAATTGGAACTCTTTGACGCGTTTTATAGATCTCTTGGCAATAATAAACATCTCAAAAATTTGGCCCTAGATCATGACACCGTCCGTCTCATTTACTATTTAATACAAGAAATTATCAGCTTTTCTGATAAGCAACTTATTCATATTCAAGAAAGTCTTAGTTATATCACGCAGGAAATATTTAAAGGGCGCGAGGAATTGTTATTGCAACGTATTTCCTATGTTAAACGAGATATAATGGATTACAGCATAATTAGCCGTCCACAAGAAATAATTTTGAAGTCATTAGCCGATGTCGGTAAAAAATTTTGGGGAGGCAACTCCGAAGTTTATCTTAACGATTTGATCGGCGATCATATCAAAACAACGCACACTTTGGAAAACCATCGTCAAGTTATAGAGTCTTTAGAATCAACCAACGGCCAATTGCTCAATGCTAAAACCAATAGGGTTATGCAACGCTTTACTATTTTGGCCTTCTTAACTTTCCCTATCTTTTTAGTAACTTCTATATTACAAATTGATTATTTAGCATTCTTATCGTTAAACCTTTGGCTTGTGGCTATTGGTTCTATTGTGGTAGTGGTTATACTTATATTAATATTCAAAAATAAGGGATGGTTGTAAACGGGCATAACAATCCTCGCTAACTAAAACAGATGAAAATTTACGATTCTCTTACTCGACAAAAGAAAGAACTTAAAAAGCCAGCAAAGGGACCCATTAAATTATTTGTCTGTGGGCCGACGGTGTACGATCGTATTCATATTGGCAATGCCCGCACCTATCTATTTTTTGATACACTCGTCCATTATCTAAGATCGCAGAATTATAAAATATATTACTTACAAAACATCACTGATATTGATGATAAGATTATTCAGCAAGCCCGGGAAGAGAAATTGTTGCCATCAGCGTTAGCAAAGAAATATGCCCTAGCCTACCGTCAGACCATAAAGAGATTGGGCATAAATGAGGTTAGCAAATACGCTCCCGCCACAAAATATATCAAAGAAATAATTAAACAGGTTCAAGCGCTGATTGATAAGGGCTATGCCTATAAACTTGATGATGGTTATTATTTTGATATTGCCAAGTTTAAGGATTACGGCAAATTAGCCAAACGCACCGTTGCTCAATCCGAAGATAGCGTTTCCCGAATAGATGAAAATATTGCCAAACACAATCGAGGCGATTTTAATCTTTGGAAATTCAAAAAGGACGACGAGCCATCTTGGCCGGCGTCGTTTGGAGCTGGACGTCCCGGTTGGCACATTGAAGATACCGCCATAACAGAATATTATTTCGGCCCGCAATATGATTGGCACGGCGGAGGCGTGGATATTAAATTCCCCCATCACGAAGCCGAGATTGCTCAACAAGAATCCGCATCTGGGAAAACGCCATTAGTTAAAATATGGTCCCACGTTGGAACATTGTTGGTTAACGGCCAAAAAATGTCTAAGAGTTTGGGAAATTTTATAACCATAAATGATTTTTTGGAAAAATACCGTCCGGAAATTTTGCGTTATGTCATTTTAACTCATCACTATCGCTCTCCTTTGGATTACAACAACCAGCTCGTAATTGATACTGAGAAGTCCTTGGCCGGCATAGTTGAATTCTTGGCCAAATTAAAACTGGCGAATAAAACATCGGGGCCAAAAGTAGATATCGAAAATTATAATGATAAATTCTTAGCGGCCCTGGAAAATGATTTCAATACGCCCGAAGCTATCGCCACCATCTTTGCTTTAATAAACGGCGTTAATCCCCTAATTTGGGATTTGGACAAGAAAACTGCCCGCAATATCGCTCAATGGCTAAAATCTCGCCTCGCAGACCTGAAAATATCGCTCAAAGAGCCCAAAATTCCGTTCAAAATAAGACATTTAGCCAAGAAACGTGAGTTATTAAGGAGTAATAAACAGTTTGTCCAAGCCGACCTCTTGCGCAAACAAATAGAAGGTTTAGGATATACATTAGAAGATACGCCGCGAGGACCGTTGATCGTTGCCAAATTCAAATAACAAAATCTAAATGGCAAGATGTTTTGTCATTTATGCTTTAATTTTTGGATTTAATTTTTATGGATAAAAATCTCAAGTTGCCTCCACAAAATTTAGAAGCTGAGGAATCGGTTTTGGGCTCCCTAATGATAGACCAGGGCGCTATTATTAAAGCCGCTGACATTTTAACTCCTGAAGATTTTTATAGTTCTGCTAATGGAAAAATCTATGGAACTATTTTAGATCTTTATGAAAAACATCAGCCCATTGATATCTTGAGCGTTACTAGCAAGCTAAAGGAAGATAAGCAATTGCAGGATATTGGCGGATCCACATATTTATCGCGTCTAATAAACAGCGTTCCAACCTCTTCTCACGTTGAGCATTACGCTAAAATCGTAAAAGAAAAGAAGATCTTACGCGATCTTATAAACACCTCGGCGCACATTGCCGAAAAGGCTTTTAACGCCGGAGAAAATATTGAAAATGTTCTGGATGATATTGAGCAAAGAATATTTTCCATTTCTCAAAATTCTCAATTACAAAAGTTTGTGAATATTAAAGACGAATTAAAGGGCGCTTATGAGCGTATTGAGAAACTTCATTCGGGAGGAGCAAATTTGCGTGGCGTGCCTACTGGCTTTAGTCAACTTGATGATAAATTATCCGGTCTACAAAACTCAGACCTTATTATGTTGGGCGCCAGACCGTCACTCGGAAAAACATCTTTAATGTTAGATATTGCTAGACATGTCGCCGTTAAAGAAAAACTGCCAGTTGGCATATTTTCGCTGGAAATGTCTCGCGAACAGGTTGTAGATCGTTTAATTTCAGCCGAAGCACAAGTGCCATTGTGGAAGCTCAGAACCGGTAGAATATCTGACGAAACGGATTTTGCCCTCATACAAAATTCTTTAGATGTTTTATCACACGCCCAGCTTTATATAGATGACACTCCCTCGCCGAATATTTTGCAAATGAGATCTATGGCGCGCCGCCTACAGATGGACAGCGGCTTAAGCTTGATAATTATTGACTATCTCCAACTTATTCAACCACGAACCAATTCTGAAAGTATGGTTCAGCAAATAACTGAAATCTCTCGTGGATTAAAGGGACTGGCGCGTGAGTTAAACGTGCCCGTATTGGCATTGTCTCAACTATCTAGGGCTGTTGACCAAAGAGAGAGTAGAATCCCCCGTTTGGCCGACTTACGTGAAAGTGGTAGCTTAGAACAAGATGCTGATGTGGTGTTGTTTATTTATCGCAAGGACAAAGACAAGATGAATGTCACGCCCGAAGAAGAAAATACCGCTGAAATTATTATAGCCAAACATCGTAATGGTCCCACAGGAACAGTCAAACTAAAATTTGATCCTGAAAGGGCCAGTTTTAAGAATATAGACACAGTGCATTAGTTACTTAGTAAATTAGTTTTCGGATCAACCCCACCAACTAACCAATTCACCAGTTAATCAAAATGCTTCCAAAACCCATTCAAAATTTTGTTGACCTCTTTGCTAAATTACCATCTATCGGGCCGCGTCAAGCAACTCGTCTGGCTTTTTATATCAAAACCTTAGGAGATGCTCCCGTAGCCGATCTGGCCAAAGCCGTTGATGACCTGAGGAATGTTAAAATATGTCCTCAATGCTTCTTTAGTTATCTGGGTCCTAAAAATACTTGCGATATTTGTAACAATAATCAAAGACGTAAAGATATTATCGCCATCGTAGAAAAAGAAACCGATCTGATTTCCTTAGAAAAAACTAAAAAGTTTAGCGGACGCTATTTGGTATTGGGGGAATTAAAAAAAGACGGGGTTTTGGATAGCTTGCAAAAACTGCGTCTAAGCAGTCTCAAAAAAATGATTGATAAAGACTTGGGCGGTCAAGCTGAGGAAATTATCTTAGCTATGAATCCCACGACTTACGGAGATTTAAACGCCGCGCTAATTTTACAAGATTTGAAAGGACGCGTTAAAAAAATAAGCCGTCTCGGCATAGGCCTACCCACTGGCGGCGAAATAGAATTTGCCGACGAAGACACTTTAGGGAACGCTATTGATAACAGAGGATAGTTATCATTGCATAATTAAAAACCGCCCGGATAATCGGGCGGAACAACATCGGTTTGCGTCTTTAAGCACCATCAATCTAATTCTTTCTATTAAAGTCGGGAAATACATATTACCATGGAGCATCTGCGGTAAAGGGGAGCTATGACGAAGGTTTGTCTGTAAATACACCTTAGGGGCCCTCCCTCGGTAATCTACATACATAGTTACAAATTGACTTGGAAAATAGTTTGCCTTGCAAGTATGGCAATAACAATTAGTCATCCACCAAAGTCTGATTCTCAATTCTCTGACAACTGAATCTAACCAAGGGAATTCTTTTAAGATTAATCCGACACTCATCCGACCCCATTTCTCACCATTACGACTACGCCTACGGCAATAGCAAGCTATCAGCATAGCGGTATCCTTTCCTTAGGTGGCCCCAATATTCTAAGAAGTCAAACAAAGGAGGCGCTCGCGCGCCCCTTTTTATTTGTCCTATTAATTCACTAATTAACTAATTTTTACTATTTCTACTTCTGTAAACGGCTGTCTATGTCCTTTCTTTTTCTTCTGCCGAGTCTTGGAGTGGTATTTAAAAACGATTACCTTATCATGCCTCCCCTGTTTGAGAACTTTACCTTCAACTTTAGCGCCACTCAAATACGGCTGACCAATTTGTACCTTATCGCCATCAGCCATTAATAAAATTTTATCAAAAATAACCGCGTCGCCATCGGCGACTGTTAATTTTTCAATTTTCACTTTTTGTCCGACAGCAACTTTGTATTGTTTGCCGCCAGTTTGAATGATAGCGAACATATATTAGTTAATTGAAATGATAGCATCTATGGCTAATAAAATCAATACAACAATAATGGCTGTGCCATAGGATAATAAATACGCCGCGAAACGCCGCCTTTTATAAAAAACAGATATCAAAAATATATTAATTGCCACCAATGCCAATCCTGAAAACCAAATATCATATACATCACTTCTTTCACCAAAATAATCAATACCACGATAGGCATCAAAATGAATAACTAATAAATGATCTATGTCAGCGAAATTCACATAAACGACAGCCAAAATAATTATCAATAATAATAATGATATGGCGATGGGGACAACTATGTGTAAATCTTTAAGAAAAAACATATTAAATGATATTTAATCAAAAGAATTATCGGCGACCAATTTGTTAAATTCTACTCTATCAATTTCAGCTATGGGGTTGCCCGGCGGTATTTCTTCCGTAAACGGATTAACATAACCACCGAATTTATGCATTTCATAATGTAAATGCGGTCCAGTGGCCTCTCCGGTGGCGCCGACGTAGCCCACTATTTGACCTTGTTTGATTTTCGCGCCAACTCTAATGCTCTTAGCCAAACTAGAAAAATGGCCATAGACAGTAGTATAAGTTTCATTATGTCTAACGGTCGCCGAAATGCCATAGGGTCCGTTCCAGCCAGCTTGGACTATCGTACCATCGCCAACCGATACCGCTGGCGTGCCATAATTAGCGGCATAATCTATGCCACGATGAGGAGAAACTTTTTTGGTTACTGGATTAACCCGAGCATAACTAAAACCAGAGCTTATATATTTATATTGCAGTGGTGATTTTAAAAATTGTTTTTGTAGGGAGTTGCCCTCTTCATCATAATAACCAACTTCTGTATTATCGGATCCAAAATAAAAACCTTGAAATTTATGCCCATCATTTATAAATTGAGCTCCCAAGATTTTACCCGGCATAATATACTTACCATCTAAAAATCGTTTTTCATAAACCAATTGGAAACTATCGCCACTGCGGATATCAGCGGCAAAATCCACTTGCCAAGCAAATATTTCAGCCACACTTAAGGCCAATCTAACGTCTTGATCAGCGGCAATAAAGGCCTCATAAAGGGACGTGTCTATAATACCCCTTAGTTCTGCGATCTTGATTTCATAGGGTATAGGTTGCACCTTGGCTATAAAATTATTAGTGCTGGTGGCCGCGGCTTGATCACTATCTACTTTAGTAACAACCAATTCCCTGTTGCTATCTATTTTATATATTAAACGACGCAGAGATGCGTCACTGTTAGCTAAAGCTAAAGTCAATTCATGATTGCTAACGATGGTGGATAAATCATAAACCGGTTTAGAGCTGTCCAAAATAGCGCCAGAAATTTCAGGCGCTATGTTGAGATCTTGCATTAACTTGCTAAACGTTATGCCATCCGGAATATTGATACTCACCAGATTTTCGTCAGATTCTTCG
>JAUYMR010000027.1 GCA_030698695.1 bacterium | reverse complement strand
TATCACAGCTATGTTTCCTGATGAAATGGAAGCTGTTCGGAAAGCTTTTAAAATCTTAAAAAAATAAAAATACAAAAGCCCCGAAAGTGCGGGGCTATTTTTTTATTTTGTCTTATCAAGATTGGGCTGATTAAAGAATGTAATATCTTTCTTATTCCCACGCCCACTTAACTTAACATGAATAACATCTCCTCTCTTGATGCTTCCGGCATTAATCAGCGCCGCCAATTCCGGTTTGATCTTTTCCGTTACGCGCCTTTCTAAGACGCGCGCGCCCTCATCTGGATATTTCATAGCTTTATCCAGAAGAAAATCCATAACCGCGCCATCAACGACTAAGCCAACCGGAACCTTTGTTTCAACTAATACTTGTTTAAGTTCTCTTAATTTTAATTCCAAAATTTCCATCATAGTTTTTCTGTTCAAAGGCCGGAAGACAGATAGAATGCTGATTCTCCCCAAAAACGGCGCTTCAAAAAAGCGAGTGGCGGCTTCTCTGGCTATTTCGTACATCTCTTGATCCAGATTGCCAACTCCACGACTTTTATTGGCGGCTGACAGAAAACCGATCCTACGACCGCTCAATCTATCGCGGATCTCACTCTCTCCGACGTTGGAAGTCAATAAAATAATGGAATTGCGCAAGTTAGTAACTTGACCGCTACGCAATCTTAATATGCCCTCATCAAACACGCCATAAAGCATTTTGCGAAAATATTCATCGGCTTTTTCTATCTCATCAAATAAAATAACCGACAAAAATGGACCTAAAATGTGGCCGTATTTCTTGTATAAAACCTCGGCCTGCTGATCTGTCATGGCGCTCAAAGAATTTTTCTTAAGACGCTTAGCCTCTTCAATGTTTGTGTCTATATCTTCTATTTCATCCCTTAATTGTTCCTCTTTTTGGCCTTTGGCCTCTTCGGTCATCTTGGTGTTCTTTTTTAAATCATTCAATTCAGATTCTTTTTCTGATTTCAATTCTTCAGACCTTTTAATATCATCCCTAAGTTCAATCATTACTTTAGTGGCAAAATCGCTTTGTAAAAATTTTTTCATAAAATCAAATCTATCAATATTGAATTGCGTTAGAGGGCTGGGGTTGCCATGGCCGATATATCCCGGCGGCGCGCCTAAAATATCAGAAACAGCATGACGTTCATTGGCGGCCTCACAAGGAATTCTGGTTATAGCATCCGACGAACCCAGTAAATGTTTAGCCAACATCCTAGCTAAATGCGTTTTGCCGGTACCTGATGGACCGATAGCCAATATCACCGATATCGGCTTATTGAACTCTCTTAAACCCGACCATTCCAACTCAAGAGCTCTAACCACGTCCCTGACTGCTTTTTCTTGACCCTTGATATCACCCTGCAAAACATTAAATAATTTTGTTCCACGCGCGCTTAACACTCCTTTTGACAATGGAACTAATTCTGACTTTGGTCTTTCTAAATTATCTAAAAGGATCCGGTTTTTCCACTTATCTTCCATAATTGACTCCTTTGGCAAACGCCCTGCCTATATTTAGATTTCAAGGAACACTTAGAATATAAAGGTTTGAGACAACGTTGACAAGGGTAATTTAAAAAAGAAGCCCCATCCGCTTGCTAGCGGATGGGGCAGGTTGATTTTATTTAAGCGCGTTTCTAAACAGCTTATCGCCATCAACCGAAAATGGCTTCGCCGCGAAACGACGCATTGTCTCAATATCTAAAGCCAGGAAAACTAATGGACCGGCTGTGAGTCCGCCAACCGGAATGCCAAAGATCATAGAGAAAACGTTTTGTTCAGAACCGCCAATTTCTCTACCGTACGATCCCTCGCCTTGATGGCAACCAGTTTTGATATTGATCACGCCACGAGTTATGCGTAGCGCGCCTTTATGGTCATCGCCGGACAAGTTTATGATAGGCAAACCCGCTTCAAGCTCGTTAGCGCTACGGCGCCGCGCCTCTCTATCGGTGGCCTTCATCTTGCCCTGTTTGTGCTTTAAAATCATCGCATATTGCTGCTGACCGCCAATACCAACAGACCCCCTACCTTCGCCCAATGGTCCGTGTTGCGGAGCAGATAATTCATTTTCAATATCGTCCTTAGTTACACCCCCAATAGGATGCTCAGACAAATAACCGATCAAAAGTTTTTTAAGCTGTTCGGAAACATGGAGCGCATCCGAAATAAATATGTTAGATGCTTTATAGGTATTCGTATTATGGTTGCCCATAATATGCATAATCGTTGACAGTCTTCCTTCAAATTTAAGACCGGTCCTTTTCTTCAGAGCAATGATTCTGATAAAATATTCTAGATAAGACTTGAGAGACAAGACATATCCCCTCATCTGATCATCGGGCTGGAAAACAGCGCTATAAATTCTTTGAGTGAAGCCTATTTTAATCAATCTATGAATCTTTTCTTCGTCAGATATCCTAAGACCATTAACCGCGTTCATCTCATCTAGCATATCTTCGGGCAACATACCCTGAGGATGAGTATTCTTCCAATATGGATGATTTGCTCCCTGAGTAATATCGCCATCATGCTGATCCATAGCAATGGGCGCATTAGCTGCCAACAAAAATTCCATTACCACTTGATAGTGGAATTTAACCGGCCTCTTGCGATCGCTTGGACAGTGGTGCAATAAAATGTCGTTAGCCCCATAATGGGTGCAGCCCTTTTTATGGCCATAGATTAATTTATGTTTAACTTCTTGACCACCAACCAATGCTCTAATGCTAGATTCATCTTTGAAGTTATCGGCACTTTTCAGAAGATCGCTACCCCAAAAAGAAACAACTGGCTGAGCAACATTCGCATACCATCTTAAAGTAATCACACCCGATTCAAAGCCGCTCTCTCTGCCAACCTTAGAAATTAAATCTTTTAAGATATTCTGATCACGAATAACATCGCGATAGCGGGCAGAATCAATGCACATCGGCAACTGAATAATGGGACACATTCGCTTGTCGTCCTTTTCATTAGATGCCTGATATGTGATCCACCGCTGATCAAAAAAAGGATTCAAGCCAGTACCAAGCATAACATCGGGAATGCTAATATGACTTCTACCTTTAGCAAAGCTTTCCGTTTTTTCAACTAGCACATCTCCAAGATTACCTCTAGAAAATTGCTTGTGCTTATCGGTGGTAATCATAATAATCCGCGTATCAGTTTTTAAGAAAGCATCGCCAACGCTAACCACTTTGGCATTAGGGATATTCTCTTCATATTTCTTAATGACATACCCCGTAACAATCTCTCTAGCCTTTTCAACAGATTCATCAGCAACATTGCTAAGCGTAGCAAAAATGCTTAAAAATTCTTTGAAGTCTTTAACTTTCTGATGTAGTTCTTCTTTTTTCTTTGGGTCTTTTTCAGATCGCCACTCACCCTGATGTTCAAGCATTCTCTTTTGAGCCCAAGCGCGAGTTTTAAACAGCCCTATACGCAAAAGCTCATTGACATAAAACATAACTAATTCATCTTCTAATTTTCCGAAGGTCAAATATATCGTTCCGCTAAATAGCGGCTTACCGTTACCATCAATAAAAGTTCGGCGTAGCATTTCAATATTATGCTCCAGACGAAGTCTTAGGGTGACAAAGATTGGCTCACCTTTTTGACGACGCTTTTCAATAGACTCAAATTTAGGATCCTGAACAACTGATCTAGGATATTGTTCTTCAACTTTTTTAGGATCAACCACGATCCCAGAAATCTGAGTTTTATAGGGTCTTTGAGTCCCATAACGTTGGGTCAACATAAACATCAAGTTCCCCGTTATGACCACTGCATCGCACCCCGAAGCTTCAGCTAACCTTAAAGAGTTTCTAACGATATCTGTTTTGTCATCATCCGTAGACAGCGAACCAATCAACGGCGAATTAATAACCATAATTTCACCACTCTTGGATAGCATATTAAATGGACGGGCGGCTCTCATTTTGGGCAACTTGCTCGGCTTTAAAACTTCCGTGCCAAAAAGTTGCCTCATTCTTTCGCTAACTTCTACTTCCGGATCTTTGGGTGGGAGTTTATCCGATGCGATTGGAGAAGTTTTGCGAGCTCTCTTACCGCTAATGCCCAAATGTCTAGCTCTCTGCCTAATGGCACACAGACTTCTATCAGAAAAAAGCTTTTCCAATTCTTCAACCGATTCATAAATGGGATATTGTTCTTTTAAAAGGTCGTCTTCTTTTTTAGTCCATTTTTGGCCACTGCCACGACAGTTTGTCGTTAAATCAAGTACGAGATTGGCTCTTAACTGAATCGCATGAAGAGTTCTTCCGGGTAACGCCTTCAGTTTTTCTTCTCTGGTACTATTACCCCACATTTTCTTAACGATTTCGTCCTCTTCTTGAGTCCATCTCCGAGCTCTGGCTTTGTAACCCATCTTAATTCTCCTTCTTTAGTAGAGTTTTCAAGGTACTGCTTACACTTTCACTTTAGACCCCGATATTTATAAAAGCAATAGCCCAAAAACACGTTTGTCTGCAATAAAAAAACATCCGCCGACTGGCGGATGTTTTTTTTAAAAACTGTTAGCGTCTTGGCGCGCGAGGCTCCATCGGACGAGCCTCATTCACGGTCAATGCTCGGCCTTCTATCTCTTTGCCGTTGAACATTTCAACAGCTTTTTGAGCCTCTTCATCAGTAGCCATTTCCACGAAGCCGAAGCCCTTGGAACGGCCGGTCATCTTATCAGTGATGACGCTAGCTGATTCAACGTTGCCAGCCGCGGAAAAAGTCTCTTTAAGAGATTCGTCACGAACTGACCAAGCCAAATTGCCAACAAATAATTTCTTAGCCATTTGATTACTTAATAATTACACGAACCGACCTAATTCCATGTCTACTCCCAAATTAGGGAATATTTATATATGATACACTACCATAGCAAAAAGTCAATACCGCGTTATTTATGAAAATAGCGCGCGGAAATCACTTTTGTAAGTTTTATTTTTGACTCAGCAACCCGAAAACGTTATTATTGCTATTAGCTCTTTTTGGAGGTGATAGATGGAAACGAATTGGCACGGCAACAATGGCTATTTTCGCAACGGCGCCGATAAATTGCCCGATAATCTTATTTGCGACATTTGCGCCACAGAAGCAAAAGTTGGCAAAAGGATTTTCGCTTGCCCCAATGTCAAAGAACCTTGGCATAAGAAAATCGCTAGATTAAAAAGAGCTGTGCGCCTTTCTGAAAAAAACAAAGATCGCGATCTTAGAAAGAAAAAGTTGGCCGCGACAAAAGAAATTGAAAGATTGCTTAAAAAACATATAACGCGATAACATCGCGTTATTTTATTATATATATTGAGTGATCTGTAAACTATTTTTTAATTTTTTCAATACCCCTTTTTATATACTCTTCCATCTTCTTAAGATTTTCCTCAAGATGTTTTATCGCATACTCGTCATCGCCAACAGTCGGCGTGCTCAATGCCTGACGTATGTCATCAACATCCGATCGCAACAATTTAAACATCTTTTCAACTTCTGATCCGGCAAATGAAATTCTTAATGTTAATTTTTTCTGTCGTCTTTCATAAAACCAAACTCCCCCACCAAAGCCCACTACTAATATCACCATCTTGCGAAATATTGACTGGCGGGGGCACCAGGACTCGAACCCGGAAATTCGGTTTTGGAGACCGACGTTTTGCCATTAAAACTATGCCCCCTGTAACTACTTATTAAGTTAATAAAAAATGCCGCAACTAGCAAGTTGCGGCATTTTTATCACATAAGTAATTTTATCTTTTAGCTTCTTTATGGGACGTGTGTTTACGACAGCCCTTACAGAATTTTTTATATTCAACTTTACGGGTTACCAACTTTTTGTTCTTGCGGCTATAATAATTCAACCGATTACAAACAGCGCATTTGAGCTTTATTAAATTAGTACTGAATTTTGACGTAGCCATAATGAAATATAATATAAACTATTTAATGCCGTTAGACAAGTTCTGAGCCGATGGTGAGAATCGAACTCACGACCTCTTTCTTACCAAGAAAGCGTTCTGCCACTGAACTACATCGGCAACTAAACTAAATAAATCTTACTTGACTACCGGTTAAATTGCAATTTAATAAGCCACCTCGCGGACTTGAACCGCGAACCTTCACTTGAAATTTATCAGCCTGCCGGCAGGCAGGTAGGCCTCTAGCAGAAAAGTGTTGCCCCGTCTTCATTCTAAATAGCCCCATGGGCCGAAGCCGAGAGTCCCACTTCCGCCTTCGTTGAACTACGACGGACAAGCGCGGCTAGCATTTATCCCGTTAGAGCCGACCCCGGGACTTGAACCCGGAACCTACGCTTTACAAAAGCGTTGCTCTGCCGTTGAGCTAGGTCGGCTCTAACGGGACGAGTGAAAGCATCGCCCTGCCTGCTGGCAGACAGGTCTGTCATTAAGCTGGGGTGGCGAACATTCTCTGTTGAATTTTAGCAATCATTAAAGCTGTTTGCAAACCAAGCAAAAACCCCCTTTTCAGGAGGTTTGTTTATGCATTTAAGTAATTCCCTTAATGTAATTTTGCAATTCTCTTACCAGTCTATTAACATCGCTACCCATCCAACTGAACCCCGCCGCGTAATCATGACCGCCACCGCCAAAATTTTTAGCAATCTTGGCCAAATTCATTTCTCGCAAAGGACACGTCCTCAAGGAAACTGCCCATCTCTCACGATCTTCTTCGGTGATAATGGCCGCCGCCGCGCCTTCTTCAATGTCTTTTAAAATGCCAAAAAAGGTCATAATGTCGCGCTTACTAGCCCTCCAATTAGCCCGATCTTGTCTGCTGACAACTAAGGAAACTAGACCGGAAGTTTTGTCCAAGTTGATTCTATTAATAAGTCTCTGCCAAATAGGTAATCTACCTATCGGGATACGCCTACGAGATGCCATAAGTATTTTTCTCGTGATCTTATCATCCGGATCTAATCTGGCGGCAGTTATCAGAGCACTGTGATTTACACTAGCGTTACCCAACCTGCCCGTATCAGCCATTAAACCAACCAATAAAGTAGCCGCCACCCCTCTATCAAATGAATAACCGGCAAATTCAAAAAAGCGGAATAATAATGCCGTGCAAGAAGCATCCTTCTCGTCAACAACAACGATTTGCGGCTTTTTATCAACAAGCGGATGATGATCAAAACCAATAATGGGTATGTCATCGTATTCTTGCGGCAATCTGGCGCGACGCAAACTGCCATAATCAAAAACAACTACAACCTCCGGCGACCAACGCGGCAAAGACTTAGTAATTCTGTTCGTGTTTTTAATGAAGGGGAACAATGTGTTGTTTGATAATGAATGTAAAGAATCACAACAATACATAGCCACCTGACAATCTGGATTAAGCCACTTCATGAAACAATTAAAGGCGGACACGCAACTAATTGAGTCAATGTCGGGACTCTCGGGTGATACCAATAAAATCGTTCCACTGGATCTTAATCTCTGCAAAGCTTTTTTAAAAGATCGCCGCAGTTCTTCTGGCATAACGACCTCCTTTGATT
>JAUYMR010000026.1 GCA_030698695.1 bacterium | reverse complement strand
CTCCAGATGATCAATGGATTGAATATGTTTATGTGGAACTACTAAATAATGGATAGGAGCAGACGGATTGATATCGGAAAAAACTACGACCTGCCCATCGTCATAAATTACCTTGGCCGGTATTTCTTTTTTGGCTATTTTACAAAAAATACAATCCATCCCGTTAGAAGCAGATCGCGATCTTCGCTAACCCGCAAAATATTTTAATTATATAATTTTTAACTATTAAGACTCGCATTAATAATCCCAAGAGCGATCGCGCCCGCTGTTTTTATTTCATCTTTCTTCTAATCCCCTTCACTATTCTCTTAAGCGGCACTGTTTCTTGAGATCCCGTTTTCATATCTCTTATGATAATATCTTCCTCCAAAGCCTCTTTTTGACCAAATATCAAAGCCAGCGGCGACCCCAATTTATTGGCCAAACTTAATTGAGCATTAAGAGAGTCTTTGCCCAAAAAATCAACAGCATCAATTCCCGACACTCTCAACTCTTCTATCAAAGATAGACTTTTCCGTTTGGCCAGATCGCCCATATGAATGAATGCTATTTTGGGTTTTATTTTACCAAGTAAATTTATTTCTTTAGTTTTTATGACGTCAACTAATCTATCCAATCCCAAGGCGGCCCCTACCGCCGGCGAATGCCTCCCACCCAACATGGCAATCAAATAATCGTAACGTCCGCCTCCACCGATAGCCAAATCTATGCCCTCAGTAAATATCTCAAAAACGGTTTTGGTATAATAATCCAAACCGCGAACCAAATAGTGATCAAGAGTATATGACAATCCCAAACTCTCAATATATTCCAATACTGCCTTAAAATGCTTGCCACAATTCGCGCATAAACTATCCAACATTATCGGAGCTCCCTCCTTAAATGGTTGGCATGCTGGTGTCTTGCAATCTAATAATCTCAAAGGATTATTAACCGAACGACGAGAACAATCCTTGCATAAAGATTTTGCCAAGGGCTTATAATAATCAATCAATTTTCTGCGGTAATTTGGTCTGCAAACCTTACAACCGATAGAATTAATATGAATATTGAGATTCTTGATTTTTAAACTTTCAATCAAACGACAACATGCCAAAATCGTCTGCGCGTCATAAACTGGATCATCGGCATTGCTGATTATCTCAAAACCAGCTTGATGCAATTGTCTTAAACGTCCGGCCTGAGGTTGCTCGCGCCTAAACATCGACCCTTCGTAATAAAGTTTCACCGGTTGAGCTAGATGACTAAGTCCATGTTGGATATAAGCGCGGGCAACCGACGGCGTTCCTTCGGGGCGCAAAGCCAAACGATCCCCCTTGCTAGTCTTTATGATATACATCTGCTTTTCCACTATATCCGTGTCTTGTCCGGTAGTCCTTTCAAAAAGAGCCGCTTCTTCTAATAGCGGAGTGTCTATTCTCAAAAAATTATAAAAACCGGCAATATCTTTTAAATTATTTCTAATCTTCTCCCAAATGTATTGATCGCTAGGCAATATATCATGCATGCCCTTAAGACTTTGTGGATAGTTTTTCTTAACTGATTTGGACATGTTATTGAAATAATTCTATATCGTTTAATGGTAGCAATCTCAAGCGTACTAAACCGGTAATGTCGTCACGATTTAATGGTCCCCAATTTCTAGAATCAAAACTATTGTAACGATTGTCTCCTAATACAAAATACTGATCTTTATTCAAAGTTACGTCAACACTTCCCGCGGTCTTTATATCGCTATCGCTAAGATATTCTTCATTTAAAATAATATTATTAATAAATATTTCATTGTTTTTTATAATAATCCTCTCACCGGGCAAGCCAATGATTCTTTTTATAAAAAACAAGCCGCGATCGCCGGGATAATGAAAAACAACCGTCTCTCCCCTTTCCGGTTCACGAAATCTATAAGTAATTTCATCAATTAATAAATAATTGCCATCGGAAAAACTAGGCTCCATGCTGGCGCCGCTAACTAAAAACGGTTGAACTAAAAATGTTCTAATAACAAGCACGGTGGCGGTAGCTACCAATACCACCTGCAACACCTCCCAAACATTAAGTAAAAATCTGCGGTAGTTGCGCATTTGAGCTAATTTTAAACTATTATAAGAGATATGCCAAGCTGGCTATGTTAAAATTAAAATATGCAAAAAGATTGTAAATTAATCATCGGCCTCGGTAACCCCGACCTGCCTGCCGATAGGCACGATAAAAAATATCTCAATACTTATCACAATGTCGGTTTTTTGTTTATTGATTTCCTTCGGGAAAATTACCAATTATCAATTACCCCATGCCTACCGGCAGGCAGGAATTATCAATTACTGAAGTCTAACGTTTACATGAATCTCTCCGGTAGCTTTGTTATCAAAGCGATGAAGAAAAATAATATTAAGCCGACTGAATTATTAATAGTTCACGACGATAGCGATTTAATTATAGGAAAATACAAATTATCTTTCGGCAGTGGCGCCGCCGGCCATCATGGTGTGGAGAGTATTATTTCTTCCTTGAAAACTCAAAACTTTTGGCGATTGCGCATAGGCGTCCGCCCCCAAAACGAAAAAATCCGCCAGAAAGCAGACATGTTCGTACTCAAAAAAATCTCGACTACCAACAAAAATATCCTAAAAACGACTTTTGCTGAAATCCAAAAAGCTCTAGTGGCTACACCAGAGTAATGGTCAAATAGATTAAATGCTTTACAGTTATCCCAATGTCATTCGCTTTCATATAGATGACAGCGAAGTTCATCCGCCAGCTGGCGGACTATGCCGTGACTTAAATGCTCCACGGCCAACACATTTATAAAAATACTCGACTCTGATTTTTATATTTTAAATATAAAAATCGTAGTTTAATTGATCCACGCACAGCTTCCGCTACGCGTGCCTTGTTACGACTTAGCCCTTGTTACCGAATTTACCCTGATCCCGCCTAAACGAGACTTCGGGTATCCCCGGCTTCCTTGACTTGACGGGCGAATGCGATTTTCGGAACATTTCGCGTTCCCACGTAGCGAGCGGATTTCCCGCACTACGCGAGTCCGATAGTTTTTCTATTCATCTTTGCCTTGAGTAGTTGAATTCTTTTGATCCCTCTTTTAGTCAAATGAGCTTGTTTTGCTACAAGTTGACCGATTCTACAAAAAGCTTTAAAACTTTCACGTTTTGAGACGCTCTGAAGCGGATACTTCAGAAAAAATGGGATTATCTTAGCTAAGATGTCTTTTTGTGAATGAACTGTGTAGCGATAACACTGACAATGATTGGCGCGTTTTTCCTTCTGAAAATATACCTCGCCGCATTTCAATGTATTCCTCAGTTTTTCCAACAAAGGACGATCTTTTTCTTGCATTTTCACGTGAAAATGCATTTGAACTCGGACGCCTGATGTGTAGGTGGAAAGCTTCACAAGATTAACATGGAAACACCCCTCTCCATCAGTAAGTCCAACAACATATTCATTGGCAACTATCGGTTTTGTCCTTCCCATGCATTAAGTATATCATGACTTGACGCATAGTACTACGACGCAGCTGACTTCTCATGTGCATAAATTTCCATTAACACGTGAGATCTCCCATGGGTCACGCAGTATTCTATTCCCGGCATCCGAACGAGCTGTTACTTGATCTTCCTCATCCTCACCACCCGTTGATGAGTCGATCCGCTCTTTTGTGTTCGGCTGTCGTTTGCTTCCAGATCCTTCCATCGCACCCCTCACGGAGTGCGACTATCCTTCAGCTATGCCACTACGACGAATAGTGGACATGGATTTAAACCATGTAGATTACTGCGCTGCCAGGCGCATTTATTTGTGAGTACAGGACTCGAGAACGTATTCACCGCGGTATAGCTGACCCGCGATTACTAGCGATTCCAACTTCATGAGGGCGAGTTGCAGCCCTCAATCTGAACTGAGGTTAGTTTTGATGGGATTAGCTCCGCCTTACGACTTGGCAAACCCATTGTACCAACCATTGTAGCACGAGTGTAGCCCAGGGCATCAAAGGGCCATGCGGATTTGACGTCATCCCCGCCTTCCTCCCCCGCTTTTGAGCACCAGCTCAAAAGCGGAAAATCATAAATCCCAAATACTAAACAATATCAAATAACTAAAATCAAAAACTCAAAACGTTTTGAACATTTGAATTTTAAATTTGGGGTTTGTTTGGAATTTAGAATTTGGAGTTTAGAGTTTCCGCTTTTGCTCTGACGAGCAAAAGCGGGGGCGGTCTCTGATGAAAAAGTAACATCAGATGGGGGTTGCGCTCGTTACCCCACTTAAGGGAACATTTCAAAACACGAGCTGACGACAACCATGCAGCACCTGTCCTATCGTCCTTGAGAGACGACAATCCTTTCGGAAAGTCTTCGATAGGATTTCAAGCCCTGGTAAGGTTCTTCGTTTATTGTCGAATTAAACCTCATGCTCCACCGCTTGTGCGAGTCCCCGTCTATTCCTTTGAGTTTTAGCCTTGCGGCCGTACCTCCCAGGCGGTTCATTTAACGCGTTAGCTACGCCACCTCGAGGGTCG
>JAUYMR010000023.1 GCA_030698695.1 bacterium | reverse complement strand
ATAATTATTTTTCATATTATTCCCAAATCGCCCATGGACGATCCCCTATTTGATACATAACATTTAAATCTTCCATGTGCTTATGAGTGTCCATGCAGTGCCAAAAGCCCCTATGGCTATATACCGCCAACTGACCCTTCTTGGCTATGGCCGGCAAACTATCGGATTCAAACACGCATCTCTCGTCAGGGGTGAGATAATTAAAAACTCTACGATCGCAAACATAAAATCCTCCATTAATAACGCCTTTTTTATTTTTAGGCTTTTCCTCAAAGCTTTTAACAACCCCTCCCGCCGGCTCAATAATCCCAAACGGCATTAATGGCTGTACCCCCGACAAAGTAATGCTTCGCCCTGATTTTTTATGGAACTTATAAAGTTTATCAATATTTATGTCAGCTACGCCGTCCCCATAAGTAAGAAAAAATTCCTTATCTTCTCCAAGAAATGACTTGATGCGGGCGATTCTACCGCCAGTATTGGTATTGGCTCCTGTATCAACGAAGGTGATATTCCAATTATCAGCCGCCTTTTTGGTATGGTAGCTAATCTTCTTCTCGCCCGATCCCAACGTGAGAGTGAAATCGTTGTGGTGCTCATCAAAATTCAAAAAATAATCTTTGATCATTTGTCCCTTATAACCAAGACATAAAATAAAATCGCGAACGCCGTAGTGAGCATAAGTCTTCATGATATGCCATAAAATTGGCCGATCGCCGATATTGATAAGCGGTTTGGGCTTAAACTCCGTTTCTTCATGCAAACGCATACCCTTACCGCCACAAAGAATAACTGCCTTCATAATTTCTTTATATTGCCCTATTTATACGCCCTCGTCAACATAATAATCCGCTACAATTGCAACTATTTTTTAATCTTAGATATCTGCACTGAATCATTTTTATATACGATTTCTAGATTTTCATCCTGAGAAAAATCAACCGAAGATATTTTTTTCTCTGTCGGACCATAATAAGCATATTCTGCGTCAACAAAATCCCATTGTGGATGTAATTCGTTATAAGTTTTTTCTAAGTCTTTAATTTTTGTATCTGGAATCTGGTTCAAATCACTGCCATGTTTTTTGTAATAAATGTAATACAAAAATGCCCGACGATAATTGTCATTATTATGCAACCCCGCGATCATAACTTCGATTGGCACATTAAAAAGCTTATTGGCCGTTAGATATCGATTTTCCAAAACACTATTGGGCGCCATAGTATTTTCGGCTGTAGGTAAATATGGACGCGCCTTAGTATACGAATAAAGATAATAAGAAGTCTCAAGAGATGGAGAAACAATTTTTGGCTCTCCAGAAAGATTGGCATCAATCCACTTCCACGATTCAACTACTCCCCGATCAAACGTATATGCCTCCCCAAAATCTTGAGATGGACTAACAAATTTCAAAACATTTATCGTAGCTTTTCCAAAAAGAAGTAAAATCCCGATAGATAATAAAATAGTAAGCGTTTTACTAGAAATCTTTCTATAAATAAAATCCCCAACTAAAGAACCTCCGACAATAAGAAGCATAATACTGATAGGCTTGCCCCAATGATCTGGGTGCGGAACAAATCCAGTAACCACCTGAACATTCCACACGATGAACGCAGCAGCTAGGCACGAGAGAAAAAATATTGCACGCATACGATCGGCAACAAACCAGCAACGATATATCAAAAAACCCAATAAAAGAAATAGGGCATAATGCAAAAATATCTCCGAACCGATTGTTTGCCCAATCTCAGGCAAGCGCGTATTCTCAAGTCCAATCCTGCCCACATAATCTTGTATGTCCGGAACTTTATTGAAGTTGTGATAGTTTATAATAAATGGGATAGCAACGATGGCAACGATGGCTATATACAGAAGAATATTTTTAAAAAGACCTGGAATAACACAACGTCTGGTGATAACGTACAAAAATAGACACCCCACCACAATCGCAAGGTATGCCCAATAGTGAAGGTATGTGTAAAACAAAAGCCCAGAAAATATTCCAGACATAATCGCATAGAATCTTTTGTTATCGCGCCAAAGGAGCCACAAAAATAAAAGGGCTAATAAGAAAATCGGCGCCGTAAGTAACGGGTCGTCGAAACGGGCTAATGGATGACGATCTAGCGGTGTGGCAACTAGCGGGTAAAATTTCTTAAGTGTGCCATTCAAAAAACCAACCCAACTAAAAAGTACGCGCGGTAGACTATAGAAAACAACCGCGAAAGAAGATAGTGTGCTGATAAAAATACTCCAAAGTCTTTTGTGGGTAGTGACATATGAGACTGCATATATTAGCAGAAAGATAATTGATGAGAAAATCCCCGTCACCGCAATGTAGGCAAGATTGATATCGCCACTGAAAAAATAAATAAACCAAGAGAATATCAGCGGTGGGATAGCGGGAAACACAGATGGATACGATTTATCCAACGACAAGTCAGATGGTGGAAAGTGGCCATCATAGACCTCTCTAGCCCGAGGCATATACTGCACGAGCTCGTCCATATGATGCGTCAATTGCATCACAACATATGGCTTTCCGTCTTTATGTAAATCAGATCTAATCAAGGCCTGTGGAGCAGCGTAAAGAATGCCCACTAATATGGCGATGCCGATAAGAATGATAAAAAAAGTCTTTCTTGTAATTGCCATCGTTTTATCCAATAATACATTAATATTACAATGAATTCGTTATTTTCTAAATTTTCAGAGCTAAGCACTTCCTTCACAAGCTGGTTATCAAAAAAATATAAGATAGATATCGCCTATATTCTAAGAGGTGGGCTATGGCAATCTGCCGGACAAATTGTCGGCATAGTAGTCGGTTTAACAACTTCCATCGCTTTTGCTAATTTGCTCCCGAAGGAAACATTCGGTATTTATTCTTATATCCTTTCAATCGCCGGCCTTTTATCTATTTTTACCTTAACCGGCATGGATGCAGCTATAACTCAATCGGTGGCTAGGGGCTATGAAGGCTCTGTTGTGGCAGCTCTCGTCGCCAGAATGCGCTGGGGGTTTATAGGCTCGTTAGCAAGCTCTACGATAGCTATATATTACTTCTCACAAAATCAACCCATCCTAGGCTATGCCATTCTTCTTCTGGCCATTTTTATACCGATCATGGATCCGTTGGCAATATTTTACGACGTCCTCAAAGGAAGAAAACAATTTGATATAGATGCTCGGTATTCCATTATTGTTCAGGTAACAGTAGCTGCGCTTATTATAAGTACTCTCTTTTTGACGAGTAATATACTCATCATACTCTCAGCTTATTTCCTCTCATATACTTTAACTCATTTTATTATTCTGCGAAGAATGATCTCAAAATATCCTCTGAATAAACAAGAGAGTCCGGATATGATTCCCTATGGAAAATCACTGACTTTAGTCAGAGCCATTACCTCCGTAGCCGCTTATCTAGATAAAATTTTGCTATTTAATTACATCAGTCCGGTAGAGGTAGCTATATATTCTCTAGCTATAGCGCCCGTCAGAAAAATCGAAGGCTTCCTCGGAACGATACCCACCTTAGCACTGCCAAAATTTTCTGCATATTCCAAAGAAGAACTTAAAAAACTATTACTCGGTAAGGTTCTTAAGTTCTCAATCGTTATTCTGATAATCATCGCGATTTACGTTTTAATAGCTCAATATTTTTATCAGATTCTCTTCCCTAAATATATGGAGTCCATCTTTTATTCAAAATTGTTTTCCTTGACACTTATCGGCTTCCCGCTTTCTCTAATATACACCTATTTCCAATCTCAAACGCTCACTAAAATAATCTTCCCCTACAAGATAATCATTCACGCTATTCAAATAATTCTGCTATTCATCTTCATTCATTTTTATGGCATCTTGGGCGCCATATTAGCAAGAATTGCTGGACAAATCATCGGCATACCCATTATTCTTCTCTTCTTTAAGAAATCCTAGAGAGAGCTATAAACCAAGATAGTCTCTTCGGCAGTTTTGCGCCAATCAAATGTGCGAGCCAATAAACTTCCCCTACTCACCAAATCCGAAACACAACTCGGATCATTTAAAATCTTCTCCATCGCAGAAGCTATACTCTGAACATCATAAGGATCAACTAGCATAGCTGCATTGCCCGAAATCTCTGGCATCGAAAAAACATTAGAAGTAATAACCGGGGTTCCGGCGGCCATTGATTCTATAATAGGCAAACCAAATCCTTCGTGCAAAGAAGGAAAAACAAACATCTCCGCACCAGCATAAAGTTGAGGCATGTCTTCGCTGGCGATATACGGCGTGGAAAAAATCTCCGTCTTCAAATTTAAGTCGTTAATTAAATTCTCAACCGCTCTATTTTCTGCTGGCCAATGTTTGGCGCCGATGATTAACTTCGGCACAGTACCGTTATGCCGTTTTTTTAAAATGGCGTACGCCCGAATTAATCGTTGGACATTTTTATGAGGATCTATTCGGCTACCATTTAAAATATATGGCACTGGCAAACCATATTTACTGTTCATCAATTTCCGAGCTTCTTCTTTTTTTATTTCCTTAAAAAAAGACTGGTCAACGCCTTGATAGATAACATGAATTTTATCATCTGGCACTGCAAAAAAACGCTGAATACTTTTCTTGGTAGAATTTGATATTGCGATAATAGATGAGATTCTTTTGTGAAAAAGTTTCAATGTCCAATAGACTAACCACCACCGGCGACGCAAATAACTGAATTTTTGCCAACCCTCCATAGCGCTGTGAACAGTTAAAACTATTTTGGCCTTGGAAAGCCAAAAAAGCGGGTAAATGCTCTCTTGAGGATAATGAATCACCTCAAAATCTTTTCTGGTTTTCCATAAAAATATGGCCTCTGATAAAAAATAAGAAAAACGAGGTAGGTTTATTTTTGGTAAAAATATTTCATTGACCTGTTTATATAAAGGGTCATCGTTTCTTTCGCGATGAATCAAAAATATTTCGTCATCCTGATTTTTCAGATCTAAAATATTTTTTATCAACTCGCGAGTATATAAGGCCGTACCCATAGCCTTACGATCCATAGTGTAACTAAAAATGGCTATCTTCATTTTTTGTTAACGCATTTAAATAATAATCTTTTCATTTTCTTATGCAGAAAGGGTAAGAAAAATGCAGTCACCTCCTCAAATCTATGTTTCCAGCCATAGTAAAAAAGATTATCTAAACCACGAACTTTTTTGATTTCAAAACTATTGCGTTCTAATAGAGATTTTATTTCATCAAATCTAAAATAATGATCATCAACTGGTTGCAGTTTTTTGTCGCGAATCTGGTCATAAAATTCATATCTTAACCAATCTCTATTAGGCACCGTTACAATAAATATGCCGTTCGGTTTCAACACTCGTCTCACCTCTCTTAATGCCTTATTATAATCAAGCATATGCTCTAAAGCCTCCGTCATAAAAACTATATCAAATGAATTATCTTTAAACGGCATAGCTTCGGCATCGCCACATAAAATCTCCGCCTCCGGATTATTACTTCTAGCCAAAGCGCATAGATTTTCAGAAATATCTAAACCATAAAATTGCGCGTCCGGCTGAGCTATGCGTTTGATTTTTTGCAATAAAAATCCCCTACCACAGCCAGCATCCAAACTACGTCCACCATAATTA
>JAUYMR010000014.1 GCA_030698695.1 bacterium | reverse complement strand
ACTAAATCGTACGCTCCACGAAAGCCCCGCCACCGCCTCGCTTCACTCGGCAACCCCAAAGAAAAAAGTTCCTTGCTTTTCGGATTTGCGCGCGCCCGATTTTTCCTGAAAAAGGAAAGGACATTTTTCTTTTTGGGGTTCTGCCCTCCAAGTATTCGGGCAGTGTGGCGAGGCTTTCGTTCATTACGAATTTTTGATAAAATAGGTTCGAGTGAAGTCGTAAAGACACTCTAGTGATCAATCGTGTTTTTATTTTCCGGCAATATTAGATCGGGCCTTTTGGAAAGCAATAGTTGTATTTATAAAATTGATATATTCGGTTATTATAATGTATGATATCTTTCATCGTTTGCCCACGTAGCTCAATCGGTAGAGCAACGGTATCGTAAACCGTAGGTTGTCGGTTCAACTCCGACCGTGGGCTCCAAGATTGTAGGTTTAGGTTTTTGACTGATTTATCAAAAATTCTTAAACAAAACTAGAGCTGACCCGCCCGCCTCCGCTGACGTTCCGGCGGCAACCTCGTAGAAATTTTCCTTACAATTTTTTGTTTTGCGCCCGCCCCTGATTTTTTAAAAAGAAAAGGGAAATTTATGCTCGGTTCCGCCCTCCAAGTTTTCGGGTGGGCGGGGCTACTAACGCTCGGATGACTTGGCATCCCCCTCTCAACCCTCTCCTGCCGAGCCGTTCTTGCTTTAAATGATGGGATTTTTGTATTTCTATAAAGTCTCATTCCATTAGGGGTGTGGATAACTACTTCAGTTGTAATCAAGTTGATTATGGTATAATAACCTTAAAGCTAAAATATGAGTAACTATCCACAATTTAGTCTCGCCCCCCCCCTCTCTCTCTCTTGTACAAATAAATTCTGCGGAAATTTTAGGTCGCCATCCACTTAATTTAAAAATGAGTGGATTTTTATTTCCAATTTTAAAAAGATCTTAATAATAATTAAAAATAATAACTTATGAAAAACATTATGAATAAATTTAATAAGATTGCGATAGGCGCGCTTGTAGCCGTTTTAACGATCGGTTTCGTGGGGCCGATTGCGCCGTCTACCGCATTTGCAGCGACTACAGTAGATCTTGGCGTAGCCGATGACTTTTCGGTTTTGGCCGGTTCATCGATCGTGGATGCTAATATATCCAGTATTCTTACCGGACATGTCGGATTGAGTCCTGGCACTAGCTTTGGAGCTTTAACGTCAGCAGAAGTGGTAGAGGGCATCATATATGCCGTTGATGCGACTGGACCGGATGGTTCTGCGGGAAATAATCCTACTCTAGTTGGTAATGCAAAAGCCGCTTTAGATAACGCCTTTATCGCTGCCGGTCAGTTGACAACTAGCGCGGTTACTTCTGATCTTGGAACGTTCAATGGTGGTGTTTTGACGCCGGGAGTTTATGAGGACAACGGCGCTCCAGCTTCACTTGGTCTTACCGGTACGTTAACACTTGACGCCCAAGGTGATGCTGACGCGGTTTTTATCTTCAAAGCAGAATCTACGCTTACTACTGCGGCGGACAGCGAAGTAGTTCTCATAAACGGAGCGCAGGCCTGTAATGTTTTTTGGCAAATCGGCAGTTCTGCTACGCTCGGGACGAATACTACTTTCAAAGGAACTATTATGGCCAATATTGCAATCACAGATACCGGCGGTTCAACTATTGAGGGAAGGCTTTTAGCAAGGACTGGCGCCGTTACATTAGATAACACCACTATTACCAAGGCGACATGCGTGACTCCACCGCCGGAGCCGGAGCCGGAATCAGCGCCGAGTCTAAGTTTCGGCGAAAGCAATTATTGGGCACCATTGCCACTTATTAATGTCACGAAAATTCCAAGTCCTTTGGCGCTCCCCTTGGGACCTGGCTCGGTTACCTATACATACATAGTAACCAATGTCGGCGCAGTTCCATTGGATGGTGTTTGGGTTAAAGACAATAAGTGTAGCGATATTAAATTCCTTTCTGGCGATACCAACAATGATTCAATATTGGACCTTGATGAAGAATGGAAATACAATTGTGTTAAAACTCTATCTAAAACCGAAACAAACACCGTCACTGCTCATGGTTCTGCCAATGGTTGGGATGGATACGATACAGCAAATGCCACAGTGGTTGTTGGCGTGCCAATAGTGCCACCGTTAATTAATGTAGTAAAGAAACCTAGCGCGTTTGTTCTTCCGATTGGTGGCGGAGCGATTACTTATCTATACACAGTCACCAATCCTGGCACCGCCCCACTAAGCAATGTCAGTATTATTGATAACAAATGTACTGGTTTGCCCGGCCGCGTTGTTGGTCACCCCGGAGATCTTAATAAAAACAACTTGCTTGAGAACAATGAATCATGGTCTTTTACTTGCCAAACAAATCTTACGCAAACAACAACAAATAGAGCTACAGCGCAAGGAAGCGCTAACGGCTTGACTGTTCTCGATTTCGCGCAAGCTACGGTCGTGGTAGCCGTTCCTGGATTGCCAGCTACGGGTATCGGTCTTGATGAGAAAAGTATTCCCTGGAATATCGTCATACCAGCTGGCATCTTTGCGGCTTTGACATTCTTCTACTTTGCTCTAAGAAAAAAAATAGTTTAGTTCTCGCTTTCGTAAAAGCTACGAACGGGCAGATGAGTATTTGTTGATAATAATAAAAAATTATATGAATATAAAAAATTGGCCCTTAACAATCGGCATCGTTTTATTGATAGTTGGTTTAATTGGCGCCGCGTTTAGTCAATTTTCTGTATTTTGGGTATGGCTTTTTGTGATTTTAGGCATAGTGATGATAGTTTGGGTTGTTGTAAAAGTAAAGAAAAATAAAGATGTTACAAAAAAATAAATGCTCAAAAACATCATGAGCAATAAAAAAACAATCAAAAGAATAAAGTCAAAAACTAAGAATAAGGCGAAGAAAGCGAAGTTGTTTATAAAGAAAGCCAATAAAAATGTTAATGATATCGTTAGTATATTAAAAAAACAGTGGAAAAAAGAACAACCTCAACGGGAGGAATTTAAAATATCTGCCCAAAAAGTATTGGAAAACAGTATTAAGATGGGTAGTGATGTTTTTGAAACTGTAAAAAAAGACATAAACGAAATCAAAAAGCAAAAAAGGAAATAATATAAATATATTCCGCCGGCTATTTGAGGGGAATTAGTGAGCAAATTCCAGACAGAGGATTGTCTGGCATTTGTGGTTATGAGTTTTTGGAAAATTTATGCGATTAAAGATTTTATCAAAACAAACATTATTATTAGCTGTTGCCATTTTTGGATTAATATTTTTCCTGCTATTTCTTTTTTATTTTACTCCCGAAAGTTCAATTGTTGAGAGCGTCGCTGTTATCCCGGGGCAAAAATCAGAACGATCAAGCGTTGGATTGCCGGCGCGCATTAAAATTCCAAGCATAAATGTTGATGCTCCTGTTGAGTATGTGGGTCTTACACCCGACGGAGTAATGGATGTGCCGAAAGAACGCGCGGATGTAGCTTGGTTTAATCTCGGACCACGCCCTGGGGAGAATGGCAGCGCTGTTATTGCCGGACACTATGGCTGGAAAAACGGGAAAGCATCGGCATTTGATAATTTATATCAATTACGTAAGGGTGATAAAATATATATTGAAGACGACAAGGGCGCGATTGTTTCCTTCGTGGTGCGCGAAAGCCGAAAGTATGATCCGAATGCTGACGCTTCAGATGTGTTTGGTTCGTCGGATGAAAAGGCGCATCTTAATCTTATTACTTGCGAAGGAGTGTGGGATAAAGTTTCCAAAACTTACTCCAAGCGACTAGTAGTATTCACCGATAAAGAATAATAAGAATGTATACATTTATAGAATCTTGCTGTTGAGAGTAGGGCAGTGGCGGGGATTTTATAATTTACGAATTTTTATAAAATAGATTCGGGTAAAGTCGTAAAGATACTCTGACTGGGGCAGTCCCGTTGTATTAAATAACGATTTCTGTCAGGGTATTATGGGGTTAATACGTTAGGAAGGCGGACGAGTTTATACGACCCGTACGTAATAGCTCATTTACAATCATAAAAGCGAAAGGCAAAAATCAAATGGCTTGCGACCGAAGACCGAGAGAAGATCTGGATATAGATAGGCCATGTTATAAAAATGAACTTAATAATTTGTCCCCATTGTCAAAACAAGAACAGTTAAATCTTTTACTTCGCAGTCGTAGGGGAGATTCCAAAGCTAGAGAATTGCTCATTTTAAGCAATCTGCGCTTAGTTGTTGGCGTTGCCAAAAGATTTAGTTGGGCAACCCGGACCACCTCGCTTGAATTTTCAGATTTAGTACAGTTTGGCATTGCTGGTCTGATAAGAGCAGTTGAAAAGCACGACTGTCGCGAGACGGCGATTTTTTCCACGTATGCGGTATGGTGGATCAGGCAGTTTATCCATGGGGCTATTAATTCTAACGAGTTAATACGCATACCTAATTACACTAGGGTGCGATTGCTTAAGGGCAAAATTAGAAGTACTTCGAGTCTCAAATTTGGCCTAAAGCAAGTTCTTTCTTTGGATAGGAATAGTGATAGCGGTAATGATGTCGGTTTTAGAATAATAGACACCCTTTCTGATAAAAATTCTCTTGAGCCGATAGATATTTTGATAATAGAAGAGGAGCTAGAGCGATGTATCGGAGAATTGAATACAATCATTGATCGGCTATGCGACGATAAAAATCATAATCGGGAGCAAAGAATGTTTTGCTGTTTTTACGGCATAGATGACAAATCTTTTGATAAAAAAACATTGCGGCAGGTGGGCGAAATATTCGGCCTCACCAGAGAACGAGTCAGACAGTGTATTAATGGATGCTTTAAGAGACTAGCAGCTCAAAAGTATGCCCTAAACAATAAATTAATGATCGTCAAATTGAAGTATATTCAAAGATTGCAAGACATTGTCGGCAAGCGATATCAATAACCGCTGAGTTGTATAGCTCGGCGGTTTTTTCAAAAATAGCGAGTTTTATTGAAGGGTGTTTTGTGTTAGATTATCAGAGTATATGTTTGAACCATTGATTGGTAAATATGACAAAGGTCACGCCCATATTTCAATTTTCCCCGGCGTGGGTGGTGATGACGCCAAAGATTGGGCTAATATGTTATTAAACATGTACATTAAATATGCTCAAAAAAGAGGTTGGAAAACTGCGTTGATTGATGATAGGGCTATTGATGTTCGTGGCGAATATGCCTATGGATTTCTTAAAAAAGAAATGGGGGTCCATCGTTTAGTTCGCATTTCTCCTTTTGATTCTAAAAAACTACGCCACACCTCATTCGCGTTGGTTGAGGTTGTGCCGGAATTGCCAGAGTTGGAAGCAAAAAATTTAGTTATACCATCCGAAGATCTTAAAATAGAGCTTTCGCGATCTAGCGGGCCTGGCGGGCAAAATGTTAATAAAAGAGAAACAGCTGTCAGAGTAGTTCATATACCTACAGGCCTGAGTGCCGCTTCGCAAAGTGAAAGATCTCAACCGCAGAATAAAGAAAAGGCCATAGCTTTACTCAAGGCCAAACTTTTTCATTTGATGCAACAGAGGCAAGAGAAAGAACTCAAAAATTTGCGCACTCCGGTTAAGCCGGAATGGGGGAGCCAGATAAGATCTTATGTTCTGCACCCCTATCAACAAGTAAAAGATCATCGTACTGGAATTACCTCGCATCAACCGGATAGGGTTTTAGATGGCAACCTTGATAAATTTATTGAAGCCGAGTTAGAATTGTAGTTAGCAAGCTTATGATTGCCTTTCAAAACGTTTCCAAAATATACCCCAACAACTCAGTAGCTATAGAAGATATAGATTTTAAGATCGTTCCCGGAGAGTTTGTATCTATCGTTGGCAAATCTGGCGCCGGCAAGTCAACGTTGTTGAGGATTTTAATAGGCGAGGAAAAGCCCACCAAGGGCAGAGTTTTTTTTGGTTCGGCTGAAGTGAATAGATTGATACCCAAAGAGTTGCCTCAATTGCGTAGACAAATAGGCATGATATTTCAAGACTTTAAATTGTTACCGACTAAAAGCGCGCAAGAAAATGTCGCCTTTGCCATGGAGGTTGAGGGTAGGCCGCAACATGAAATAGATGATTTAGCTATACAAGTTCTTGATATTGTGGGTTTGCGCGATAAACGTCATAATTTTCCCAATGAGCTTTCCGGAGGGGAAAAACAAAGAGTAGCTATTGCCAGGGCAATGGTGCATCGTCCCGCGGTTTTGATAGCTGACGAACCTACTGGCAGTTTGGACAGATTGAATACCGATGAAATCGTAAAATTGTTAATAAAAATAAATGAGTTGGGCACCACAGTCATGTTGGCTACCCACAATGATCAAGTGGTTAATTCGTTGCATAAGCGAGTCATAAGCATGGTTGATGGTAGAATTATAAGAGATGAAGCTAAGGGAAAATATGTTATAGCATAAAACAAACAATGACTACCGCATTATCAAGAATAATAAAGTATGGTTTGCAAATATTTTGGCGCAATGGTTGGGTGTCGGTAGCGACTATTTTAGTTATGGTGTTGGCTTTACTAGTGTTCCATAACCTAATCATATTCAATGTTTTGACAAGTCAGGTTACTGTGGCTCTCAATGATAAAATAGATATAAGCGTTTATTTTAAAAATAATATCCAAGAAAATAATATTTTAGAATTGCAAGATGTCTTGCGTGATTTATCAGAAGTAAAAAATGTTGAGTATATCTCACAAGCCAAAGCATTAGAAATTTTTAGAGATAAACATAAAGACGACGAAGTGATTGCTAAATCGTTGGAAGTGCTAGATAGCAACCCTTTGTTGGCGTCTTTAAACATTAAAGCCAAAGATCCTCGTGATTATTCCGCGATTGCTAGCTATTTAGAAAACAAGAATTTAGTTGAAGTTGTAGAAAAAGTTACCTATAACCAAAACAGATTGGTTATTGACCGTCTTTCTACAATTGTCGGGACAGCCGAAAAAGCCGGTCTGGCTTTAACCATTGTTTTAGCTGTTACGGCTATATTGGTAACGTTTAACACAATTCGTTTGGCTATTTATTCCAATAAGGAGGAAATCGGCATTATGAGATTAGTGGGCGCTTCCAATATATTCATTAACGGTCCGCATATTGTTAATGGCATAATTTATGGAGTTATCGCCGCTTTTGCAAGCTTGGTCATAATGGCGCCAATAATTTTCTTAGCCGATCCTTATGTGTCAACGTTAATGCCGGAAATAAGCTTAACGGCTTATTTCACGGGCGATATTATAAAGTTTTTGGGGTATCAAATGCTTTTTGGTATTGTTTTGGGAGCAATTTCTAGCGTATTGGCCGTCAGGAGATATCTAAAATTATAGACATTAAATAATTTTTTATGGCCGGCAAGACACCGAAGGACAAGAGAGATAAATTGTGGGCAAAATTGGAAAGAGATATACAATCGCGCGGTCATAAAAAAGATCGTCGTTTTAGCTTGACCAGTTCTTGGAAGACTCCTTTAGAAAAGCTCGGCAAATTTAAGATTTTTGTTGTTGACGGCGAATGGGTTAGAAATAATCTAAGCGTCATTTTTGGTCACGGCGGGCATGGCTTGGTTCATGAATTTATTCCTTTAGATGAGATTTGGGTGGATAGTCATCATCATAAAAGTTGTTCATGTAAAAAAGTTAAAAAGAATAGAAAAGCATCCGACCCCTTTATGTTTAGTACCGTTGTTCACGAAATAGTTGAATATCAAGAGATGGTGGGCGGCAAAAATTATTGGCAAGCGCACAATATCGCCCTTCAATCTGAGCGGGATATGGGCGTGCTTAAAGATCCCCACGAAGAAGTTTCTTAATAAAAAGGCCCCGATTAATCGGGGCTGTTTTCTTATCTGACATTTTCAAAATGTCTTGGGGCGATGCATTGGACAGGGGTTTTATCGGCGCGTATTCTTATGAATCGTGCCTCGCAAAGCGCGCCACTAGGATGTCTGCTAGTGAAAGACATTTCTATCACCGCAGGCAATTTAATTCTAGCCAATTTACGCCGAGTTGATTCATTAAAACAGCCGAATTTACCGCAATTGAAAGTGCCGCTAGTTTGGGGATCAAATTGATGCAACACTACTTCTCTAACGCGTCGTGTGCCGGGGTAGAGTATGCGCTCAGTTATAATGAAATCGCCCTCTTTAATCGGTTTATGTTTATAACATCCTTCAAGTCTGGGAGTCCTGCCGCCGATGCTATAAGTGTTTTGATATGTTAGATCATATATCACCAAACCTTCCCAATGGTCTATTTCGGCGGCGGCTAGAGCAGATGGCAGGTCTTTCAATATGGTCATAGGAATCACGAACTGAGAATTTACTCTATTGGCTATTTTTTGAATTAGGTTGCGAATTATGACAAAGCGTTTGTTTATAATTACGTTGCCTTCATATACCACAACTCCCAAGAGCGTTAAATGAAGATGGCTATATTGAAAATTTTGAAGATCTTGAGCTTTAATAATACCCCTCGTTTTTAATATAGTCTCAACCCAATAAATATTGTCGCGATTATTTTCATTGAGGTGAAGTTCGCCGAATAATAGGGTCGGTTTCTTGTTCCGTAGATTCAATAGGGGTTGTTTAAGATGTATTAAACGATCATCAATCTCATTACCGTTAGAAGTAAAGAATTTAACGCCGGTCTTATGAATTAGAACGTATACCTTCCAGCCATTGCGCTTGCGGGTAACGATTTGTCCGAACCCCGTGCGATTAAGTAATTGATTGAGGGGTTCTCCCGCTATCGGTTTGGCGACTTGAAATCCTTTCGGCAAGCAGCCCTTATCAAGAGCTCTCAAAAGCTTTCCGTGGGACACTAGCAACCTCCTTTTCTAATATGGCTAAAAAATGACAAAGAACTGAAAGAGTATTATCATAGATATTTATTTCTTTGTCAATATATAAGCCAAGAGCGCCGAACTTGTTTATTTAATAACGGCGGTTTATGATGGAACTAGTTTCTTTGCTAATCTTTTTGGAGAAAAAGATATGAAGACATACAGAATTTCCGGTAGCATTGTCACGCGTGAGCGATCGGCGGGAAACAGCTCTTGCGTAACGAAAGAATTAAATTCTATTTTAAAAGTCCTAAATGATGATATGGCATTGATGTTTTATCAAAATATGGTAAATGACAATAGGACTAGCGCGACAATAAGTCTTAACATTGTCCTTGAAGAAGGTTACATTGAAGATAATCGTTTCCGGCCGACTAGGATTGTTTTGGAGTGTTCCGATACAGATGCTAGTTAGAAATTAACTGTCCGCAATCAACGGACAGTTTTTATTTTCTTAATAGTTATACACATTTTTTTAAATCATTTTGTCAAAGCGGTGCTAGAATAAAAAAATGACATCTAAAATAAATGGCGCAAATGGGAAATATAAATTTCTATTTGTGAGTTTTGAAAGTTTGAGCGGCGACTTAGCTTGGCAGATAAAAAAAGAGGGCCATGAAGTCAGGGTATATATCAAAAATTCCGAAGATCAAGATGTATATGATGGATTTTTAGAAAAAGTGTCAGATTGGAAAAACCAAGTGGATTGGGCGGATGTTATTGTTTTTGATGATGTTGGCTTCGGTCAATATGCTGATAAATTGCGCAAAGATGGCAAATTAGTCGTGGGCGGCAGTGTTTATACCGATCAACTAGAAGAAGATCGCGAGTTCGGTCAATCGGAAATGAAGCGATTGGGATTATTGACTTTGCCCCATTGGGATTTTAGCAGTTATGATGAGGCATTGAAATTCTTACAAGAAAATCCCGGACGTTATGTTTATAAACCGTCTGGATTCGTATCGTCTGAGTGGAAGGGCTTGCTTTTTATCGGCGTTGAAGAAGATGGCAAAGATCTTCAAGAAATTATAAGAAGCAATCAAATGATTTTAGCCAAAAAAGTAAAAAGTTTTCAATTACAAAAATTTTCTTCGGGCGTAGAGATCGCGGTCGGAGCATTTTTTAATGGCAAAGATTTTATATATCCGCTTAATGTAAATTTTGAACACAAGAAACTCTTTCCGGGAGATATCGGCCCCTTTACCGGTGAAATGGGCACCCTGATGTATTGGTCGGGACCTAATAATATTTTTAAAGCGACGCTTGAAAAGATAGGCGAAGAAGTTAAAAAAGCTGGTTATGTTGGTTATATTGATATAAATTGCATTGCCAACGCGCGCGGCATTTATCCATTGGAGTTTACTTGTCGTTTTGGCTATCCAACTATTTCAGTACAGGCGGAGGGGGTAATCAATGAATGGGGAGAGTTTTTTTATGCTTTGGCTGGCGGCCAGCCTTATGAATTAAAGACTAAAAAAGGCTTTCAGGTTGGAGTGGTGTGTGCCATTCCGCCATTCCCTTATGACGACAAGTCAGAAATGACTATTTATAAGGACTTGTCCATACTTTTTAAAAAACCGAATTTAGATGGCATACATCTTGGCGACGTAAAAATGGTAGAAGAAAATTGGAGGATAGCCGGTAGTACGGGCTACGCGTTAGTGGTAACGGGTTCGGGCAATACCGTGGAAGACGCGCGCAAACAAGCTTACGGTAGGATAGATAATATTATGTTGCAGAACATGTATTATCGCACCGATATTGGCTTGCGTTGGCAAGAAGATAGCGATAAATTGCAAACGTGGGGATATTTATATTGACAGTTTGTAACTAAAAGAGTCACGAGCGCGGAAGTGGGGTCTATAAATTTTTGACGTCCGCAATTAATTCGGGGATTTCTTCTTGATTAAAATGGCCGCGATCTGGGAATTTTTTAAAGATTGCGCTTGGTAATGATTGCTCGTATTTAGCGAAGTCTGATTGGGAAACTGCGGGATCATCGTGGTTGGTATAGATAAAGATCTTGCGACTTTGTTTTAAAAATCTATCAAAATTATTAGGCAGCACAAAATCAGCCATAGAATAATCATAGTTTTCATCATCGTAAGCGGGGGCGACTAGAAATGTGGCTAGTATTTTATTGGGCAGATTATTCTCTGATAAATATTTAGTCAAAAAAGTTCCACCCAGAGAGTGTCCGATTAATATAATTTCTTGATTGAGATGTGGAATAAATTTCTCAAACCATATTTTCCACTCGGCATATTTAGCGTTTATTTTGTTGGGCATATTTGGAGCGATGACTTCAAAGCCAGCTCCAAGTTGGACTGAG
>JAUYMR010000011.1 GCA_030698695.1 bacterium | reverse complement strand
TAGCTCTATCATTGAAGGGTTATTAATAGCTACCATATTGCACGCCATATTTAACTACCTTATAATAAATACAGGTCCAGTAGGCTTATCAATAGTATTTTTGGTGTTTATAGCCTACTTCTTACTTAACGATTTTGAGATTATTAAAAAAGAAGAAAAGCAATAAACCACATATATGGACGAGGAAAATAAAAACTTGGAAAATCAAGAAGAGTCAGGGGAACAAGGTGAATTTCCGATAGATGCGGAGATTGGCAATGATGATTCTGAGGAAGAAATTGGTGAAGCCACTATGGCTAAAGCTGGTTCAACTACTCTTAGAAAAAAATCTACCAGCGCTGATTTTTCTGATTTTGACGACGGCGAAGGACAATTAACTATAGATGTTTTTCAAACACCGACGGAAATCATCATAGAATCACCCATTGCCGGAGTTAATCCCGAAGATCTGGATATTAACATCACTAGCGAATCAGTTACCATAAAGGGCAGACGAGAAAAGGAAAAAACTATTAAAGAAGAGGATTATTTCTATCAAGAATGTTATTGGGGCAGGTTTTCCAGATCTATTATCTTGCCACAAGAAGTTGACGCGGAAGAAGCCAAGGCCAATCTCAAAAATGGAGTATTAACCATTAGATTGCCCAAAATAAATCGTCAAAAGATTAAGAAGTTGAATGTTAAGTTTGACTGAAATCCGACGACGTTTAGGTGGCCATGATTGAACACTATACCGAAGCCATCGTACTTGATAAGGAGGGCATTGGCGAAACTGATTCGCGAATTTTTTTATATACAGAAACTATGGGAAAAATCGTGGCCAAAGCTAAAAGCGCGCGAAAAATAACATCAAAATTATCAGCTCATCTAGAACCGCTAACTTGGTCGGCAATAAGATTGATAAAAAATAAAGATTGGCAAATAACTGACGCGCTTAGGCAACATCGCTTAAATAATAAACAATTTCTTGGAATTTTTAGACTAATAAAAGACATCAGCCCGATTGAACATGCCGACCCATGGTTGTGGCAGTTGTTAAAAACTCTATATGAAAATCGATATAGCGCTGATACTGCGTCTTTGGCTATTTTGAAAATATCTGGGTTTGACCCGAAACATGCCAATTGTCATAATTGTAGCCATCAGCAACCGGAACACTTTCTATTGAATAGCGCTAAATATATATGTCATAATTGTTGGTCAGCTAGCGGCATGATTGAACCAACATTTAAGCTATTAACCAGATAACCGTGTTAAAATAAATAAATGGACAAGCGGCGTCTTTGGATAATTATTTCTGCAGTTGTTGTATTAGCTATTATTATTGGCTTTGTTTGGCTAAGATCTTCTGATGGACGAGATTTGGATATTAGTTTTATAAACCCAACTAACGTCTTGATAGGCGTGCCCTTGACCGTGTCTGTAAATATAGTCAATAATGCCGGCAATGTTTTAGAAGATACTCAACTGGCGCTTAATTTACCGGAAAATATCATTTTTCTGGGTAGCCCTACCGGCAAACGAACCGAAACGCGCAATTTAGGCAATCTAGGCGGCGGCACTCTATTAAAAGAAGACTTTCAATTACTGGTTTTAAATGATGAAAGCTCTATTAAAAAACTGGAAGCTGTCGTGACATATATACCCAACGCTATATCATCGCGATTTGAAAAAATCGCGACTACAGATTTGGCAATCAGAGAATATGGCGTAGCTCTGGACTTGGCCGCGCCCGTCAAGGTGTTTAATGGCGAGGAGTTTGAATTAAGGGTGTCCTACCGCAATGTCTCTACGATTGATTTTCAAAATTTACAATTAACGATAAATTATCCGCCAACTTTTAATTTCAAATCTTCATCTATAAAACCGGACGTCGGCGATAATACTTGGGATCTGGGAGGTTTGCGTAGCAGTTCGGAAATGGAATTTACCATCAGAGGCAGTATCATCGGCCCGGCTGACGCATTTTTTGATTTCCCGGCCATAATGGAAGCTGAATTCTTCGGCCGTAATTATGAAATAGCCAACAAATCTGCCTCTCTGGCTATAGCCCCGTCACCGCTATCTCTATCAATAAATTTGAATGGCGATGTTAATGATATTATTTATCCCAACACTAGCCTGACCTATACATTAAATTATGCCAACAATACCGATGTGGGCTTAAAAGATGTTATTATCAAGGCCAAATTGGATGGCGGCATACTAAATTTAGCAACATTGGAAACTAATGGCAGTCTGCGATCGTCGGATAATACCATCATCTGGAATGCATCTGATATTCCCAGCTTAGCATCATTATCTCCGGGAGCGTCAGGATCGGTAATATTCCGCCTACAATCCGGGAATTATCCCATACGCAGATTGAGTGATAAAAATTTTACCGTGAAAGTGACTGGAGAAATTGAATCGCCAACAGTCCCATTTTTTGTTGAATCTCAAAAAACCATCGGGGCGACTGTTTTAGAAAACAAAGTGGGCGGACAATTAAAAGTTGATACTAGAGCATTATTTAGAGATGCCGCGTCTGGAATTCTTAACGCCGGATCACTGCCCCCGAAAGTCGGACAACCAACTGAGTACACCATTCATTGGTTGGTAAGTAGTTATTCTACCGATCTGCAAAATGTAGAAATAAAAGCTTTTCTGGGAGGGAACGTCCGATTCACTGGTGTTGTAAAAAGCGATATCTCCAGTCAACCAACTTATAATGAACGCACCCAAGAGGTTACTTGGTTCATAGATAAAATAAACGCCAATAAAGGTGTTTTGGACAAACCCATAGAAGCTATTTTTCAAATTGAAGCCACTCCAGCTATTGATGTAGTTAATAGATATATGACCTTGATACAAAAAACATCGGCCCAAGCTACTGATAATTTTACTGGGGCGGAAATTGAAGCCGGCGATTTATCGGTTACTACGCAATTAACCGATGACCCCACCGTCACTAGTTCGCAGGGTGTAGTTACTCAATAAAATTATGATCAAAGTACCCAATAATAAAATGGACAAGATAATCAATCTCTGCAAACGAAGAGGTTTTATTTTTCCCGGTTCGGAAATTTATGGCGGTTTGGCTAATTCTTGGGATTATGGCCCGTTAGGAGTTGAATTAAAAAACAATATCAAAAATGAGTGGTGGAAAATATTTGTTCAGCAAAGAACGGACGTGGTGGGATTAGATGCCGCCTTGATAATGAACCCTAAAGTCTGGGAAGCTAGCGGGCATACCGGAAAAGGCTTCGCTGACCCGCTAACAGAGTGCAAAGAATGCCATAAACGTTTCCGAGCCGATCAAATAAACACATCTGAATCTTGCCCGAATTGTGGCGCCAAAGAATCATTCACCGAACCCAAAATGTTTAATATTCTCATGGAAACACACCTTGGTTCGGTTGAGGGAGAGAAATCGCTAGCTTACCTACGCGGGGAAACAGCTCAATCAATGTTTGTAGATTTTAAATTGGTGGCAGATACGATGCGAAAAAAATTGCCATTTGGCATCGCGCAAATCGGTAAATCTTTCCGTAATGAAATAACGCCGGGCAACTTTATTTTCCGCACACGCGAATTTGAACAAATGGAGATAGAATATTTTGTTAAAGAATCTGATTGGGAAGATTATTTCCATATGTGGCAGGATCAAATGATTAGTTGGCTTACCCATTTGGGAGTAAATCTAAAAAATGTGCATTTTGAAGAAATCTCTGAAGAAAAGCGCGCGCACTATTCTAGTCGCACGATTGATATTGAATACGATTTTCCGTTTGGTCAAAGCGAACTCTATGGCTTGGCTTATCGCGGAGATTTTGATTTAAAAACACACATGGAACACAGCGGCAAAGACTTGTCATATACCGATCCGGACAGTGGTCAGAAAATCATACCCCATGTTATTGAGCCAAGCTTCGGCGTTGATCGTTCTCTATTGGTCGCTTTATTAGAGGCTTACCACGAAGAGGACGCCCCAACTGCCGACAAGGATGAGGCCGCTCAAAGAATAGTGCTTAAATTCCCCAAATGGTCAGCCCCGATAAAAGTGGCTGTTCTGCCATTATCTAAAAAAGAGGAGTTGACCGAAGTAGCTAAATCACTTTATGAGAAATTGACTAAGCAATTTGCCTGTGAGTACGATGAAACTCAAAGCATCGGACGCCGCTATCGCCGCCAAGACGAAATCGGCACGCCGTATTGCGTAACGATTGATTTTGATTCGCTGACAGATAAAGCCGTTACCGTCCGCGACCGCGACACTATGAAACAAGAGCGAGTGGCCATCAATAAACTGGAAAATTATTTAGCGGAAAAGTTGATTGCTTAGTGGAGATGTTAATTGCTCGACAGAAGGGTTAATCATTTAGAGTACTCTCAACCCACGATCGTGGGTTGAGAGTACTATTGAACCAGTTGTATCCAAAATTCAGATATCCAGCCACTATGCTATAGCATAGTGGCTGGATATGGTTGGAGGTGTTTGGTTAGTCACAAGTCTGACCATCTGACCCTCTGGTCCTTTGACTATTTGATACTTTGATACTTTAGTCCTCTGATCCTCGAAACTTCATAAGAAGTTTCGAGGGCTTTTTGTCATTGCGAGAAGCATAACGACGAAGCAATCTAACAATAACGTTAATGTAAAGACTCCTCGCCCCGCAATGCGGGGCGAGGCATCAGGGGGCTTTGCTCCGAGCAGATCAGGCTCCGCCTGGATTTTGTAATACTCTCCGTAAGCCCAGCCCCTTGGGGCAGGGCTTACGGAGAAAACGTAGTAAGATTGCCGCGCTCCGCTCGCAATGACGAGAAATAGATTGCTTCATTTCGTTCGCAATGACGACAATAGCGAAACAGTCCGCGGTTAAGGCTACGAACGGCCAATTATACTTATCTCCACATTTCGTTTATAATGTTTAGCATGGCTCTATTTAAAAAAATAACTCTCAGTAACGGCTTGCGCGTGATTTTCGCGCCTCAACCAAATAGTTTGGCCACAACGGTATTGGTTTTAGTAGAAGCTGGATCTAAGTATGAAAATAAAAAAATAAACGGTCTTTCTCACTTTTTGGAACATATGTGTTTTAAGGGTACGACTAAAAGACCTAGGGCTATTGATATATCATCCGAACTGGACGCTTTGGGCGCGGAATATAATGCCTTTACATCTCAAGAGTGGACTGGCTACTTTGCCAAGGTGCAAACCAATCATGGGGATTTAGCGTTAGATATTATCAGCGATCTTTATCTCAATCCCATATTTGATTCAAAAGAAATTGAAAAAGAAAAAGGGGTTATCATTGAAGAATTAAATATGTACGAAGATACTCCGCAAAGAAAGGTACATGATCTTTTTTCAACCGTACTTTACGGCGACCAACCTGCCGGTTGGGATATCGGCGGTCGCAAAGAAATTATAAAAAAATTAACACGTAAAGACTTCATAAAATATCGCGATCGGCACTATGTTGCTCAAGCGACTACCGTGGTAGTGGCTGGCGCCATTGATGAAAAAAAAATACTGCCACAAATCAAAAAGTACTTCAGCAATATACAAAACGGTAAAAAATCCGGCAAAATCAAAACAAGGGAAAAACAAAATAGACCACAAACATTGGTTAAATTCAAAAAATCCGACCAAACTCATTTAATGATTGGCTGTCGCGCCTTCAATGCCTTTGATAAACGACGATTTGCCCTAGATGTACTAAGCAATATTTTAGGCGGTGGCATGAGCTCTCGTTTGTTCCAAAAAATAAGAGAGGACTTGGGAGCCGCTTATTATATCAGCAGTAGTACCGATCTGTTCACAGACCACGGATATTTAGCGGCTAACGCCGGAGTTGATCATAAAAAGACCGAGATTGTTATTAAAACTATTTTGGAAGAATTTACTAGATTAGCCACGGATAAAGTCGGCAATACCGAACTGCGTAGAGCCAAAGATCATCTTAGCGGCAGATTGATTTTAGGACTGGAGACATCCGATGCCTTAGCTCTGTTCTATGGAGGCCAGGAAGTGATGCGACAACAAACGCTCACACCAAAAGAACTCTTAAACAATATCAAGGCCGTATCAGCCGAAGATATTCAATCAGTGGCTAAATTCATATTTACCAACAACAAACTAAATTTATCTCTTATAGGTCCTTATAAAAATGACGTTAACATAAAGAAAATACTGCATTTTTAATTGCGCTTTTAAACTTTCTCCTTTATATTTAAGTTATATATCTTAGAATAATGGAAACAAGAAACTTTAATATAACTTGGGGTGGGCTATGGAAAATATTCTTTATGCTTATGCTGGTTTGGGCGCTTTTTTTATCAATTGATATTGTTTTAGCGCTTTTTATAGCTGTGGTTATATCTTCAGCTATGGATCCGGTAGTCACCTGGCTAGAAAGTAAAAAAATACCCAGAATATTAGGCACATTAGCCATTTACATAGCGGCCCTATTCTTGTTCGCGTTGTTAATATATTTAATATTACCTATCGCCCTTAATGAATTTAGCAATCTAATTGCCAATTTTGATCAGAAGTTAGCTCAAAGCGGTTGGGAGTTTCTTAATCTTTCACGTGGAGTAGAGGTAGTCAATCAAGCTCTAAATAATATCAGCAATTTATTACTCGGTGGCAGTAGATCTTTTTTTGACATAACTTCAAAGTTTTTTGGCGGTCTAGCGTTAACGGGATCAGTTTTTGTATTATCTTTCTACCTCACGGTCGGAAAAGATGGAACTGAAAAATTCTTATTGACGATTCTGCCGCCGGCTTATGAAAATAGGGCTATTGAACTTTATAATCGTATCCGCCGCAAAATAGGCCGTTGGCTCAGAGGACAATTATTGTTAAGTTTGGGCATAGGCATACTGGTTTTCTTAGCTCTGGAGATATTGGGAGTAAAATATAGCTTAGT
>JAUYMR010000010.1 GCA_030698695.1 bacterium | reverse complement strand
TTATTAACCGGATCATAAAAATGATTTAAAAATCTAGGAACATTATCTTCCAGTCTGGCTCCATCAATTAAATAATACGACAACTCGCTGGAGATTTTTTTATCTGAAAAATTACGATTGAAAAACTGAATCGTCTCTTCGGTTAGATATGTATGAGTATCTACTCCATAGGCGTTAGCTTGATTGATAAAAAGACCGCCTGTTAATATTGTACCGGTAAGAAAAAATAAAACTTTGCTTATCATAGATTAAAGTTAAGGCTTAGAAGCTTTCTATTTTCCAAATTTTGGCTAAACCATTAAACTGCATATCAAGTCTCGCACCCACATCACCATCATCATCCCAAAGAATAAATTTAAAATCTTCTTCGCTTATTTTACTAGTCAAATCGGGCACTGCCCTAATCGCAATATCATCTGCCATTTTAGACAATAGATCCTTATCTTTTATAGATAAAAGTTTGGCGGCCCACTTCTCTCTGCTAGTATTTTCATCCAATAAAAAATATTTACTAGCTAGCTCTACATCCTCTTGGCGCAAAGCTTCAACGAATAAATCTAGAGTTTCTTGCGGAGTCGCGCCACCATAGGTGTCAGCCGTCATAGCCGCAATATATTTCTGTTCCGCTTCTTGATAAACTCTTACCGGATCATATTCAAAATATTTGTTCCAAATCAAATACCCGCCAGCTATCACGACAACCAATATAATTAATATTCCCCAGAACGAAAAAATATGTTTATTCATAATCTTGGCATCTTAATCTCGTGTCCAAAAATAGTCAATAGCCCCATCAATAGAACACATCAAAACATATTAAAACACATTGACATCTTACCGGCATATGCAGTTATAATGTCAACACTGTGGCAAGAGGTTTTTTGCTAAAAAACAATTTTACCAAGGACACTCTGTTGCGAATAGCAACTGTTGGAGTCTTTATATTGGCGGCTTCCACATCGCCTTATTTTTTTCATGAAATAGTTAGAGAATATTTTAAAGAAAAAAATGGGGTGGCGATTAGAAAAAGAGTCAGATCTTTAAAAAATCTTGAACGTAGAAAATTGATTAGTTTCAAAGAGCTAACTAATGGCACTGTTAAAATAATTATTCTGCATCGAGGGCGCGAATTAATCAGGCAATACAATTTAGAGGACATGAAGCTGCGAAAACCAAACAAATGGGACAAAAAATGGAGGCTTATAATCTACGATATTCCCGTTAAACAAAAGAGGGCCAGTGACGCATTCAGAGCTAAAATGAAAAATCTTGGATTGTATCAATTACAAAAAAGTATTTGGGTATCACCATATGAATGTTTATCAGAAATTGAGTTTTTATGCAGCGTTTTCAATATCAATATGAATGAATGCGTATTCTATTTCTCAACCAATGAAATACCCAAAAAACAAGAAATAGAAAAGTTTTTTGATCTATAATCCGAACCTTATAAAAGCATATGCTTTTATAAGGTTCGGGGATCACAGGCGCTGCCGAAAACTATTAAAATCTGTTCAGATATTCGTTTACGTTTAAAACGGCCTTAACAGCATCACCGGCAGAAATATTGTTTTGCTTATAAAGAACGTCACTAACGTCGCCAGCGGCCCAAATACCTTTTTGAGAAGACTGTTGAGTTTTGTGATCAACTATAATCTCCTCACGATCATTTAATTTCACCAGATCTCTAACTAGATCTGAATTGGGCAGGGCTCCTATTTCTATAAATACACCATCTAATCTTAGTCCTCTTTCTTCATTACCGGCCAGATCCTGATATTTTAATCCGGTTACTAATTTGTCGCCTAATATTTCTAAAGTTTTAGCTCGTAAAATAATTTCTACTTTGTCATTGGATTTTACTTTCTCTTGAGTAATTAAATCACCTTTTAATTTGTCGCTAAATTCTAGTAAATAAATTTTACTGGCGTAATTTGATAAATCCAGCACTGCTTCTAGACCAGCATTGCCACCGCCAACTACAGCAACGGTTTTACCGCTAAAGATGGGCGCGTCACAGGTGGAACAATAAGCGACTCCTTTACCATCTAATTCAGCTTCACCGGGAACGCCAATCTTTCGACGACGACTGCCGGTGGTCATAAGAATAGTCTTAGCTTTTATTTTTTTCCCATCGTCAACTTCAATCATAAATCCATCAGCAGTCTTTTCTACCTTATTGGCTCTAGCTGGATAAATAGTATCTATCCCCTCCTGAGCGCGCAAATGATCTTCCATCATTTTAGCAAGATCAAAACCGGAAACAGATTTAGTACCTATCCAATTTTGGATATCATTAGAAACCAGAGACTGGCCACCAAAACCATCAGCTATGATGGCTGATTTTATCTTTTTCCTAGCCGCATAAATTCCTGCAGCTACGCCGGCAGGACCGCCGCCAATAATTACCAAATCGTAAACTATCATTGAGTTATTAAGCCATTGGGTCACTAAATAACTTTATTACTTAGCAACTTAGTGACTAGTTTATATTAAGAGCTTTGGCCAATTCAGCTCGGTTAAAGCCTACGAATATTTCCCCATCAATATCAATAACGGGCACACCCAACTGGTGGGATTTTTCCACCATTTCCTCTCTAGCTTTTACATCCTCAGCCACATTAAACTCTTCGTATTGAATATTGTTTTTCTGAAAAAAATCCTTAGCCATTTTGCAATAAACGCAAGTTGGTGTGCTATATATTTTTACGTTCTTCATAATTTTATAAATAATAATTGGGTGAGACCTTTCAGGCTATATAAACCATTATATATTAAGATTGCTGATAATAAAAGTTCGTACTAGGATATCAATATGGACCTCTTGGCAAAAATCAAACAAGTCGCGCTCATTATCGGCGATCTAATCATTGCTTATATTGCTCTGGTCATAACTTTATATATAAGATATGGCGAATTTTCCAACGAAGTCATTCAATGGCATTGGTGGCCGTTCACTATAACGTTTTTAATCTGGTTGATTGTTTTTTATATAGGCAATCTATATGATCTATCTTATTTAAAAAATAGCATTGAATTTCTGAAACAGTGGGGCTCGGTCTTGGGTGTGGCTTTTCTATTATCTATTATGATATTTTACTTCATACCTGGAGTAATTATCGCGCCCAAAACTAATCTATTTCTAGTAATTACGATCTTTGGATTATTAAATTATTTTTGGAGAACGGGATATAATAATTTACTTAGCACTGGATCACCCTACAACAAAGTTTTATTGATTGGCTACAATCAAACCACTCAAGAACTGGCAGATTATATATCTCAAAATCCTCAATTGGGTTACGATATAAAATTTTGGATGAAAGAGGGTCTACGCGATAAAGAATTTGACCACCTAGCTCAAATTATAATAGCCAACAAAATCAACGTCTTAGCCGTTCCAGCTCATATTAAAAAAGATTCCAAGGCAGGACGATTGATCTATAAAAATTTAACATTGGGCATAGAAGTTTTTGATTTAGCAGAATTGTACGAACGCGTGTTTCAAAAAATACCATTGGCTGAATTGGAAGAAGTTTGGTTCTTAGAAAATCTCACCAAAAAACATCGTCTTTATGAATTCCTAAAAAGACCCGTGGAAGTGTTGTCGGCAATTATTATCGGGCTCATCACCCTACCACTAAGCTGTTTAATCTATTTGTTCATAAAAGTGATCTCCCCGGGACCGGCGATTTTCAGTCAACGCCGCGCCGGTAAAGGAAGTTCTGAGTTCACTATTTATAAATTCCGCACTATGCGGTTAGATGCTGAAAAAAACGGTCCTCAATGGGCCGACAAAAACGATCGCAGAGTGTTGCCTTTGGGCAACTTGCTAAGGAAAAGCCACTTGGACGAATTGCCACAAATTATAAATATCATTAGAGGAGACCTTTCTTTGGTTGGTCCACGCCCAGAACGTCCAGAATTCATAGAAAAATTACGCATAGAAATACCCTATTACGATCTGAGACACATAATCAGACCCGGCATCACTGGCTGGGCTCAAATCAATTATCGCTATGGCGCCTCCGTTGAAGACGCTTATGAAAAATCCCAATACGATATTTTTTACATAAAAAGTCGTTCTTTGGTGCTGGATATATTGATAGTAATTAAAACCTTGCGCCTACTCTTTACTTCTGCTAAATAATTTTTGCCATCCCCTCTTCCAACGACACCGTTGGTTCCCAATCTAAAAGCTTTTTAGCCAAACTATTGTCAGCCAAAGCCCGACGCGGCTCAATTCTTGGTGGTAAGTATTTTTTTGGCCCACCGACCATGTCAGCGATCTGATTGACGGTACAACTTTGGCCACTGCCGATGTTAATAATTTCTCCTGCGCCAACCCGATCTGATTCCATAGCCAACATATTAGCCCGAACCACATCACCCACAAAAACATAGTCGCGACTCTGTTCCCCGTCTCCAGTAATAGTTAGCGGCTCATTAGCTTTTTTTTGTTTTAAGAAAACTCTGATAACTCCCGAATAAGGTCCGCTGTACGGCATGCGCGGACCGTAAACGTTAAAATACCGCAAATTTATAGTTTCCAAACCATAAATAGTAGAAAAAATCCGACAATACTCTTCATTGATATATTTATGCAGTGCGTAAGGGCTCTTGGGCCTAACTGGCAAATCCTCTCTTTGGGGAAATACGACAGAATCACCATAAATACTACACGAAGAAGATTGTATAAATCTCTTAACTTTAGCTTTATAGGACGCCATTAAAACATTAAATGTTCCATCAACATTGACGCTGTGGGTTTCTGCGGGCTGATCAATCGAAATCTGAACAGATGGAACGGCTGCCAGATGAAAAACTCCATCAACCCCGACAAAAAGAGACTCAATATCGCTGAGTTGCCTGATGTCTTTTTGATAAAATTCGGCGCGAGGGCTTAAATTCTCTTTTTTGCCGGTAGATAGATCGTCAATAACTAAAACTTTGTGCCCATCTTTTATAAGAGCATCTACCAAGTTAGAACCTATAAACCCCGCACCGCCAGTGACTAGATATCTTTTTGAGGAGTTCATATAAAAGTATAACTATATTAACATATAGACATGTTTCCTAAAGTTAAAAATTGGTTGTTTCAAAATCAAAACATTGCCCAAACGATTGCTAAAAATACTTTTTGGCTGTTCTCGGGGCAAATAGTCAGTCGCTTATTAAGAGCGGCCATTGTCATTTATGCCGCGCGTGTTTTAGGCGCAGCCAGTTGGGGCGCTTTTTCTTATGCTTTAGGCATAGCCGCTTTCTTAACTATTTTTTCTGATATTGGCATAAATGCCCTCATAACTAAGGAAGCATCAAGAAATCCACAATTAAAAGATGCTTATCTAAGCACTGCGTTTTTCACAAAATTG
>JAUYMR010000036.1 GCA_030698695.1 bacterium | reverse complement strand
AGCTTTTTTAATCTCGCCATCACCTAAAATTTTGCTATGTGGCAAAGTATTGTGATCAATGACGTTCCCGCTAACAATTTTTTCCAAATCACCGACACTAATCGCGCGTCGCGGCATCTTCAACGGCTTATTTTTAAATCCTCTTAATTTAGGCAGTCTCTGAATAAGATCCCTTTCAGCTGGTCTAATTCTATGACCGGCGCGAGATTTCTGTCCCTTAGTGCCGTGTCCGGCTGTCGTTCCTCTCTTGCCGCCTCGGCCAACTCTAGCCTTCTTTTTTTTCGGCTGATGTTTCGGTATTAATTGATGTAATTGCATATTATATTTTCTTAACGATTACTTTTAAATTTCTTTAACGCCTCAATAGTCGCCAAGGCATTCGTTAATTTGTTGGGTGTTCTGCCAAGACATTTAGCAGTCACGTCTCTAACCCCCAATAAAGACAACACAACGCGCACCGATCCGCCCGCTCTTAAGCCATGACCTGGTTTGGCAGGTTTTAATCTAACTCTGGCCGCGCTGAATTTGGCTTCAACTTCATGCGGAATAGTTTCTTTAGCCAACTTTATAAACATAACATTTTTGCGGGCATCTAGTTTGGCTTTGGCTATAGATTGAGCGACATCTAATCCCTTGCCCAAACCAACGCCGACTCTCCCCCTTTCATCTCCTATAACCAACGCCGTTCTAAAACGCATGCGCTTACCGCCCTTAACAACTCTAGTCACGCGACGAATATCAAGAACTTTGTCTTTGAAATCATCTTTTTTCTTTTCTATATGCTTTCTCATATTTTATATATTAAAATTTTAATCCTCCGGTCCGAGCGCCTTCGGCAACAGCTTTAACCCGACCATGATATTGATAATGACCACGATCAAAAATCGCTGATTCAATACCGGCCTTCTTGGCGGCATCGGCAATTTTCTCACCCAATAAACGAGCTTTCTCTATCTTTCCCTTAGCTGTTATGCCGCGAGTAGAGAGAGATACCATGGTTTTGCTTTGATTGTCATCTATTAATTGCGCGTAAGTAAACTTAAGACTGCGGAAAACTGAAAGACGCGGCCGACGATCAGTGCCGAATATTTTAGACCTAGTCCTATTTTTCCTCAATTTGATTTTAAAATCTTTTTTCTTCATATTAGGATGCCGTTGAACCGGCGACTTTCTTACCGGCTTTTCTTCTCACAACCTCGCCACGATATCTAATGCCCTTACCTTTATATGGCTCCGGTTTCTTAATACTTCTAATTTTAGCGGCCGCTTCTCCGACTAAAGCGCGATCTATGCCCGCGACTTTAATAACGCCCTTTTCAACGCTGACCTTCACTCCCTCAGGCGGAGAAAATTTCACTGGATGACTAAAGCCGACTTTCAACGTGAGATTACTTCCGTCCATTGAAGCCGTAAAACCAATACCTTCAATTTCTAAAAATTTTTCAAAACCATCATTCACGCCAACGATAGCGTTTTTAATCAGCGCAGCCATCGTCCCCCAATTGGCTCTAGCCTGTTTATGATCAGCCTTGGGCGTAATTTTAATAAAACCATCTTTTATATCAATGTTTATAAAATTAAGCAACATTAATCGCAATGATCCTAATTTGCTCTTAATTTCCACAACCCCATCTTTAATGACAACTTCTGTGCCTTCCGGTATTGCTATTGGTTTTTTGCCTATTTTGCTCATTTTGTTTTTTATAATTACCAAATTTCAAATAACACCTCTCCGCCCAACTTCTCTTTGCGAGCCTCTTTAGTGGTCATAATGCCTTTGGAAGTAGAAATTACGCCCAAGCCATATCCCTGTTTAATAGATCGCAAATCCTTGTAACCAATATAAATATGTCGCGATGGCTTACTAACAAATTTAATGCCATTAATAGCACCCTTGCCATCCTGATATTTTAACTTGATATCTAATACGCGCTTTGGCGCCCTGCCTTTCTTAATAACCGATTCTAGATAATCAGATTTTACCAAAATATCCAAAATAGAGGCATCCATTTTAACATGAACTACCTTAAGCCCCTCCTTACCGGCTTGTTGAGCATTTTTAATTTTGGTTAAGAGATCTATGTACATACTGATTATATATAAATGGGGATTTGGTATTGATAAATACTACGCCCTTGGCTTGAATTTATCAAACGATGCCCCTACCATGATGATTTTTTGACTCCGGGTATTTCGCCGCGACCAGCCATTTCTCTAAAGCAAATGCGACAAATCCCGAATGTTCTCATATATGCTCTTTTGCGGCCGCAACGAAAACAACGCTTCACGATTCTAGTGGAAAATTTAGGTTTCTTTTTTGCCCTAGCTATGACTGATTGTTTGGCCATAAAATTTATTTTTTGATGAATTGCGTTACTTATCTTTCTTTAATGGTACGCCAATAGCCCGATATAACTCTACGGCTTGTTTGTTGTTTTTTATTTGTTTTGGAACTAGCGTTATCTGTAAACCGAAACTAACATTAGTCGCATCGGCTTTAATTTCGGGAAAGACAATGTGCTCTTTGATGCCGAAGCTCAGATTACCATTTTCGTCTATCTTTTTCAAATCAATGCCGCGAAAATCTCTTATACGCGGTATGACTATGTTGTTTAATTTATTCAAAAAATGCTCCATGCGCTGTCCGCGCAAAGTAACCTGCAAACCGACAATTGTGCCAGCTCTTAACTTGAAAGTGGCAATTGATTTTCTAGCTGGCCTCTCAGAAGCTTTTTGACCGGTGATATCAGCCAAATCTTTAGAAATTTCTGGCAATATTTTTTCAACAAAATTAGATTGACCGGAAAGCTTGCCCACGCCAACATTAACAACCACTTTTTCTATTTTTTTAAATTGAGATTTTTCCATAAATATTATTTATACTAAACGCTAGGTCTCGCTTTGGCACTTTTTGCAATATCTAATCTTGTTTTCACCTTCTAAACGATGACCCACTCTGGCGGCCTGGCCACAACGACCACAAACCAACATCAGTTTAGAGGTAGCTATCGGTCTAGGAACCGTTATAATTTCTCCTTTCTCGCCCTGCTTAGTGGGGCGACGATGTTTTTTAAATAAATTTAAACCCTCTACTATGGCAGTATCATTTTTAAAATCTATGCTCATGACTTTTCCGTTTTTCTCTTTATCTTTGCCAGAAAGTATTTTTATTGTATCTCCTTTTTTGATTCTCATATTTTTATTCAATTACTCTACACTATTTCCTCCGCTAATGACATAACCGCGTCAAAACCTTTCTCCTTAACTTCGCGCGGCAATGGACCAAAAACTCTCGTGGCCAATGGTTCACCCTTCTCATTTACCAACACTACGGCATTGTCATCAAATTTTACGAAAGAATTGTCTGAACGTCTCAAAGCTTTTCTTTGTCTGACGATTAGGACTTTGACAATATCTTTCTTTTTGACGGCTTTACGTGGCTCGGCGACTCTAACAGAGGCGACGACGATATCTCCAACGCCGGCATAGCGCCTGCGACTGCCGCCCAAAACTCTAAAACAACGAACCATTTTGGCTCCGCTATTGTCTGCAACTTTTAATATTGATCTTTCTTGAATCATGTCTTTGTTAAATATTTAATGTTGATTGCAACGCATCGCTAATCCCAATTTATGACTTACTAATAATTTTCCATCTTTTATCTTTAGACATAGGCCTAGTTTGTTCAATAACAACCTTGTCTCCATTCTTATATTTATTATCTTCATCGTGGGCTTTAAAACGATTGGTTACCTTGTAGTATTTCAAATATTTAGAATGTTTGCGCAAATTAGTTACGGCTACAACGCGGGTTTTGTTCATCTTATCAGAAACTACCACGCCCTCCAATTGTCTAATATGTTTTGTTTTATTTTCCATATATTTTGCTAATTTATTGGTTATTTAACACGGTTAGGATACGCGCTATATCTTTTTTGATTATGTTGATTTCGCGAACATTCTTAACTTTACCGGCAGCTAAATCCATTTTTAAAGAATGGAGTTTGTCTTTCATTTCCTCCATTTTATGAGTCAATTCTTCTGCCGATTTGCCTTTTAATTCTATAAATTCTCTCTTTTTCATATAATTATTTTGATACGAATCTTGTTCTGACTGGTAATTTGTGACCAGCCAACTCCAAAGCTCTCTTGGCTTGAACAACCGTGACGCCGTCAATCTCAAATAAAATTCTTCCAGCTTTCACCGGAAAAACATAATGATCAACCGCCCCCTTACCGCCGCCCATAGTAGTTTCTGGCGGCCTTTTGGTAACTGGTTTGTCCGGAAAAACTCTAATCCAAACCTTACCGGCACGATCAAGAGAATTGCTGATAGCGCGGCGAGCCGCCTCTAATTGTCTTGAATTAACCCAAGCGCCGGTCTTAGCTTTCAAACCATAACTGCCATAAGACAATATTGTGCCTCTGGTTTCTGTTTGGCGATAACGAGATCTCCCCTTTTGCCATTTTCTATGTTTTGTCTTTTTAGGAATTAACATACGATTTATTTTTTCTTGAAGACATCTCCTTTATATATCCAAACCTTAACTCCAACCGCGCCATAAGAACAAAAAGCAGTGGACTGCGCATAGTCAATATTGGCCCTCAATGTTTGTAATGGCATTCTACCCTTGAATAACCACTCACGACGAGCGATCTCTGATCCGCCCAACCTGCCAGAAAGTTTAACCTTGATACCTTGGACTTCTTTATTCTGCGAAGCATTCTCTATGGTTTTTTTAACAACTCTTCTAAAGGGCAAACGTCTTTCTAAATCCCAAGCAATGCTCTGAGCCAAATATTGCGCGGCCACCTCCGACCTCTTTAATTCTTCAATATTTAATCTTAAACTGACGCTCGGATTTTCTACTCCTCGCTGACGGAATAATTTTTTAAGCGCTGATTCAATAGTCTTAGATAATTCTTCAATTCCCTTACCGCCACGTCCGATAATTAAACCCGGACGAGCAGCTTTAATAAAAATAGCGTAGGCGCTGTTGGCGTTTCTTTCAATTTGGATATCAACTAAACCAGCCTGATTTAGCTTCTCATTGATCAAGCGACGCACTAAAACGTCTTCCTCTAGCTGATCTCTATAATTTTCTTTTTTAGGAAACCATCGAGAGCGCCAATCTCTTATAATTCCCAATCTATATGAATCTGGTCTTATTTTTTGTCCCATAATTTTTATACACTTTTACGTCTAAACATTTTTTTAAAAAATCCTGACCTTTCTTTCTTGGGAATCTCTCTAGTCGCAGTCTTCGGCGACGACACTACTTTCTTGGTTTTAGCCTTCTTTTCTTTTTTTGTTGGCGGACTGATAACAAACCTGCTGGCCTTAATTTTTTCAGATTCTGCCAAAACAATGGTTACGTGGCTCATTTTCTTTTGGATAGGAGTGGCGCGGCCCATGGCTCTCGGTAAAAATCTTTTAATCATCGGTCCCTGATCAACTTTTATGTTAACAACAACAAGCTTATCACGATTCAACTTGGCATTATTGGCGGCGTTGGCCACAGCTGACCTCAATAAATTTATCAAAGCCCTAGCCGCACGTTGGGGTCTCAACAATAATTGAGCTTCAGCTTCTGTCACGGATAATCCCTTTAAAGTACTCGCAATCAGCCTCATTTTACGTGGAGCTATATGAAGAAAATTAATTTTAGCTGTTTGCGTTTTAGTCATAGTTTATTTTTTGGCTTCCGTGGAGGAAGCTTGGGCTTTAGCTATCTCTGATGCTTTTTGTGAAGCCTCCAACTCTCGTTGCATTTTACCTCCGTGTTTTACGAACTTTCTGGTAAGAGAAAATTCTCCAAGTTTATGGCCGACCATCTCTTCTTTGACCTGAACTTCTATAAAATTCTTTCCGTTATGAACGCCAAAAGTAAAACCAACCATTTCTGGGGCTATCGTCGAGCCTCTGGCCCAAGTTTTAATAACAGCTGGATCGCCCGCTTTCAATTTGCTGACTTTCGTCATCAGCTTTTCGTCTACATATGGTCCTTTTTTAGATGATCTGCTCATAATTGTTTATTTAACTATCTAACTGTCGGCCTTCTTTGCATAATTAATTTACTAGACCATTTCTTTTTATTGCGAGTCTTATGACCGCCGGTAACTTTGCCCCATTTAGTTTTGGGTCTACGAGTACCGCGAGGCTGACTACCCTCACCTCCACCATAAGGATGGTCTACGGGATTCATCGCTGTTCCACGCACAGTCGGTCTTATCCCCAACCATCTGGAACGGCCGGCTTTGCCAAGGTTTACTAGATTATAGTCTGGATTAGAAACTTGTCCAATAGTTGCCAAGCCATCTGATAAAATTTTTCTAACCTCTTTGGAGCCCAATTTGATATCTGTGTAACCTGCGTCATGACCCAAAATTTCAGCATAAGAACCGGCCGAACGAGCTATTCTGCCACCACTACCCGACCTCATTTCTATATTATGGACTTGATAACCGATGGGTATATTTTTTAAAGGTAAACGATTGCCGATCTTTAAATTAGGATGCTTAGCGGTGATTATTTCATCACCGACCTTGATACCATTGGCCGCTAAAATATAACTACGCTCGCCATCGCGATATAAAATTCTGGCTATAAAAGCGGAGCGATATGGATCGTATTCCAATGTTTCCACTTTGGCCGGCACATCAAATTTACCTTGTCTAAAATCCACCAAACGATATCTTTTTTTATTACCACCGCCCTGATGACGCGTAGTAATAACGCCACGATTGTTTCTGGCGGCATGATTTTTTAATTTGGTAGTTAATGGCTTATATGGCTTATCGGTAGTTATTGTTGAATAATCGACCGTTGTCATTTGCCTACGCGATGGAGATGTTGGTTTGTATGTCTTCATAATAATTTTTCGGGTTTAGAGTTTAGTGATTTTTAACTTCTCACTACGCGCCATTACCCTGTTTTTTTTATTGTGGTACTATATCTAATTTTTGACCTTCTGCCAATGTAACTACGGCTTTTTTATATCCGGGCTTGATTCCTACAGTTTGACCCAATCTACGTTTTTTAGGTTTAACATTTAAAATATTGACCCTAATGACATCAACTTTGTAAATGCTATTTAAAGATTTTCTGATCTCGGGACCGGTGGCCTTTTTATCAACCAAAAAAACATACTTCCTCTGATGGCTTAAATCAGTGGCTTTTTCGGTTATAATAACGTGTTTTATTAAAAATTTATTCATCGTTTTGTTATTTGATATCCTTTATCGCTTCTTTATCTATCAAAATATTCTTGTATTCCAATATTTCTCTGACATTAAGAGAATCGGCAACTAAACCCTTAACTTTGGGAATATTGCGGATAGCGCGATGAATTATTTTATTGTCTTTGGTGGGCACCAACAAAACGCTACCCATAGAATTTTTGAAAAAAGTCTTTAAAGATTTGGCCGCTTCTTTGGTTTTAGCTGAAGATAAAGCCAAAGAATCAACAACCTTTAATTCTTGGTCGGCTAATTTCTTAGCTAAGGAGCTATGAATAGCTGTTCGCAACATCTTCTTATTTATTTTCTTTTCATAATTTCTGAATTTTAATGGACCGTGAGCCACTCCGCCGCCAACCCATAATGGAGATCTAATAGACCCGTGTCTGGCGCGACCAGTCCCCTTCTGACGCCAAGGTTTCTTGCCTCCGCCACGAACTTCGGCGCGAGTTTTGGCATGCGCCCAAGGCAAACGACGATTAGCCAACTGCGTTTGCAAAGCTTGATGGACCAAATCCGACTTCCAAGCACAACCAAAAATACCATCGGGTAAATCTACCTTGCCCACCACGTCGCCTTTTAAATTGTACACATCAACTTGCATATTTTTAACCTAATTGTATTTCTATTTTACGGCCACGATAACCCGGAATAGATCCCTTGAGCATTAATATCTTTTGCTCATTGTTGATATCTACCACTTCCAAGTTCTTTATACTCACTCTAACCACGCCCATGTGGCCGGCCATTTTTTTTCCCGGGACTACGCGCTGCGGACTGGTATTGCCGATAGATCCTGGAGCGCGATGACGGTTTTTCTGACCATGAGTTTTGGGACCGCCCCTAAAACCATGCCTCTTAACAACACCTTGAAAGCCGTGACCTCTAGTAATGCCGCTAACTTTAACGCGATCGCCTATTTTCAAAAACGACAAATCGGCCTCAACAGCTAACTTGACAGGCGTTACGCCCATGGCTTTATCGTCTTTCCAAATCTGATCCATCTTAAGTTTTTGTCCTAACAATTTCATATTTTTATTATCCATTGAATGATTTCCACTTGATAAAAAATAACCGGGGATAGCCACGGTTATTTTTACAGGCTAAATCCTCTTGACTTATTCTACACCATCTTAATCTCAATGTCCACACCTGCGGGCAGATTAAGACGGGAAAGCGCTTCAATAATAGCTTGATTCGGATTCAAAATATCAATTAGTCTTTTATGAACTCTAAGCTCAAACTGTTCTCTAGAGTTTTTATCAATAAAAGTTGATCTGTTGACGGTGTATTTATGTATTTCCGTTGGCAAAGGCACGGGGCCGATCACCTCGGCATCCTGTCTTTTAGCAACCTCCACAATCTGTTTGGCGGAGTTATCAATCAGCTTATTATCGTAAGCCTTTATGCGCAATCTTAGTTTTTCTTTTTCAACTTCCTTTTTTGCCATAATTATTCAGTAACTAACGGCCGATTACCAGCACTCTTAATCAATGCTTTATTTATTGATCTTAAGCACTACTCCAGCGCCAACCGTCTTGCCGCCCTCGCGAATGGCAAAACGCTGTTTTTCTTCTAAAGCTACTGGAGCAATTAATTTAACGCCCAACTTTATAGTATCGCCAGGCATAACCATCTCAGTACCTTCCGGTAAAATAACTTCACCGGTAACGTCGGTGGTGCGAATATAAAATTGTGGTTTATATCCTTTAAAGAACGGGGTATGGCGACCGCCTTCTTCTTTACCTAAAACATAAACCTCACAATCAAATTCTGTATGTGGGCTAACGCTGCCCGGCTTAGCTATAACTTGTCCGCGCTCAACATCGTCTTTCTTAAGACCACGAAGCAGGACGCCAACGTTATCTCCGGCCTGACCTTCATCCAATAATTTATTGAACATTTCAATACCAGTAACAACGGTCTTCTGAGTTGGCTTTAAGCCAATAACTTCAATTTCTTCGTTAACCTTAGCAATACCTCTCTCAATTCTGCCGGTTACAACAGTTCCACGTCCTTCAATGGAGAAAATATCTTCAATAGGCATCAAGAATGGCTTGCTGACATCGCGAACCGGCTCGGGAATGTATTCATCTAAAGCTTTGACTAATTCCAAAATCGGCTTAGCCGCTTCGTCATCGGCCGATTTGGCTTCTAAAGCTTTGAGGGCTGATCCTCGGATAACCGGTGTCTGATCGCCGGGAAATTCATATTTCTTTAATAATTCACGAACTTCAGATTCAACTAAATCTATCAATTCCGGATCGCTGACCTGATCTACTTTATTCAAAAATACCACAATCGCCGGCACGCCGACTTGGCGAGCTAACAATATATGTTCTCGGGTTTGGGGCATAGGACCATCAGCGGCTGAAACCACTAATACAGCGCCATCCATCTGAGCGGCGCCAGTAATCATATTTTTGATATAATCAGCGTGACCCGGAGCATCAATGTGGGCGTAGTGCCTCTTTTCAGATTCATATTCTGAATGATGCAAAGCAATGGTAATACCACGAGCTTTCTCTTCCGGAGCATTATCAATATCATCAACCTTGTCTTCTTTTTTAGCGAGACCCTTTAAAAACAGAACGTGAGTCAAGGCCGCGGTTAAAGTAGTCTTGCCATGATCAACGTGACCAATAGTCCCGACGTTTACGTGCGGCTTGTTTCGTTCAAATTTAACTTTTTCTGCCATTTTATTTTTTTATTATATTATTAATATTTTTCTGACCTTAATCCTTTTGGGGACAATATATCAGATTTTATACGAAGGCGCCTACCATTGTCAAGGGCTAATGTGGATAGCTTATGTCCTAAAATTATATTACCTATTTTCTACTCATCACTACACGCCATTCACTATGCCGCCTTAATCTGGTCCGGCCCCAATAATCCTTAAGGCATCGTTACTGCGTACCGCCATAAAAACTTTATTATCGGCAAAATCCATACCCGTTCCAACTTGCGGAAAATTGAATGAAGCCGCCTCCTGAATATTGTCTGGATCAGAAATATCTACAATCATAAATTCCTTAGTGCTATTAGTGGTAGCCAAAAAAGCAAAGTTATCAGCCACACACGCCAAATCATTGCTTGAGCCGCCAGTAATCAACGAACTACGAATATAAATTTGATCGGTAGTGGTAGCTCCCAAAACCCATAATTCAGTACTGCCGCCGGCTAGAATGTCCCCGGGCAATCTTAGGCCAATACCCAAAACATCGCCCACGGGCAAATCGTAAGTCTCCAATAAAATCGGACTGCGAGGATCTTCAATATCATATATCCAAACATCTTTGTCGGTTACATCGGTAGAAACATAAAGTTTCTGACTGGAAGCCAGAATACTATTAATATTGCCGCCGATCTCAAAAGCGGTAACCACATCTGGATTCATAGGATCCGAGACATCCACTACCACCAATTCGTTGGCGGAATTATTAACTCTACCTACATAAACCACATCCTCAACTCCATTAACGGCCACAGCATCGGCATTGCCGGTAAAATTTATATAAGCCACGTCATTCATATTGGGAGGATCACCGACATTAAAAACAATAAATTCCCTACTATCATTACTTGAGACTCCATAAAGAAAATCGTCCTTTATATAGAGAGAGTGGACGCCGCCAGCTCCGATATCAACCGATCTAATCACTTGCGGATCGGCAACATTGCTAGCGTCAATCACATAAGCATCCGGCTTATTAGCAGATGATGCCTCGGCGCTCATGTACACATAAGGCAAGTCAGCGATAACATCGGTTCCTTCGTTGCCCGGTCCCAGATCAGTTGATCCTAAAACTACTGGATTATACCAATCGCCGGAAATAGGGTCAGTCTCGCAACCACCCACCAAGGGATTCTCCCAATGAGAAAGATATCGCACTAATTGGATATCCTGACTGCGCGCAGGACTCAAAGCCCACGTAACAGTGGTACTGGCCTTTTTAGTATTAACATCCACGTCATCAATGAAAACTTTTAAAGAAAAAAGGTCTTTGGCAGTTGAGCTATCTAAAAATTCCCATTGGCCACCTTGATATATCAGGCCATGTTCGCCATTCGTTAATTCAGACCAATTACGATGAGCAATTGACTGCACTGCCTCTTGTCCCTCAACAGCATAATCCAAAGCCCGCTGAACATTGACACTGTCAACCGAAATTGATTGCCCGCCAAAAAATAATATTAACGCCGAAGCGCTAATCATCGCAAAAATACCTATGGCGACCAACAACTCCATTAATGACGCGCCACGTCGGCTAACTATTGAGCCATGAAATAATTTGGTTATTAATTGTTTATATTTCATAGTTTCATTCTACTCTCCACTTTCTGCCGTCCACTCGCTAGTACCAAACCGCGCCTTCAGAATTAATAAAAATATTGACCGACCGACGATAGTCGCTAATCGTCAAGGTTGATGAAGCCACTCTGCCGGATAATTGCTCAAACACCAGTTCGCCGGGACCGCTGATATTGACCGTATCCGCTCTGTCAAAAATCCTATCTTCCGCGACATCACGCTCGGCATAACTATCCCCTTCAAAAATTACAAAATTTTCATAATCAATATAGAAACCCCAATTTGATTCATTGTTATTAGTTAAAGCCTTGCTTCGAGCCTGCTCCAAAAGAGAGGCCACCGTATTAATTTCTGCTCTAAATTGATAGGTGTTGTAGAAATCTATACCCGTTGGCAGGCCAATCATAAAAATAATTGCTAGCAAACCCAAAACCACAATCAATTCCAATAAGGTTATGCCGCGCCGATTAACGCCCAAGAGTCTGAGTGACGCCATAAATTGGAGTAATAATAGAAATTGCGACGAATCCCACAACTATACCCATCGTAACCATTAACAATGGCTCCAAGACGTTTGATAAATTTTTGGTAAGTTCATCAACTTCGGATTCGTAAAATTCCGACAGATATAATAACGTTTCACTTAAATTGCCAGTAGTTTCACCCACGGCCATCATATTGGAAAACATTAGTGGGAATAAATTCGTCTTAGTCATAAGATACTTTGACACCTGCTCCCCTTTTTGAATGCTAGAGCTTGCCGTGGCTAATTCTTTTTGATAAACCAAATTAGACAAAGTTTCGGAAGTTATATTGATGGCCTCAACAATCTGCACGCCGCTTTTTAGCAACAAACCCAAAGTGCGAGCAAAATTAGCCATATTTATATCGCGAACGATTTTCCCAACAATCGGCAAAACTAGTAGAAACCGGTGATAATAAAATTTCACCTGTCGCACCTTTAACACTAGCCATAGAGCTATAACCAATCCAACAAATACTAAAAATATGGCCAAACCGTGTTGTGTTAATAAATTACTAACAGCAATTAGAATTTTTGTCGTAGCCGGCAAAGTAGTCTTCAAACTGGAAAAAATAGGAATAATCTTAGGAAATATATATATAGTAAGAAAGCCGCTTACTCCAAGAGTAGCCAATAAAATAATAGCTGGGTAGACCAGCGCGCCAATAACCTTGCGCTTCAATTCGGCTTTCTTCTTAAGCTCTTCAGCCAGATAAATCAAATTTTCTGAAAGAATGCCGCCAGTCTCGCCCACTTTTATAAGTTGCACAAACAAATTGCCGAAAACGCTTTCATATTTTTCTAAACTTTTGGAAAGGAACTGTCCATTGCTGACATCTTTAGCGACATCCTCAAGAATTTTTGCCAAGGCCCCCTTGGCCTGCTTACGCAACATATTAATAGAATCCAAAAGGGGCATGCCGGCTTTAATCATAATCGCCAAATGCTTGGCGAAAATAATCTTCTCCTGCAAAGAAATTCTCAAATTCAAATTTTTAAAAAAATTTTTCTCCATTTTATTTGTTTTGGGCTTTTATTTTTTATCCACTCACCCGCTGACTACTTGCTACCGCCCGAATCACTACTCATGGATCACTCGCATAATTTCCTCAATAGTAGTCAATCCGTCTAACGCCTTGTTTAGTCCGTCTTCTATCATAGGAATCATACCTTCTTTGACGGCAATGTCATGAATCTCATCGGCATCAGCTCTTTTCATTATAGCTTCTCTAACGGCATCTGTAACTTCTAGAACTTCGTGAATACCAATACGTCCTTTATAACCGCCCTCGCAAAGATTGCATCCTTTGCCTACGAAAAAATCTGTTTTGGCTTTAAAAAATTCCGGATTAACTACGGCGCTTAAACTTTTGATTTCCGAGTCAGCGATCTTCTTGGGAACCTTGCAATCATTACAAACCCTGCGCAACAATCTCTGACCCATGGCAATATTTACCGTGGAAGCTATTAAGAATGGTTCAATTTTCATATCTATCAATCTTGGCAATGTTGTCGGCGCGTCATTGGTGTGCAAAGTTGATAATAATAAATGACCGGTCAAAGCCGCGTTAACCGCGATACCCGCGGTTTCTTCATCTCTAATTTCTCCGACCATAATAATATTCGGGTCTTGACGCAAAATGGAACGAAGCCCGGCAGCAAAGGTGATGCCCGTCCGAGCATTCACCTGAATTTGCTCTATGCCGTCAATAGAATACTCAATCGGATCCTCAATGGTAATAATTGACACTGCCGGCGTATTCAACATTCTTATAATAGTATATAACGTGGTGGTTTTGCCTGATCCGGTTGGTCCTGTGGCTAAAATCATGCCGTAGGGCTTCTTTATGGCGTTAAGAATGATTTTCTGATTGTGTTCTGAAAACGCCAAAGTATCCAAAGAAAATTCCTGTTCGGCTTCCTGAGCCAGCAATCTCATTACGGCATTCTCGCCATAATAAGTCGGTGCTATGGATAAACGAATATCAACATATAACCCAGGCTTGACCAAAACTTTAAAACGGCCATCTTGAGCCATTTGATGCTCGTCGGTTCTTAATCCGGATAAAACCTTAAGGCGCGTAACGACTTCGGATTGTAGTCCTTTGGAAAAAACAAAACTATCATGAAGCACTCCATCAACGCGAAAACGCACCCTAACCTCCTTATCCTCGGGATCAACGTGAATATCAGAGGCGCGAGCTTCGTAGGCGCTCGCTACCAAGGCGTCAATTAGTTTAATGATTGACACCTCTCCGCCGCCCAATAATTCTTTTTCAGTCGGTATATTATTGTTTGGCTTTTTTATTTCCTCTTTTTTTACTGATTCTTTTTTATCTGCCATGGTTCAACGTATTTAATCACTAATTCATTAGCAAAATCCCAATCTAGATTTTTAAAAAACGATTCTACATAGGATTTACGATCAACGCCATGGTCCATAAAATAAGCATGTTCGTAAACGTCCATGGCTATCAACGGAATAGCCGACCAAACAGCGCCAATATTCTGCGCGTCGGCGCCATAATTATGCAAACGACTGTCTTTTAAATCAAAAGCCGTAATCGCCCACCCACGAGAACTCAAGCCGGTAGCAATCATATCTTCTTTCCAACTATCCAAAGAGCCGAAGTCTTTTTCAATCATTTCCATCAACTTCCCCTTGGGCTCTCCGCTTCCGCCAAGATGAGCGAAATAAATTTCATGCAACTTCATGCCATTGACCGCAAAGGTCTCCTCGCGTTTTAATTCGCCGATATAACTATAAACCGCGTTGGCTTCGCTTTTATCGGCTTCAGCAATCTTTTTCTGCACTTCATTAGTCTTTTTAACATAACCTTGATAGAGCTTGAAGTGTTCCTTAATGCTTTTGAGACTCAATCCTTCTAGATCTTTATTGATTTTTAATTCTTCTGGCTGATATTCTAACATAATTTTTATCTAGAAAATAATTATTGATTAACGCCATTAGCTCGGCAAACTAATTGTCTTTAGGATTACTATTCATTATAGTATAATCAACGTTGAGCCGCTAGATGAATAACCTGATTTGGGCTCAACAATCATTTGCGGGATCGTCTAATGGTAGGACACGCGCCTCTGGAGCGCGGTATCGGGGTTCGAATCCCTGTCCCGCAGTCCTATATAAAGCATTGCCGACTCAATAAATATATGAAACGACAAATTATAATCATTCATGGTGGAGATACATTTAACACTTATGAAGAATATTTTGATTTTTTAAGAAATTGGGAGATTGATATTAAAGATTACAGGACACCA
>JAUYMR010000033.1 GCA_030698695.1 bacterium | reverse complement strand
TAAAGCTTAGCCTTTTTCCTAGCATTACTTTATTATATATCCCCTCTGGATAAAGCTAAAGCTCAAAGTTATCAACAACCTCCTACTTTGGATATTGTATTAAGTTAATTAGGTCAATAATATTTTTAATAGTCAGATCTTGCGGTCGGCTGTTGATTCTCAATCCCAAATTTATTATTTTTTTGGTAATTTCAGTCTTTTTAATCTCAAGGCCGTCGCTCAAATTATTTGCCAAAGTTTTTCGCGGTTGTTTAAAGATGATTTTTATGAATTTATAGTAATTCGGCAATTTTTCATTTTCTACGGGCATTTTCTTTTTGGTAGTTAATCTGATGATAGCCGATTCCACTTTCGGTGCTGGCTCAAAATCGGTTGCTTTAAGATATTTTATTATTTCGGAGTCCGCCCATATCTGTACGGCGGCGGCCAGAAGATTCATCCTGCCAGTTTTAGCGTTTATTCTTTCAGCTACCTCTTTTTGTATTGTTAAAACAGATTTTTTTGGCTTTTGTGGCAATTCACTGATCATTCTTAATAATTTGCCAGTAATATAGTAAGGTATATTGCCGATAATCTTATAGCTAATTTGTTCATTAGTTAATTGGCTGATTAGATCGGGTATTTTTTTAAGAGCATCGGCATTGACGATTTCCAATTGTCCATTGCCAACTGTCATTTTCCGCGCTAGCTCTTTAGCTAGCGCGTAGTCTTTTTCTATGGCGACAATATGGCAATCAAGTTCTTGGCATCTTTTTGCCAGTGGTATAGTGAGGGCGCCTTTGCCCGGACCGATCTCAATAATAAAATCACCCGTCTTTAAATCTAAAGAATCAATAATGTTATTGATAGCCGAAGTGTTTTTTAAAAAATGTTGTCCTAAATATCTAGACATAATACTATATACTATTTCCTCCATAACACTTATGTAACGATCGTCATATAAGTGTTATATTCCTTATAATAATTAACTCGGTAAATAATTATCATTATCTATTTCCCCTACGGTAATAATGCGAACGTGCTGATACAGACCCCTTTTTACTAGTTCCAAGAGTAAGTCTTCGTCTAAGGGTTTTTTGCCGATTAATACGCTCTTTTGCAGAGGTTTATAATCATAATTGATTAATTTGTAATTTAGCCAAACTCTATGGGCTCTTTTCGTTTCGGGTACATCAAACATAACCAACCTCCATTTACCATCCCAACTATACTTGTCCACCTTTTTAATTTTAGATAGAAAGGCTTTGCCTAAGAAATTCAGAGCGTAGCCTTCATTATTCTTTTTTACTAAGCCTCTTTTGCGCAGCCTCCACAATATCGTTCTCAAGCTATTTTCTTTTGCGCTTGATAATATATCATAATAGTCCCCAATGCTTTTTATAGCATCCATTCTTCTATATTTTTGCCCCAGAGTCATTTTTCTGCCGGATAATATATTATCAAGCGTCACCGTGCCGCTTTCCGCTAAATAATATAGTATAGCGGTGGCGGTTATGCCTATTTTTGTAGATAGTTTATTCATGGCGTGGATATATTTTGAAATATATAACACTTATATGACGATCGTCAAATGAGTGTTATATATAAGAGGGCAGAAGTTTAAAATATCGGAAATCTAGAAATCATCAATGTACATATCATCTTCATCGGGAAGATTTTGTTTGTTGCCGGTCAGATTAACGAAATCAGTCAATTCTGGCGGTAATTCATATACGAATCTGGATGGCGTGGAAAAAAAACTAAGAGATAAATCTTCTTTAGCGCGAGTCATAGCCACGTACATCAGCCTTCTTTCTTCTTCAATTTCTTCCATAGCTCCATAGGACATTTGGTGAGGCAATAGCCCCTCATTGCAACCGATGACAAAAACTCTATCAAATTCCAGGCCTTTAGCAAGATGAATGGTCATAAGATTAACTGGAGGTAAATTGCGATACGCGCCGGTTGGCGAGCCTTTGGGTTGATCGGCAGATTGCAACAATGAAACACGTTCTAAAAATTCCGGCAGATTTTTAAATTCGGCCGCGAAAGCTATCAATTCATTTATGTTTTCTATTCTCTCTTGCGGATTTTTAAAATGTTTTGCCAGGTATTCAAAATAATCGGTATTGTGCAGAAAGAAGTTTATTAATTCTAATATATTTAATTCTTGTCCTAAGCGCGGCAATTCCTTGAGTAGATCGGCCGCGATGGCTTTAGTGAATGTTTTGCTCAATCTTTCAGCGCTGAGATTGTCTTTGGGATTGGAGGCGAGTCTTAACGCGGCAACTATGTCTTTAATTTCTTTTCTTTCGTAGAATTTTAAGCCGCCGAATATTTTGTAAGGTATATCAGCCGAGATTAGAGCTTGTTCAATAGATCGTGATTGGGCGTTGGTTCTGTATAAAATAGCGATAGCTTGGTTTATAGAATCTTTGTTGCTGTTATCATAAATATTTCCAATTTGTTCGGCAACGTAATCTGCCTCCTGATCGCCATCAGCGGTTCTAATCACTTTTATCAGTGAACCTTCGGGATTTTCAGTCCATAATTCCTTGGGTTTCTGCATTTTATTGTTCTGTATTAGGGCTGATGCCGCCGTGATGATGTTATTGCTGGAGCGATAATTTTGTTCCAATTTAACTATTTTGGCCTTAGGCCAGTCACTTTCAAAATTAAGAAAATTACGAAAATCCGATCCCCTAAAACGATATATGCTCTGGGCATCATCGCCGACGACGCTGAGGTTTTGATGTTCGGCGGCCAATAATCTGATAAGTTGATATTGGGAAGTGTTAACGTCTTGGTATTCATCAACTAATATGTAGCGGAACTTTTGTTGGTATTTTTTAAGAATTTCAAGATTGGCTTCAAAAAGCGTTACCACTTTTTCTATTAAATCATCAAAATCAAAAGCATTGTTTTTGGTTAAGGAGATTTCGTAATCTTCAAATGTTCTCAACGCGATTTTATCCAGATGTTCTTTAGGGTCCAACAACTCGTTTTTTACGGAAGAAATCTTACCGCGCATTTTTACTGGACTGTATTGCTCCTTATCAACATCAGCGGCTTTCATTATTTTTCTGATTAGACTCAAAGAATCGTCATCGTCAAAAATAGTAAAAGCGGGGGTTCTTTTTAAGAACTTGGATTCTTGTTTTAATATGCGCACACCCAAGGAATGAAAAGTTCCTATAAAAGGATGTTGGTATGGCGGCAATTTATAACCGGCCATTCTATCAGCCATTTCCTTGGCTGCTTTATTGGTAAAAGTTATGGCGATAATACTTTCCGGTGGCGCGCCGTTTTGAACAAGTCTTAACAAACGGCTGGTGAGAGTTTTGGTTTTGCCAGAGCCGGCTCCGGCGGCAATCAAAATGGGACCGTCACCGTGATTCACGGCTTCTAACTGTTTCTTGTTCAAGTTTTGGTTACGATCTTCGGTCATTTTATTTATTTTTGAGTGCTAATCCCCGGCTTGTTATTAGTGGTTAATATGTTATTATAAGACTATTAGTACTATATACAAAAATCTGAGAAAGATTAATACAACAACCGTTACATCGGTTGTTTTCGTCATTGTCGGAATAGCGCTGAATTCTTTAATTTGGTCAACTACCGATAGTGGTTTGACCGGTTTGGGCGGTCCGGTTTTGGCCAGTGAGGAATCAATTAGCAATTCTGGTTATGATTCTTTGCTGGCTTATAATTTCAGCGACGGTTTGGAATTAGTTTCTGGCTCTCAAGAACCGGTTAGTTTTATTTTGGTGGATAGCTCTTCCTTATTGAGCTCGGCCAATCCTCTTAGTAATCTTTTGCCCAATCGTGACGGCTTGATGATTTATAAAATCCAAGAAGGAGATAGTCTTTCCAAGATAGCTGCTAATTTTGGAATTTCTTTAAATACTATTTTATGGGCTAATCGTGATTTGGGTAGTGTAATTCGTCCGGGTCAAGAAATTATTGTTTTGCCAATTTCCGGAGTTACTCACCGCGTACAAGAAGGAGACACGTTAGACTCCATATCTAATCTATACGGCGTTGATGTCGGACAAATTATGGAAGCCAATCCTAGAACTACCAATGGCAACATAGCTTCCATTAGTAGCTTAATTATTCCCGGTGGCAGACCTAATCGAGAATACCTCTCTAGCTTATCTGAGAATAATCTAATAAATCTTAACGGTTATTTTATTTCACCGGCCGTAGGTTGGAATTGGGGTCAGTTACACAACTATAACGCTGTTGATATCGCTAATGCTTGCGGCACACCAGTCTATGCCGCGGCCGAAGGTTTGGTTGTGTCCGAAAGCTCGTATGGTTGGAATGAGGGTTATGGACATTATGTTGATATTGAGCATCCCAATAGCGTCGTAACTCGTTATGCTCATACCGAACGCAACGTAGTTTCTGTTGGTAATTATGTCTTGCAAGGAGATTTGATTGGTTATATAGGCAATACAGGCAATACTCATGGACCGACTGGCTGTCATTTACACTTTGAAGTTAGGGGCGCGAAGAATCCGTTTGCAAAATCATAAAATCAGGAAGTCGTTGGGTAATTAAGTCATTAAGTTATATCGTAGTAAAAATAAACCCCCGAGCGAAACTAGTTTCGCTCGGGGGTGTTGTTGTTTTTAATCTTTTCCGGAGTGATGATCTGATGCCTTCATAACGTCGATCAATAGAGCCAAATCGTGAGTTTCACTCTCAATCACTCTGGAAATCCTGAACAGCAAGCCACGGAATCCGTTGCCGAATCCGCGGAATCTATTATTATCAATGACTTGCGCGTAACAACTTTCATACTGATTGAGAAAGTCGTAGATTTCGCGAGCCATATTCAAATAACGTCTACGTCTGGAGATGACCTCTCTAAACTCTAAATTTTCATCAGTCAGCGCGTCAATGTGCATTTTGCCGAGTTCGGTAATGGCATCGCCGATACCAGTCAGCCATGCTTGCGGCGTGACTCCAATCTCTTCAGCAGATAGAAGTTGGGGCAAATCCCCGTTATTATTATGATCCAGAAACTGATAGAGCTTCATAACAAAGAGGAACTCCACCATTTCCTGTCCGTTTTCGGCATCAAAGCGCCAGGCCAAATCTTTAGGAAGATTGAGATCGCCGAGACGGGTCCATAATTCTTGGATTTTGAGGATGATATCGGTCAGATCCTCGCCATTTTTTAAAGCGACTAATCCCTTTTTCACTTCTTCGCGCAATTCATTGCCAATTTGGTAAGAGGCTCCGATATCACGCCGGGAGCGCTCAAATGCTTCTGCTAATGAAACAACAACAGGTTTGCCGCTACGATGATCGCGGATTATAGTATTAGCCAACCCTTGAAGCGCGTCTTTCAGATTCAACATCCCAAGTCTCCTTTCATGATTAGTGGATGTATATTCTTAACAATAAACAAAAAAATAAAACGAGAGGCCGTTTTATTGGTGGTCATATTTCAATGAACTTAATTTTATTCACTAACTGGTAGCGCACAAAATTAAGTTCCCGAGGAGAAGATTTAAACTTCTCCTCGGGATGAGTTGTCGGGTTATCGCCGTTTACCGGCGAGCCGCGCCGCGACCATGGGCGCCGCCATTCGCGACGTTGCCGCCGTGGATGCCGCGCGGGCGCCCGGTGACCCGCCGCTCGCCGAAGGCGGCGGCGATGTTCTGCCCTCGTTCGTTGAGCCGCTCGTTGCGGCCCGACTGCCGGGCGATGAAGCCGTCCACGACATCGGACGGGTACGTTCTGCTGTCCACGTTGGGTTGCTGTTTGGCAATCCCCACGCAGTTCCTGCAGACGCTCACTTTCGTGAGCACTCCGTCTATGGCCATAGCTCGGAAGTTGCCCAGGCGAACGGGCTCACCCGTCTCCCGGTTCACGACCGCCTCGGCCACGCCGTTCTTCCATGACATTTTGTTCCATGTCTTGGGTTGGAACTTTGATTCGCAGAAGTGGCAGGATGTGCGATCGCCGTCATCCTTCGGCTTGTAGAGCTCGTCCTTGCTGGCTCTCTTGGCGGCCATCTTCTCCTGGAAGGAGGCGATGAGCACCTGCGTCTCGGCCACCGTCAGCTGGACACCAGTGACCGCGAATGTCTCGGTGGTGCCGACACCCTTCTCCATCAGTCGCTGTTGGCGGGCATCGAAGTCCGCCTTGGCGATGAGGATGGGGGGGGTGTGCGTCACGGTGCCGTCGTCGCACATGGTGGCGACGACTTCCATCTTCTTCTCCGCCGCCGCCTTGGCGGCCAAGCGGAGAAAGCTGTCGGTGTTCCTCAGGCCAGCGCTCACGACTGCATCGTGGGCTAGCTGGGTGAAGGGGTAGTCGTCTAACATCTTGGGCGGCCCGAGGCCCAACAGGTAGTCGGAGTTGCTCGGGAGATCGGTGTGCTGCTTGACCTCCGGGGCGCCGGTGCTGATGCTGATGATCTTGCCCTTGTTATTCTTGCCGCCCTTGCCGTCCTTACTCATGGCAATATCCTTGTTAAAGTGGGCTATCTCGCTCGTTGGAGTGCCCTAAGTCATACAGAAAATCAAAAAAAACAAACAAGATTTGCGGACATGCCGATCTAGTTATCACCTCCTTTGGGTAATATTGGTTTAAAAACAACCCGTTTTAATCAAAGTGCTGTCATTAACTTTCTTCGTGCATTATAGCAAATATATATAATACTGTCATGGTATCGGTCGTGGCGAATATACTTTGATAAAAATAACAATTTATATTTGTTAATATAAAATATTAAAATAATATTAATCATAAATTAATATGAAAATAGCAAAAATAATTGTTGGACTATTTATTGTGTCGGCAGTAGTTATTTTGGTGGCGGTGTCCATAGAAAAAACAGAAGTTTTGACAATATCGCAAGACACGGTTTTTACCGATAATTATCAAGTTACTAAAAATCAAAAATTGGTTGTAGAAAATGGTTCTGTTTTGACTTTCCGGGGCGACTTGGCGGTAGACGGGACTATTGAATGCGAGGACGGTCCATTAAACGCCGTTGTTGACGGCAATTTAATTGTTAATAAATATTTAGTTTGTAATCGTCAGATGGAGAGTTTGGCCGACGATGATCCCGGTTTGGGAGTTTCTATTGTGGCCAGAGGCTCGGTTATTTTTAATAGTTCGGCAGTAGTAGTTTCTAATGGCAGTGTTCAGATAGTTGATAGTGTCGCTAAAATAGCCGCTACCGAATCCTCGTTAAATGAGGTTTATGAATCAGTCATAGACGGCGATGACGCTTCTTATCAAATAGGTCCTTTGAAGCCGATTTCTGATGGAGAAAATAAAGATGTTTTATCCAATAATAATCTTAATAATTTCAGTTCGCTTGTTTCTTGGACGCGAGAATTGAAAAATCATAAATGGTCTGGCTTGATTCCCAAAGCCAATGCCGCCGTGGTCATAGATAGATCTTGTATTGATGAAAACAAAGAAATAGTCCCCAATTGTATACAAATCGGCGGCGTGTGGATTCTGGGTGGCGGTCAACGACCGCCGCGGACGATTGACGCGCCAACTCCGTTGAGTCCCGTCAGTAGAATAGTTTTGAATTTTGATTTTGGCGATGGTAAATATATATTCTTGCGAGATTTAGAAATATCCGGTCCCGATGGCAATGTCGGTAGAGATGATATCGGCAGTCATTGTGAGGCGCGAGCTGGTGACGGCAGAGACGCGGCTAGGTTCAACGTTTATGCCGGTCAAGTTATTATCGGCAACGTTACTTTGTACCTAGGTAGCGGCGGAGTTGGGGGCGAAGCATCTACTATACTTTGCGATCGCGCTATGGCTTATGGCGGCGACGGCGGTCAGCCGGGCAATATGCGTATTCGTTCAAGTTCGCCCATGTTTATTCTAGGTCCCTTTTCCATCAATCCAGGTAATGGCGGTCAAGGAGGTAGGGCATCGGCTTTTGGCGTTGACGGCGGCGGTGGCTGTCCCGGTCAAAAAGGCGGCGACGCGTCAGCTTTCGGTGGTGATGGCGGCGATGCCAGAATGGAGTTGAGTTCGTCTGGTAGAGTAGAGGGATTGCAAAATACATTTATTGAAGGTGTCGTTTATGGCGGCTTTGGCGGTGGGGCATTCGCCTATCCTGGCAGAGGCGGAGCTGGCGGAGGTTGTAATTGTGGCGGCGGTTCCGGCGGCAAAGGTTTTGCTTCCGGCGGACGTGGTGGACATGCCTCTATATTAAGTCGCGACATTAAGACTTTTGGTGGTAATGGTGGCAATGTAGAAGCTATTGGCGGCAATGGCGGCGTTGGCGGCATGTGCGATTCAGAAGGTCCTGGTGGGCCTGGCGGAAATGGTGGCGACATATCAACCCGACCAGGGTTAGGTGGGACTGGAAAAACATCTAGTGGTGTTGAGGGCTTAATTTTCGGAAAAGGCGGTGATGGTGGAAATGGTGGCGATGGTTGCCCTGAGGGCGGCGGAGGTTTGCGGGGTATGCCTAATGGTTTTGATGGTGGTCCGGGCAACAATCTTTGCGAAACTAAGAGAGTTATTGATACTACCGGCACAATAACTATCCCGCCGGAAGATAAGCCGACTCCCGGAGATACAATTCACGAACCCGAACCCGGGACAGATGGTGGAACTATATTACAGCCGCCGACTAATGGAGGATCTTCTGGCGGTTCTTCAGGTGGCGGATCAACCGGTGGAGACACCACGACCGAACCAGACGCGCCGTCAACTGGAGATGATGCTACTAGAACTGATTTTCCGAAAACAGATCAAACAACGGAAACAGACACCACTAAAACAGATAGTCGCGACACTACCGAAACGATAGATATTAAGCATTAAGTTAGTTGCTAGACTTTGATTTTGTGTGTAGAATATAATCTGTTTTAATAGAGATAACGCCCTCGTAGTTCAACGGATAGAATGCGTGGCTTCGAACCATGAGATGGGGGTTCGATTCCCTCCGAGGGCATAGCCCCCATAGCTTAGTGGTAAAGCAGTTGCCTCTTAAGCAATTGACCTTGGTTCGATTCCAAGTGGGGGCATAAATGGGCGGTTAGCTCAGCGGCCAGAGCGTTCGCTTTACACGCGAAGGGTCGCAGGTTCAAATCCTGCACCGCCCACTTTGCGCGGGACACTAAATATATAGGTCCGATCCCTGCCTGCCGCCTGCCTGTCGGTAGGCAGGGTAGGCGGGCCCTCAACGCGCACCACAAATAAATTATTGTAATTAAAAATTTTCCGTATCGGAGAATTTTTAGATTGGTCGGAGTGCCGAGAATCGAACTCGGGCTACGGAGTCCCGAACCCCGCGTACTACCACTATACGACACTCCGTTTATTACACATTATTACACAAAATACTTCTTATCTATTTCTTCGTCAATTCTTTTTTGAACATCAACCGCCTTTTTCTTGGATTCGTCGGCTAATTTTAGCAGTTCACTGTCAGCTAGCGCGCCGAGTTTTTTTATCTCAACCAACAAGACCTCTTTATCATTTAACTTAGGATCATCAAGCACCCCATCTAATAGTATGGCCAGAATTTGTCCGATTTTTGGTCCGGGCGATATTTGTAATAGCTCCATTATATCATTTCCATTAATCGCTAACATTTTAGGATGAATCGGTTCTAGCTTGGCTTTTTCAATCGCCGCCTTTAGAGAGCGGAGGCGATAGGGCTGGGCTTTAGGCACGCCCGAACCAATGCGGTCAGCTTCGCGCAACAAAATCAAGTCGTTGATGTTATCGGCGCCAACTCGGCTTAACATCCGCCGTACGCCGCGCGGCGTTACTATTTCCGGATCGTAAACGAACATATGCTCTCTTATTAAAAGGGCAACATTTTCAATCGTTTCTTTGGGATATTTCAAGCGGCCCAATATTTGCAAAGCCATCTTTTCACCGATGTATTGATGCTGGTAGAAAGTCCAATCGCCATTATGTCCTTTGTTAATCTTGGTTCCACGTGGATCATCGCGCCACTGGCGCGCGCGCGGCTTTCCGATGTCGTGCAAAAGCGAAGCCAATCTTAATTCTAGCGGGAAGTTTTTATCTACGGCATATTGCAACGCTTTTAGATTGTGTTCAAACACGGTGTATTTATGATGCTTGTTCTGTTCGCAATCGATCCCTTCGCGCAACTCCGGCATAACATATTTTAACAATCCCAATTTTTCCATTCTTCGGATGCCCTCTACCGCGCCATCAGTCATTAATAGTTTATTAAACTCTCCAGCAATTCTTTCTTTGGCGATAAATTCCAATAGACCTGATTTTTCAGAAATAGCCGCGGCGGTTTCATCTTCAATATCAAAACCTAATTGAGAAGCTAATCTTAGAGCTCTCATTAGACGCAAGGCGTCCTCTTGAAAGCGCTCCTTCGCGTTACCTACCGCTCGCAATAATTTATTTTTCAAATCTTTGCGTCCGCCAAACGGATCAACCAAACCGCTAGCTCTGCGTTTATGAGTAGAGACTTCATAGGCCATCGCGTTAATAGTAAAATCTCGGCGTGATAAATCTTCCTCAACTGTTTTGGCGAATTTTATTTCATCTGGATGTCTCTTATCGGTATATTTTCCCTCTAATCTGAAAGTAGTGATTTCTATCAAAGCTAGACGCGGATCTTTGGATCCGGTCTTAACTCCAACAGTGCCGAAGCTATTTTCATAAACGCTATCGGGGAATATTCCCAGTATTTTATCAGGAGTGGCATTGGTAGTTACGTCCCAATCCTTAGGGTTTTTATCAAGAAGCAAATCTCGCAGACAGCCGCCCACTAAGTACGGCTCAAAGCCGGCGGTCGTTAATTTATCGGAAACTTCTTTTATTTCTGGCGTTTTTCCCAGTCGCGCTTCCAAATCTCCAAGGAAGCTCATTTCAGCTTCGCTTTTTTTAGGTAATCCTGGCATAGATTCTTTCATTATTATTCTTGCTTTAGTGTATAGTATTGTATTATCATTAAATATATGAAAATACTATATTCTTTTATCAGTTTAGCTGTTTTAGTGGCTTTAGCAAGTTTGTCATTCGGTAATGTCGGCGATTTTATTAAGAGCGGTCCTGGGCTAGCCCAGTTGTCGGATGTGCTTTCTGTTGATGGTTCTTTATCTCTGCCATTTGTCGCGCCACAGACCAGAAAAGCGCCATCATTTGGCAATTATCCTAACAACGCCAAAGAGATTATTGAAGTTGCTCAATTAGGTATTAGCTTGGAATTAAGCAATAAACTTATCGGTGATACTGCTCGCGCTTTAGCTACGACTAAGGTTTTCGGTAAAGATGGTGAATTGTTATTATCCCAAGAAAGAACATCTAATCTTTCCTGTCCGGTTATTGAAAAAATTACCACCGTTCCGGTGACGGCTATTTGCCCGCCACCGATTATCGTTGCTCCGGCTCATAGATTAACCTGTTATCTTGATCCGGAAAAAATCATAGAGACTAATCCTGAATATCAAAAATTGTCTTTTAGTTTTGATTCGCCGGTTTCCACAAATAGCGCGGATATCAACAGGCAAGTATTTAATTCAAGTAGTGAAGTTATTAGTGAGAATATTATAGCTAAAGGGATCAAGCCCGGATCCAGTGGTGTTATTTATGACAGATTGCCCGGCGCCGGTTCTGTTTATACCATTTATACCATAACCGACAATATCGGCAGTTGTAGTTTTATGACTAATGCCGCGCCAGTCTCGGTATCTGCCGGCGGCGGCACGCCTGTTGCCCCGAAACACCCATAGGTTATATTTTAAAAACCCCGCTTTAGGCGGGGTTTTTTATTTAAATCAGGTTGCTAAATTTAGCCATAAAATAATATCTCATTAAGTGAATATTTTTAGTGGCTAAGGGCAGATAATAAAAATCGTGTTTGTCGTGATTGGTGAATAAGAATGGCTGGATTTCAGCGTAAAGCATGCAGTAAAATGCTATGGCGCGACCTGTGCGACCATTGCCGTCTGCGAAAGGATGGGCACCCTCAAATAAATAATGTATATCCGCTATCTTTGCAAGATTTTCTATTTCAGAAAGATTATTGGATTTTCTTTGCCAACCACGTATTTGATTAATCAAGTCTGACATTAATTTTGGTACATCGTTGCTATCAGGCATTATGTTAAACGCTACCCTAACATTAATAGTTCTATATTCTCCCACAAACTCTGACGTAAGTTGTTCTGATTTATCGGGATCTTTTTCTTGCTCAGCGACAATCAATTCCTGAACTTTCTTAATATCTTCTTCGGTTAATAATTTACGGTTTTTGGCTAATCTTTCTAAATACAACATAGCGCCCACATGGCCGTCAGACGCATTATTTTTAATACGCCTCTTTAGTTTATCTAAATCATTTTTTATCCCCTCAATCAAATCAGATTGTTCTATGAAGTTAGCGATAAAACCTACTCGGTTCATAACATCTCTCCTTTTAATGAGCTATTATCAAGATAGCGTTTGGGCGATATAAAAACAACCCTTAATTAAAGTAAAGATTATATTATTGCTACAAAGCTAATTAGTTATCTGACATGGCTATATAGCCAGGTATAAAGAAGTTCAATATTGGCACCAGCATTAACAAGCCAACTTTTCTGTTAAGGTTTCTCATGCCGGCTATTTCCATCCAAATCATTATGCCGACAACTATGTTGACTAGGGGTATTAGCAAAAACAAGATCCACAACTTAGGCATTTTAGAAATAAAGACCGTATAGAAAACATTTACAATAGGTATCCAAGCTAGCCAAGCATGCTGGGTGCCAATTTTTTTAGCTATGACAAAAAGCGCATAGGCCATATATATATAAAATAATGGAGCTAAAAAGCGTGGTTGATGAAGTATTATTGGGGCGGCTATAAAAATTGCACCCATGATTAGATAGTTTCTCCAAAGCATGCCAACTTGCTTGTTGGAGGCTGTGTTTGTGCCGGATTTGGCGTGGCGATTATTTTTAGATAATGATTTTTCATTAACTACTTTATAAACCTTGATTTCATTTGGTATACCTTTGAGTCTGCGATAGCCAACCTCAGCGCTAGGAACTTCTTGTTTGTTCATAGCTAAATAAACTGCTTCAGTAAAATAAATTTCATTTTCTTCAGCGATACCTTCTATGCGGGCGGCAATATTAACAGCTTCGCCGAAGACATCTTTGTCTTTGATAGTTACTTCGCCTGAGTTGATAGCCACCCTAACTTCCAACCTTTCTTCGGGATTGGATTCATCGTAGTCGCGTAAAGATTTTTGAATCTGCATACCGCAAAGCACGGCATCAGTCGGGCTTTCAAATATCACCAAAAAAGCATCGCCAATAGTTTTAATGACTTTACCGCCAAACTTGCCAAAAATAGGCCGCACGATCTTATCGTGCAAATCCAAAAGAATCATCAATTCATCGCGCGTCTTATTTGATGATTTATCAGTGAAGCCTTTGATGTCCGTAAACATCACTGTCAGGTTTTTAGTTTGCATGTTCATTTATAAACACAGCATACCACAAAAGGTATGCTGTGTTTATATTTTCGGAGGCGGAAGGATTCGAACCTTCGAGAGGATTTCTCCCCTAACATCTTAGCAGGATGCTGCTTTCAGCCACTCAGCCACGCCTCCAAAATCTTTTCTTATCATACTTTCTATTGAATTTTTTAGCAATCTGGCATATGATTTTGCCAGTGAAAAACACTTTTAGTAAATTAATTATTGCCAAGATCAAATTAGCTCCCACCGATTCGGGATGTTATATTTTCCGTGACAAAAAAGACAGAGTTCTTTATGTCGGTAAGGCTAATAATTTGCGCCAAAGATTGAAGTCTTATCTAAAAATAATTGATTTTAAAACTCAATCGTTGCATCAAGAAGCTGCAAAATTAGAATACATTATTTTGAGATCCGAAATAGAAGCTCTTATCACCGAATCACAGTTGATCCAAAAATTGAAACCAATTTATAATGTTCTTTGGCGTGACGACAAATCGTATTTATATGTTGTTTTTAGTAAAGATAAATTTCCCAAGATTTCTATTATTCATAGATCGTTTCGCCAACCAACCAGCCAAATAATCAGCATTGGCCCCTTCACCGATAGCGCCTCTCTTCGCCTAGCTCTAAAGATTATCCGCCGCTATTTTCCTTATTGTACCTGCAAACAGAGTCATTTAAGAGATTGTTTAAATGCACAGATGGGTAGATGTTTGAATTGTTGCTGTAAAAAAGACTCTACCATCCCCATAACATTTTATGGACGATCGTTAGATAGATGTTATCGGCAATACCAGGGCAACATTAGCGTTATCAAAATGATTTTACGTGGCCAATCTAAAAAGTTGATCAGTATTTTGAAGGATGAAAAAGAAAGAGCCGCTTTAGAGAGAATTTTTGAGCATAAGAATTATTTAACCGATCCCAAACCGCGAATTTACTCGAATCTACAAAAAAATAGTTCGGGGCATTCGGATGCATTCGTAGATTTGAATCGTGTTTTCAGAGTTGAATGTTATGATATCTCCAATTTTGCCGGCAAAGAAGCAGTTGGGGCGATGACAGCTTTGGTTAAGACTGGAAGCGAATGGGTGCCGAATAAAAGCGGCTATCGCAAATTTATCATAAAGTCAGCTCCCAAAAGAGACGATCCGCGCATGATCGGTGAAATTTTAACCCGTCGACTAAAACACGCAGAGTGGCTTTATCCAGATTTAATTATCATTGATGGCGGCCTCACTCAATTCCGCTCCGCCAAAAAAACCCTCTTAACCATACCCCACACGTTAAACCCTATTTCGCTAATTTCCTTAGCTAAACCCCAAAAATTTGTCTATGGCCTACAACCAAACGATCGTCCGGTTGAGTTGGGGAAGCTATCAAGAGAATTCCAACAACTTATTGGAAAAGCCATCTATTATACCCACAACTTTGTGATTCGCTATCACCGCCAAGTGCGTCGCAGAAATTTTATGAACTAGGTTTTAAAGTCATTAGCGGTTTTATCAGATCAAAACGACTAACTAAGCCGACTAGCTCGCCATCATCATTTATAACCGGCATAGGATTGACGTGGTGCGCGGCGAAAAGCTCCACGGCTTTTTCCATAGAGTCATTTTCAGATAAGGTTAGATATTCTTTTCTCATAACCTTTTCAACCGTTAAATCCGATATTTTTTCTGTTTCAGCTTGGAATTTATTCTGCTCGCCGGGTTGTAGATTTTTAGCGATATATTGAAGTGTCGGTAAATGAAGGACGGAGCCTTTACCGACTAAATCATATTGAGTCAAAATGCCGACTGGTTTATTGCTTTCATCAACTACCGGTAGTCCGTTGAAGCTGTGATCAATAATGATTTTAGCCGCATCAAGTAATAAAGTATCAGGACGCACGGTTAGTATATTGGTCGTCATAAAATCTTTTACTAGAACGTTATTCATAATCTGGAACCTAAAGTTTTATGGAGTTAGTGTGTTCGGAGATAGGTTGATGCTAGGTAAGCCGGGAATGGCATAACCATTTGCCCAATCTCTAAAGCTGACTCCGGATATTGTGGTTGAGTTGCCAGACCAAATAAAGTCATTTTCGCGGAGAAGATCAACTCTATCAGCTGCACGAAGACGGCTATCTAATATTCTGTCAGCCGCATCGCCTCTTAAATCTACTGTCAAAGTAGATGAGGTAGCGCTCATATTAGCAATCGTACCAAGAAGTTCAAAGTAACGAGTCTGACCTGCGGGAACTTGAATGGCTTCATTAACGCCAGCTTGTGTTAGTGGATCAAAGTGTATTTCAATAACGCCGGTATCATCTTGTGTTGTCATCGCATAACCCTCTGTCGCGCTGTTTAACCTACCATTGTTAGCATAGGCCGCTTGAGAGAAGCTAGAATCGCTATAACCATAGACAGCGAAAGCGTTAACTTCATACGTTGTCACTCCAGATGTCGTAGTAGACACACCAAAGCTAAACTTGTACAAACCGACAGCGCCAGTAGATGGAGCGGTAACTGAGAACCTGTACAAAGACCTATCGGAACCGTTGATTAAGGTGGAGCTTGGTATAGTTATTTTAGCTATCGTGGGTACGGCTTTGAATATTCTAACGCCAGCTGATCTTGTGTCATAACTATTACCCGTAGGCGTTGCGTAAATGGTTTGGCCAGAGGAGATGCCTACGCCACGAGTTATATTGCCACTGGCATCCGAAGCACCTCCATCATAGTCAACGAATATTATATCTCCCGGATTAGCTGGTTGAGCTGTGCCGATGGCGGCTATATTGCCTTTTATAATCATTAAACGCCTACCATCAGCAGGAACTACAAAGCCCGAGATGGTGGCAACTGCATAATCGCTAGTAAAAACGACTTCGCCCACCATCTGATTGGTGTCGCTAGTCCATAGACTTACTCTGGGTAAATCTTGTGGGGCATTAACACCGGGATTGCTTAATTGTAGACCTAATTGTGTAATGTTAATGTCTTCTACGCTGGCATCAAACTTTAGTACTGCCAACACATTGTCAACAGAATTTGCGTTTACTAATCTGAATGCCGGGCTAGTAGCATCCAACCTCACGGATAGTCTAGGTCTCAAAACTCTGGTTGATAGAGTATAATCAAGACCGCCGAATATCAAGGAGATTATTATCAAAACCCCCCCCAAGCCCATTATTAAAACCAATTTTCGCCCCATATTTTATTATATTTATTAATATTAATGAAAGACTTTTACGCTTTAAGTTTATCACACATCAATTATTATCGCTATTTTCTAGGGCACCTTTTTTGTTTCGGTCAGCTGTTTTATTTTTGGATAGGAAAGCTTCAAACTCAGAGCGATCGGCTAGAAATGTCGGTATGCTAACCTTTTCTTTGCCTATGGTTATAGGCAGGTATAATTCTAGATTGCGTCGTTGGTTATACCAGGTAATAATGATTGCCAGTATTATAATCAATGATACGACTGAAAATATGCCCAAATTGATAATCAACAAAAAATCAAATAGACCATGGATTAAAACAGCAACTAGAAATCCTTGCCACAAAAATTTTAATCTGTGAGAAGCGTGAAACCGCGCTATAACCATAAAATAACCCATCACTAAACCATAAAGTCCATGAGCTAAGGTAGATAGCACCCCTCGCATAAAAACGTTTTTCAACAACAAGCTGAGTCCGTTAAAATCTGCGTAAAATTGCGCAAAATAAATACTGTTTTCCACCAGAGCAAAACCCAACCCCAAAACAAAACCTATTTTCATACCATCAACAACTTGATTAACGTCGTTCTTTTTCAAATATTGTTTCAAAATTAGAAATTTGACACCTTCTTCAGTAATTGCCACAAAAAAGAAAGCTATAATAATAGTATTTAAAATATCCCCCAAGTTACCGGCCGAAAAATTAGGACCGACAAGACCTAATCGCAATATATCAAAAGTGTATACTACTTGTTGCGCTCCGCTAGCTAAAAAGGCCGAAGCTATGCCAGCAATAAAGGCGATGATTAGGGTTGATCGTGATATGGTTTTTTGGGGAGCGCGCAACGATAAAACTATCAACCAGATAATCAAAAATATACTCGCAACGGCAGCGGCTATTACATAAATTAATAGAGAATTTGTGACTTGGATCATTTCTCAAATTGTTTTAGAGCCCCCTCGGTATTATAAATAATAATAGCACATCTATAATATCTGAATGTTGTGTTACAATTCATAATATGTTCAAAATCATCATTTCTCTATTCTCTAATTTAGTGGCCTTGTTGGTTGCCGAACGTTTCGTGGCTGGTTTTGTGGTTACTAATGAGCCAATAGCGTTTGTTATTGTGGTGGCATTGTTGGCGGTTGCTAACTCAATAATTTTGCCCATGTTAAGGCTTATATTCAAGCCGTTTATCTGGTTGACGTTCGGAGTCTTGGCTTTAGTTCTTAACGGCGCCATGCTCTATTTAGTTGACTTTTTCTCTAATAGCATTACAATTAGCATTACTAATAGCTGGTATCCGCTTATATATGCGACTATCATTTTCGGCATAATAAACGCTATTTTTGCCCTAGGCGCGCGAGCTTTTAAGCGATAAATCAACCATGGATTTACTAATCTTGTTTCAAATAATCATAGCCGTAGTAATCATTATTCTTATTCTGTTGCAAGAGAGATCATCTGGTCTGTCCGGTATTTTTGGCGGCGGCGGCGGCGATGGCGGTTTTTATCAAGCTCGTCGTGGTTTGGAAAAAGTTATGTTTTGGACTACGGCGGCCTTAGTAGCTCTTTTCGGCATTTTGGCTCTTACTAATTTATTGTTGTAAAATTTGTCTGATACATATTTGTGAGTTTTTGATGCTTTGTTGAGGAGTGAGTTTGGAATATATAAACTTTAATATAGTTTTTAAGTGTTTAAGAAGATAATCAAAATAGCTGTTAGTTTTTCTAAATTAGAACGCTACATTTTTTTGGGCGCTCTGGTTATTTTCGCGGTCGCCGCCATGTTCTGGTTAATAAATTTTTATGACGACGTAACGAGATTAGCTCCTCAGAGAGGTGGCCATTATACCGAGGGCATTGTTGGACAGCCGACATCTCTTAATCCCTTGATTGCCGGAGCGACAGACGCTGATAGGGACTTATTAGAACTTTTCTTTGATGATTTATATGAACTAGCAGATAAGATAGAAGTTAGCGATGACAAGGAAACTTGGATTGTTACGTTGAAATCAGGTTTGTATTGGTCTGACGGCGAACCCTTAACGACTGCAGACGTTTCGTTTACTTTGGAAACGATACAAAATCCGGACACTCAATCTCCGGCATTTAGCACTTGGCAAGGAGTAGTGGCTCAACGGGTTAGCGATCGTGAAATCCATTTCTCATTAAAAAATCCATATGTTTTTTTCGTGGATAACCTTAGAAATCTTAAGATTGCGCCGCGTCATATTTTCGGCAATGTCCCACCTTCCAACCTAAGGCTGTCTAATTATAATTTAGAGCCGGTTGGTAGCGGCCCATATAAATTTATTAGTTTAGAGAAGGAGAAAAGTGGATTTATAAGGGAATACTTGTTAGATACTAATGATTATTACGGCGGCAATCGGCCATTTATTGAAACTTTTAAAGTTGTGTTTTTTGCTAGTGAAAACGCGGCTATACAATCTTTTAACCGGCGCGACATTGACGGTTTGGGCGGTTTGTCACCCCAACGTTTAGACGATCTAAAGATTGGGCATCAGACCTTGAATATTAATATGCCGCGCTATTACGCCATTTTTATAAACCAGAGCACTAATCCTGCCCTGAAAGAAAGAGCGGTGAGATTGGCTTTAGCGGCGGCAACTGATAAAGCCGAGGTGGTTAGTACGATTTTTGATAATCAAGCAATTGCCGTTGACGGACCTATCCCGACTATTGTTGACGGTTATAGTTCCGATATTAATAATGGTGGGCAAGTTTTAGAAGATATTAAATCTTCTTTAGATAGGGCTGGTTGGAAATTAAATGAAGACGGCATTAGAGAAAAAACCATAGATAAGCGTCAGGTTAAATTGGAATTTGTTTTACAGATTCCACAGGTGGATTTTCTTATTGAAGCTTCGGAGATTATTGCGGCGCAATGGGCCGAAGTTGGCGTTAAAATAAACACAATTATTCTATCAGCTACGGAGGTTAATGATGTGATTCGTAATCGCAACTATTCTTTATTGCTGTTTGGCAATACGCTTAGGGGGAATCCGGATATTTTTTCTTTTTGGCATTCATCAGAAAGATTTTATCCCGGGTTAAATTTATCTATTTATAACAATAAAAGTGTTGATAGTTTATTGGAGGGCATTCGCCAGGATTTTAACGTTGAAAGCCGCAAAAATAAAATCGTAAGATTACAGGAATTGATTAGACAAGATCAACCGGCTATCTTTTTGTTTTCGCCTAATTATATTTATGTAGCTAATAAAGATTTGAGCGGTTTTAGCCCCAGTATTATGGTTTTGGCGTCAGATCGTTTTAAAAATGTGGAATCATGGTTTTTAAAAACAAGTCGTGTATTAAAAAAATAGCGACCTTGCGGATATTTATTAAGTATGCTATTATTAAAATAACTTCAAATTTCTTATAGCTCCACCCCAACTTATGCATCACTTACGGATATTTGCTAGTTGTTCTCTGTTATAAATAAGGCGATGATCTTGTTTGTTTTTGTTGGGTTATCGTCGTCAGTAGCCAATTCTATGATCGGCATTTAGGGATGCGCTGGAGTGGTGAAATTGGCAAACACGCAGCGTTCAGGGCGCTGTGCTCGCAAGAGCTTGAGGGTTCAACTCCCTCCTCCAGCACGAAAATTAAAAATTGAGTCGTAGATTATTAACTAATTATTAAAATTAAATCATTATATGATGAGAAAAAGAATTACTCCGCCAACTGTGCGGAGAGTGAATAAAACTCCCAAAATTTCAACAGATAAAGAGGTTGTTAAATTTATTCCATTGGGAGGATTAGAGGAAATTGGTCGCAACTGCTCCTTTTTTGAATACAAAAATGAAATCGTTGTTATTGATGTCGGTATTCAATTTCCGGAGGAAGAAACTCCCGGAATTGATTACATCATCCCCAATGTCGCTTATTTGGAGCCAAGGAAATCTGATATACAGGGCATAATTTTGACTCACGGCCATTATGACCATATTCATGCGTTGCCGTATTTAATTGAAAAAATGGGCAATCCCATAATTTATTGCGCCGGCATTACCAAAGCCATTATTGAAAGGAGGTTTAGTGAATTTTCCAACATTCCCAAGCCAAAGTTCGTGCTTATCAAAGACGGCGATGTTGTAAAAATTTCAGAAAATTTTACAGCCGAGTTTTTTTATGTGGATCACACCATTCCGGATGCTCTGGGGTTTATTTTGGAAACACCGGTTGGCAAGATGGTGCATTTCGGCGACTTTCGCGTGGAAAGAGATCGCGAAGGTAATCCCAAGGGCATTGAAATATTTGAAAGATTGGGAAAGATGAATATACACACGGCTTTTATTGATAGCACTAATGCTGATGCCATTGGATATTCTATATCTGAAGAAATAGTAGTTGAAGAATTGGAAAAGCTAATTTCTAGCGCTAAAGGCAGGCTTATTATTACCACTTTCGCTTCCTTACTAACGAGAGTCGCGGAGATTATAAAAATTGCCGAAAAGCTTGGCCGCAAAGTAGCCTTAAACGGACGATCAATGAAAGATAACATTCAAATTGCTCAAAATCTGGGGTATATGAAATTCAAAAAAGATACGATTATAAACATGGAGGATTCCAATAAATATCCAGATGATAAGGTGATGATTCTTTCAACTGGCGGGCAAGGAGAGCCGAACGCCGGACTGACTCGTATGGCTAATGGTGAGCATAAATATGTTCACTTCAAGAAGTCGGATACGGTCATATTCTCCTCGTCAGTTGTTCCCGGAAATGAGCGTAGCGTTCAGTTATTGCAAGACAACATAGCGAGGCAGGTTGATGAAATATATAACTCCAAATTATTAGATATTCATTCCAGCGGCCATGGTTTGGGAGATGATATTGCTTTGGTTATTAAGGCCGTTAATCCTAAATTTATGATTCCGGTGCATGCCTATTATTTTAAATTGCGCGCTTGCGTGAAAATCGCTCATAAGGTTGGCATATCGCCAGAAAATACTTTTATACTAGATAACGGCCAAGTGGCTTTATTGACTAAGGATGGTTTTAAAGCAACCGAACAAAGGGTTCCTACTAACTATGTTATGGTGGACGGCTTGGGAGTCGGCGATGTTGAGGAGGTGGTTCTGCGCGATCGTTTATTGTTATCAGAAGAAGGGATGGTGGTGGTTATCGCTACTATCGCCAGAGAAGATGGAAAATTGTTGAAAACTCCAGATATTATTTCACGAGGTTTTATCTATCTCAAAGAAAACAAAGACCTTCTTAATGACATTAGAAGTAAGTTGAAGTCTATCTTGGTGCGGATACCTCGCCACCAACATCCCGAACCGGACTACATTAAGTCTCTCATCAGAGACCAAATCGGAAAACTTTTGTATACTAAGACTAAGAGACGACCGATGATTTTGCCGGTCTTAATAGAGATATAAGTTATTAAGCAATTAAGTCACTCGGTCATTAAGCGACTCAATAATTTAATAACTCAATGACTAATAAAAAACCAGTTTTGGTTTCAGGGATTCAGCCCACTGGCCGCTTGCACATCGGCAACTATTTGGGTGCTTTGAAACAATTTGTAGAGCTGCAAAATTCAGGTAAATATCAATGCTACTTTTTTGTGGCGGATTTACATGCTTTGACTGAAAATCCAAGTCCCAAAGATTTAAGCCAAAATATTATAAATCTGGTTATTGATTTTTTTGCTGTTGGTTTGGATCCTAAAAAGTCAGTTATTTTTCAACAATCACAAATTCAATCTTTACAAGAGTTGAAGTGGGTTTTAGGCACATTGGTTCCACCAGGCGAATTATTGCGGATGACTGCTTTTAAAGAAAAGGTTTTGCAAGCGCTTAAGCCGGAAGAGAGAGAGAAACTCACCAAAGAAGAATTTGATAAAATAGTGGTCAGTACAAATTACGGATTAGTGGAATACCCGATATTAATGGCCGCTGATATTTTGATTTTTGGCGGTCAGTTTGTCCCCATCGGTCATGATCAGCTTCAACATCTTGAACTGGCCAGGACTATCGCCAGAAAATTTAATAACAGATTTGGCAAAATTTTCGTAGAGCCGCGGCCGCTTTTGGCGCCAACATCCCGCGTGATGAGCTTGGATGATCCGACTAAAAAAATGTCCAAGTCCCTGCCAAATGGTTGTTTATTTTTGGACGATAAGCCAGAGGACATTAGAGCCAAGTTCCGAAAGGCGGTGACTGATTCCGGCAGTGAAATAAAATTTGACGAGGTCAATAAGCCAGCCATATCCAATCTACTAATGATATACAGCGAATTTTCTGGGCTGACTATTGCTCAAATAGAAGCTAAGTTTAAAAATAAAAATTACTCACAATTTAAGGAGGCATTGGCTGAATTAGTTATTAGTTACTTTGAGCCATTTAATAAAAAGAAGAAGCTGTTTCAGAAGAAAATTGTCCAAGTCAAAAAACAATTGACCGCTGGCAGTAATAAGGCCCATATCGTGGCTTATAAAAAAATACAAGAAGTTAAAAAATTAATCGGCTTAATCCCACATCTCAACAACTAGACTGTTTGTGTGGTGGTCGTCTCACACCGAATTCAGAGTGTTGTAGTGGATTGCTCGACAGAAGGATTAATCATTTAGAGTACTCTTAATCCACGATCGTGGGTTGAGAGTACTATTGAACCAGTTGTATCCAAAATTCAGATATCCAGCCACTATGCTATAGCATAGTGGTTGGATATGGTTGGAAGTGTTCGAATGATCACAAGTCTGAGCCTTTGACTCTTTGATACTTTAGTCCTTTGATCCCCAAGACTTCATGAGAAGTTTCGGGAGAGTTGTCATTGCGAGGAGTGACCTGTCTACCGGCAGGTAGGAGCGACGAAGCAATCTAACAATTACGTTAATGTAAAGCCTCCTCGCCCCGCATTGCGGGGCGAGGCATTAGGCGGGGGCTTTGCTCCGAGCAGATCAGGCTCCGCCTGGATTTTGTAATACTCTCCGTAAGCCCAGCCCCTTGGGGCAGGGCTTACGGAGAAAACGTAGTAAGATTGCCGCGCTCCGCTCGCAATGACGTAAGTGTTATATCTTTTTAATCCCTACCCAAATAGGTTGGCTGTCTAGTTTAGAATTCAATTCCGCGTCAAACTTTCCTTTCTTAAACTCAACAGTTTTGGCCTTAACATCTTTTTTCAGACTGGTTGAATTTTTTACGAAGACTTTAGTCAGATCTTCGGAAGTTTCAATGTGAACGTTGATTATATCCTGTGGATTTAGATTGGCGTCGTGTCTTAATCCTTGGATCATGCGCGCTAATTCGCGCATTAGGCCTTCTTCTTTAAGTTTGGGCGTGATTTTGGTGTCTAATTCAACACTTTCTTCTGTCTTGCTCCCGTCAGAGGCGGGTCCGCTTTTGGCGGAAAAAACAACGCTTTTGACATTAATCTCATCAGCTAGTAGTTGAAGTAAGGCCTCAACTGTTTGATGCGGGATGTTGGACCTGCCTCGCCGGTGGGCGGGTGTGGGATGTTTTTTGGCCGGTTTCAAGCCCCCGACATCTAACATCTCACTTCTGATGGTTAATGTTGTGAGCGGTTGCCGAATTTTTATGCCGGCTTTTTCTCTCGCCGATAGTCCTAGGGCGGCTAATTTTCTGATTTCTTCCATTGCCGACAACAATCTTTTATCCGCCAATTTTTTATTTATTTTCGGCCAATCAGCGAGATGAACTGAGGTTTTCTTATCGGCGGCATCATATAGCGCTTCCGCAAAAAATGGAGCAAACGGAGCCATTAATTTTGCCAATGTTTCAAATATTATAGATAGTGTTTCGGGCGATACATTTTTGCGTGAACGGCGGATATACCACCTTGATAAGTCGTCAACGAATTTTTCTATGACTTTGGCGGCATCTCCGATTTCATATTTTTCTAAATTATCAGTAACAGCATCTATGGTCTCTTGCAGTCGGGCGAGTATCCACTTGTCCAGTATTTTTATTGGCGGGCCGGATGATTTTTTATCGTACATTTGAGAAAAATTAAAAGAGTTATAGATCATCATAAAGAAAGACCTCAATACTTTATTTAAATCATTCTCATCAAAACGTTTTGGCTCACCCGGTGGATTAACGGTATAGAAATACCATCTGATACTATCAGCTCCATATTTTTGTATCATTTGCCATGGGTCTATGACATTTCCTTTGGATTTAGACATTTTTTGGCCATTTTTATCTAACAATAATCCCAAAGAAACTACGTTATTGTATGGAGCTTTTTTATCTAACAGGGTTGATACGGCCAATAAAGTATAAAACCAGCCCCGAGTTTGATCTATGCCTTCCGAAATGTAGTCAGCTGGGAATTGCAATTTTTTATCTATCAAATCTTTATTTTCAAAAGGATAATGATATTGAGCGAAGGGCATAGCTCCCGAATCAAACCAGACATCGGCCACCTCTTTGACTCGTGTCATTTTTTCGTGACATTTGGGACATTTTAGAAAGATGTTATCAATAAAAGGACGATGCATATCCAACTTAACGTTTTTGTCTAACGGCCAATTATTTGATGGCAAGCTGGAATATTCTCCTAATTGGGGATAGTTATATTCCAAGATTTCTTTATCTGATAGATTATTAACGGCTCCCCCCAAAACCCACAAAGGGTCTCCATGGCTGATTATTAGTATGTTTTGATTATGGTGCTTGTTGTTAATTTCTTGCAAAGCGGCAAACATGCGCTGTTTGACATCCGTTAAATTTTCTCCGCCAGGCGGGGCCTTGGTGAATTTTTCAAGCGGGTTATCAAAGAATTTTTTGTGTTCGATTGCTGGGCGTCCGTTGAATATACCTATATTAATTTCTTCTAGCTTCTTATCATAAACAATCTTTATGCCCAAAGCTTTGCCGATAATAGTTGCCGTTTGTTTGGTGCGATAATATGGCGATGAATATATAACATCTATTTTTTCTTTTAGCAGGCGTTTGCTTAATTGTTTGGCTTGATCAATTCCCTTTTTTGTAAGCTTGGATATATTTTCCCCTTTTTCAGGACCGGTGGCGTTAAAATTTTTAACGTTATGATCGGCCTCGGTATGTCTAGCAAAAAAGATCTTATTTTTGCTATAGCGGTGTTTATTAAGATCGTTCAGACTATTTACGACAAGTTGATGATCGTTGTCGCATTCCCAAATCGGCAAGGGAGTTCCCCAATAACGATTGCGGGCTATAGACCAATCTTTAATCTCTCTCAACCATTCCCCAAAGCGCCCCTCTTTAATATGGGATGGAACCCAATTTATTTTTTTATTGGCTAACAGTAGTTCGTTGCGTAACCGACTCATTTCAATAAACCAAGAATAGCGCGCAAAATATATTAACGGAGCAGAACAACGCCAGCAAAATGGATATTCGTGCTCGGTTGTTTCTTGTAGATATATTAACTTCCGTTTCTCTAGATCGGCTATTATGTCTTTGTCGGCGTCTTTAATAAATTTGCCGGCGCCGGGCAAGCCGCTATTCATCACGCCTCTATCATCAATTGTAATGGGTATGTTTTTATTTTGAGATTGATTGTCCATTACCGCCCTAAGGTCGTCCTCGCCGAAAGCAGGAGCAATGTGTACCAGACCCGTACCGTCCTCAGTAGAGACGAAATCGGCGGCGATTACTTTGTGTTCACCATCATTAGAGTATAATGGTTTGTATGATAGGCCGACTAATTTCTTGCCCGATATTTTTTCGGAAACTTTAATTTGATTTTGATCGGCTTGTGGTGGTACGCGGTAACTCCATAAATAGTCATCGCCGATTTTGTATTTGGTATAGGTTAAAGTTGGATCAACGGCGATGGCAACGTTGGCGGGCAGTGTCCATGGGGTAGTGGTCCAAACGAGCAAAAACGTTTGATGTTGGATGTTGGATTTGCTCGATCGCTTTACTTGCTCGCCCCCAACATTTTTAATTTCGAACTTAATATATACGGATGGATCCTTTGTTTTTCTATAAGCTCCGGGCTGTCCTAATTCATGACTGGAAAGCGGCGTCTGACAACGAGGACACCAGGGCACAACCTTGTGAATTTTTTTTAATAATCCGCGCTTGTGGATTTGCCCGAATATCCACCACAAGCTTTCAATATAGTTATTATCGTAGGTTACATAGGGGTTATCAAAATCTAACCAAAAACCAACCCTCTCAGTTAATTTTTCCCATTCATTTTTATATTTCCAGACTGAAGATTTGGCGCGAGTATTAAATTCAGCGATACCGAATTTTTCTATTTCGGACTTGCTCTTGATGCCTAATTCTTTTTCAATTTCAATTTCTACCGGTAAACCGTGGGTGTCCCAGCCGGCCTTGCGCGCGACATAATATCCACGCATTGTTTTATAGCGCAGAACAATGTCTTTGAAGGCGCGACCAAGAACGTGATGCATGCCCGGACGACCGTTAGCTGTCGGTGGTCCTTCAAAAAACCTAAATGGCTTAGCGTTCTTTTTTTGACGGTTAGTTATGGATTTTTTAAAAACATTTCTCTCCCCCCAGATTTTTAGAATCTTTTCTTCTAATTCTGGCAGATTAAATTGTTTTAAATCTTTAAGCATGTTCGTTATCCAATTTTAAAATAAAAAGGGCCGTTCTTCAACGGCTCTTATGGGCGGCCTTCAGTTTATCGGGCATGAACAAACAAAACCGATATTTTTTATCAGAGGCAGAATTGACATACAATATCAGCAAGAATGTTAGTAGCCCTAAGATGGAGGATGTTAAGACGATTATTTCGTCTATGCCGCGGTATCTTATATTGCGATTATTTTCGCAAGAGGCTTTCAGATGTCCTTTAAATGAGCCATAAGCAAGAAACATCAAGAACAACCACGATGGTATTAGCCAGGTCATGGCTATCTCCTATAAAAACGATTCAAGTTCCTGCCTAAAATATACTATCTAGTTTATAGCAAGTCAAACAGGTATTCTACATTTTCTCCGGCGCGCTGATTCCTAAAACATCAAATATATTTTTCAATATGGTTTTAGTAGCCAAAACTATGGCTAATCTAGCCGATGTGATTTTGGGGTCGTTATCTACCACTCGTTCTTTTTCATAGAAATTATGGAATGTTTTAGAGACTTCTAGCGCATAACGCGTCAAGCGGTTTACTTGATAATCTTCGGCAGTTTGTTGAAGAATGTCTGGCCATTTGATCAAAGCTTTGATGAGATTTAATTCGTTGACATTGGTTAATAGACCTATATTTTCTGTCGTGGTTTTTTGGCTACCGGCTTTGATTAGTATGCTATTAGCCCTAGCGAAGGCATATTGACAATAATATACCGGATTTTTTAAAGATTTTTCTTTTGCTAGGACTAGATCAAAATTCATATGAGTATCGGGAGAATACATCAAAAAGAAAAATCGCGCGGCGTCTTTGCCGACCTCGTCAATTAAATTGTCCATGGTGATAAATTGGCCGCTACGTTTGGACATGCGGATTTCTTGTTCGCCGCGCATCAGTCTGACTAATTGGATTATGATTATTTTCAATTTTTCAGGATTGGCGCCGACTGCTTTTACTCCGGATTTCAGTCTAGCTACATAGCCATGATGATCTGCTCCCCATATATCAATTACCAAATCAAATCCCCTTTTGATTAATTTGTCATAATGGTAAGCAATATCTGACAAAAAATAAGTTGGTTGGCCGTCGGATTTAACCAGTACCCTGCTTTTCTCATCTTCTATATCGGTTGTTTTAAGCCATTGCGCGCCATCGTATCTGTCAATCAAGTTTTGTTTTGCCAATAGCTCCAATACTTTTTGTAATTCCTTTTTTTGATGAAGATTTTCATATTCCGAAAACCAATTATCAAATTCTAGGCCAGCCTTCTTTAAAGATGGCTGGATTAACTCCTTGAACAAGTAATCGGCCACAATTCGTCCATTGGTTCCTTTGATATCATCGGCGCTATTTTTAAAATAATCGGCTAAGGTTTGGATATAATCACCTTGATAGTGATCTTCGGCCGGCTCATTCAAGCCCAATTTAGCCAAAACGCTATTACCCAATAATTCAACCTGATGGCCGGTGTCATTGATGTAATATTCACGCGTGACTTTATGTCCGATTTTTTCCATGACATTAGCTAGAGTTGATCCCAAAAAGCCGCCACGGCCGTTAGCCATCGTTAGCGGACCGGTTGGATTGGCCGACACAAACTCAATTTGTATATTTTTAGGATTAGACGTTTTTGATTCCCCGTATTCAGGTCCGAGATCAAGTATTTTTGATAATTGTTTTATTAGAAAATCTGGCGAGATCCATAAATTTATAAAACCAGGTTTGGCTACGCCGATTCTACTGAAACAATTATCATTGTCGGCCTCCTTTATTTTTTGAGATAACTCATTAGCTGTCTCTAGCGGCGATTGATTTGTTTTTTTAGCCAAATCAAAAGCAATATTGGTAGTATAGTCTCCAAACTCCGTTTTTTCCGAGAAAGTTATTTTTATTTCCGCGTCCGATCCTATGACTTTAGTTAATAAAGATTTAATATAGTCAATCATTTTAACTAGTTTTAGTCTTGCAACCACAGCGCCTGCCCCCAAGAGCAATAATCGCATTGGCTATGAGTCGTCGGCTCCGGCCCTTTTATTAATTCTATGGCCTCTTGAAATATTTTAAGCGCCGAATCGGGATTGATAGCTACTTCTTTTGGAACAACATCAAACCTGACAGCTCCTTTTTCTGAAACCTCTTTTGGAATGTAGTAAATTAGATAAGCATGATGGGATGGTTTCATGCCATTTTCTCTTAGAAGTAAGCCGTAGGAATCTAATTGATTTTGATAAAACGATTCACCACCCTCTTTTACGTCAAAGCCGCGAGTTTTATAATCCAACGGAACAAATAATCCGTTTTCTACCCCCAAATCGTCAAGCATGCCGCTCAAGACAGCGCCGTTGTCTGCATCTTCATAAGTCAGGGCCTCGCGCCAATTACGCCATTTATTCAAAGACTCCTGATCGTCAAAGAGTTTAACATCGCCCATTTTGCCGATAAGATCTGGCGGCAGTTGATTGATGTTACGGTATTTATCAAAATATTTTTTTATCAAAAGATCCATACCCCCCGGCAAAGATGGAAAAATCCCGCGCGGTCGGTGAATGTTTTTTACTTGTTCTTGCCAAAAACATCTTTGACATTCTAAAAATAGATTTAGAGCTGATGGCGAGAGTTTTATTTTCCCGTCCCTAATAGACATAGAGATATAAGTTTATTTAATAATCAGGCAGAATTGCAAGCTACAAACCGAGTCCCTTATTGCGTTTTTTAGATTCAGACCACCCCTCAATAAGTTCCTGTATCAATACGGCGGCCGGTATAGCCAATACCAGACCAATAACGCCGAATATCTGCGCGCCCATAAGTATGGCGATTAAAGCTACCACCGGATTAAGGCTGGTGGTCAAATTGGTCACGGCGGGAACGAATAACTGATTTTCTAATTGTTGAATAACTACAAATGCTATCAAAGTATAAAGTCCCAGGGTTAAAGAATCGGTCATGGCCACTATGATGGCTAACGCGCCGCTGAATATCGGGCCCACATAAGGAATAATTTCTAAAATAGC
>JAUYMR010000030.1 GCA_030698695.1 bacterium | reverse complement strand
AATCTACCACTATGCTGTAGCATAGTGGTAAGGAGTACTGGCGAAAAAGGTTTGCCACTATGCTATAGCATAGTGGCGGCGAGCTATTACTAAGTGTTAACACACAATGACTCTTTTTAAACAAAAAACCACCCGAGCGCGAAGCCTGGGTGGGGACGAAAGAAGAGACCAAGTTACAAGGTACAAGTTAAAAGAACTAGGAAACTGCCTGACGAGCGCGCGGACCGTCCTCGGCATCCACAGGATCGGACCAGCTCACCTCGAGCCGGTCGTCGTTCCAGCACACCCCCGGCACGTCGCCAGCGGTATCGCGCGAACCGGCGCAGAGAGTCCAGTTCATGACGTCCAGGTGTTGGCCATTGGTCTCCAGGAAATACTTCAGTTCGTAAAGAAGTCTTTCCTGGAGGTTGAGGGTGTTGATGCCCCGTTTCTTGATGTCGTTGGCCGAGAGGTTTTTGAGTTCCTCGTCGGCCTCCACCCGGTCACGCGCCCAAATAGCATAGAACTTATTTAGGGGGCGTTTGGCGACAGACTGGATGGTATCCAGGTCGTCGTAGGATGTCGCAGTGGGCATCTTCTGGCCCAAGACATTGAAGATTTGGCTGGTCTTCAAGTCGTTGCAACCAACAAAGAGACGGGTGATGCCGGGTGGTGGTGTCGGGATGGGAAGCTGGGAGAAGTTCACGTTTTTGAACTTGAAGACTTCCGCGTACAACCTCCCCCACTCGGAAAGTTGACGCTGGATATCCTCCTTGGTCGGCAGGACACTGGCGAACAGCTGGGCGTACCAGTTGGGAGAATCCTTGATGAGCTGCAACAACTGGCACAACTGGTCGGGGTTACGCTTCCCGGCTTTAAACAATTCCAAAACACTGCCCATCAGATCCAAAAATCGAGCTTTCTGCCTAAGAGACGGGTTGGTTTGAGCAACCATGACGACTTCCTCTCTCATCCGGTTTGAGCGGATGGATAGAGATGTGGTTCTTGCTTATTGACGCTTGTCAATAATATCTACAAGAACCGCTATCAAAGAACAGCTTCATTATAACCGATATTTATCAAAAGTCAATAATCACCACTCCTCTGATTTGTGTTTTGACTAACTAATTAATTATCTAATCTATCAATTCACTAATCTCCTTTCCGCTTATTGGCCTGGCCTTTGCCCCAACAACTTTAAGTCCATTATAATTTTTAGGATTGTGCGATGCCGTTATCATAATGCCGCCAACGGATTTAAAATGATTTACTAAAAAATAAAGCATCGGCGTAGTCACTAAGCCAATGTCAATAACTTGTAATTTGTAATTTGTCGTTAAATTTTTTAGAACTACCTTATGAAGCGATGGGGAACTGAGACGGGCATCGTGGCCAACTATGATCGTCCCCTTTTTGAAATATCTCGCCAGAGCTTTGGATATTTTAACAACAATATCTTCGTTTATTTCGGTAGGATAAACGCCGCGAATATCATAGGCTTTAAAAATAGATGACTTCATATTATATGTTTAAGAAAATGTTTCCAGCTAGCAACGTGTATATGCTCAAACGGCATATTGGCAAAATTATCAAAACGATCTAATAAAAATTTATTAGGTATATTAACTAATTTTTCCAAAACTTTTGGTTGGTCATCTAAATAGTGAGTGACTTCCAACATGGCGGCTTTGGTATTTTTAGCATCGGCGTCTTTAACAAAAAACGTATTGCTACTATTAAAATAATCGGGCCAGAGTTTATTTTTCACTAGGAGCTGTTTGGCTATATCTTGTTGAGGTCTCCGAGAAATTAAAAAATATTCCAGATCAGATTTTTTTAGCAAATCTAAACCATCTTTAGCGCCTCTAACTAGTAGCGATTTCAACGCCGCGACTGGATCGAAATAAACAAGTTCCCTTAAGATATTTAAAGCGGCTGACGGCAAAACGGCTTCAATCATTCCCGGCTGAGCCTCATCGGGACGCAAATTAAAACCCAGCTTCTTGGCGACTGCTATTTTCAAAACAGTGCTATCTATAATAACGCCGTCCATATCAAGCCCAACAACTATTTTCTTTCTATCGCTTAACATTACTATTATTTTAGCGCACCTAATGATTATTTAGTATGGATTGCTGTAATTTCTGTTGAAATTTATTAAATTCGGAGTACAATTTAATTGATGCCCAAAGCAAAACGTAAGAAAGCTAAAATAATTGCCAGATCCAGACCTAAGGAATGGGTAAAGCCGGAAACTAAAAAAAGCATTCTGGCCATTTTACTCTTGGCTCTAGCTGTCGTGCTAATGTTGGCTCGCTTTAATCAAGCTGGTCCCGCGGGTGATTTTATTTATAGCGCTTTGGCCACCTTATTAGGTTGGGGCTATTATTTAGTGCCCTTCATATTTATATTGATAGCTATATTATTTTTAGCCTATCACCAAAAAAAATTCGTGAGCATGACATTTTTCGGAGCTACCATCTTTATAATTGCTGGTTTGGGGATTATAGATATAACTCTGCCAGAACGTGGCGGATTATTGGGTAATGTTTTTGGTTCATTGGAGGCGCCTTTTGGTTACACGGCTTCAATTATTATCGCCGGCAGTATTCTCATAGCATCTCTATTATTAACCTTGAATGCTTCTATTAAATTCAATAAAAGAGTTGCCATAGCCGATGTTGATGAAGAAATTGACGAATATCCAGACGTTGAAGTCATTGAACCGAAAACTCCGTCAACGGCAGTAGAAGATGGGGGCGACAAAGATGTCGCAGATAAAGCTGACGAAGAGGCCGCCGAGGAATCTGCTTTTATAGCTCCGGTTAAAAAACTTTTTAAATCAAACAGGGCCGTAAAATATCAAGCCCAAAATTATATCGCTCCGCCACTATCGCTTTTAAAATCTTCCGTGGAAAAACCAACTTCCGGCGATTTGCGCGCCAACGCTAATATCATCAAAAGAACTTTAGAGAGTTTTGGCATCCCAGTAGAGATGAGCGAAATCAATGTCGGGCCAAAAGTAACCCGCTACACTCTTAAGCCGGCCGAGGGTGTAAAAATCGCTCGCATCACCGCTCTTAATTCTGATCTGGCGTTGGCCTTAGCGGCTCACCCGATACGCATTGAAGCTCCCATCCCGGGAAAATCACTGGTTGGCATTGAAGTTCCGAATAAATCTGCGGCCATAGTCAGACTCGGTAGTTTGCTTGGCTATTCTGAATTTACTAATTCTGGATCTTTGGCATCTATTATGGGACGAGATGTTACCGGAGATCCTATTGTTGTTGACATTGAAAAAATGCCCCACCTTTTAGTAGCTGGCGCCACTGGCTCCGGAAAATCAGTAGCTATTCATGCCTTATTAGTGTCGTTACTCTATAAAAATTCTCCAGAAACTTTACGCATGATATTGATTGACCCTAAACGAGTTGAACTCTCTATATACGGCGGCATCCCCCATTTGATTTCTCCAGTCATCACCGAAGGCAAAAAAGCCGTGGGAGCGCTACGTTGGGCTATACAGGAAATGGATAGACGTTACGAGATATTATTAGGCGCCGGCTCCAGAGATATCCAAAGTTATAATAAATCAAACAATCCACCATTGCCTTATTTATTGCTGGTTATTGATGAGTTGGCAGATTTGATGGCTGCCTACGGACGAGAAATTGAAAACTCAATCGTTCGCTTGGCTCAAATGGCCCGCGCTACCGGTATTCATTTGTTGGTCTCAACTCAAAGACCATCGGTAGAAGTTATAACCGGTTTAATTAAAGCCAACATCACCGCCCGCGTAGCATTACAGGTTGCCAGTCAAGTTGATTCGCGAACTATTTTGGATACCGCCGGAGCGGAAAAATTATTGGGCGGAGGCGATATGCTTTTTATCTCTTCTGATTTTTCAAAACCCAAAAGAATACAGGGTGCCTATATCTCTGAAGAAGAAATACAAAAAGTAGCTAATTTCATAAAAGAAAAGAATCAGTCGTTAGTAGAATCGGAGGAGGGGGAAGAAGTTGATTTTAACCAACAGCCGAACTTTGAAGAACTATCCGGAGATAATAGCGATGATGAATTATTTGAAGAATCCGTAAAAATCGTACAAGAAGCCGGCAAAGCTTCGGCTTCGTTTCTGCAACGTCGTCTAAAAATCGGTTACGCTCGCGCCGCTCGCCTACTAGACATCATGGAAAACAAGGGCATAATCGGGCCTGGTGATGGCGCTAAACCTAGAGAGGTCTATGGCTCTGGGAATAAAAATGACGAGTTTGAACAAGGTTTCGGCTCTGATGTTTAGCAGTTACAAATAACAGACATTTTAATCAACATCTTGTCGCGAGATGTTGATTAAATGTATAAAAAGGATTATAAAAATAGCATGGAGCAAAAATCTCTCAACAACATTTTAAAGGAACATTTAACCGATAAGGGCCTTACAATTGAGCGCCTATCCACTCTTACCGATATCCCTAGTCGCTATCTAACTGGCTTAGTTGACGGAGATGTGTCTAAGCTGCCTCCAGCGCCTTACGTTAGAGGGTATTTGTTAAAATTGGGCGGCTACTTGGGATTAGATGGCCAAGAATTGTGGGATTTATTCAAAAAAGAACAGTTGGTCAAATCTTCTGGAGCTGACGATACTCTGCCAGCTAACCGTTTTGCTATTAAAAAGAACAAGAAGGGAATCTTTGTGGGTATCGGTTTCGGCGTTTTGATTGGTTTATATCTATTATGGAACATCGGTCACTTATTGGGACGTCCGGGTCTCAATATAACTTATCCCGAGACTCAAACAGCCATAACGACACAATCCCTTGTCACGATCACTGGTCAAATAGATCCAGCTGACAAACTAACTATTAACAATCAAGAGATTCCAGTTAGTGAAAATGGTTATTTTGAAAAAGAAGTTGAATTGGCATTGGGCTTAAACAGAATTGATTTTTTGGTAAAGAGATTCCTAGGTAAAGAAACCTCCGCCGTCAGACAAATCGTCTATCAGCCGTAAAATTAAATATCCAAATAGCGCGCAGGCCTCATCGCCTCGCCATAATGGGACTTGTAAAAATAGTGGGCGGATGTCATCATAAGCATTAATCTATTAGCGTCGTCAATCATAAAATAAATCATAAAAATATGGCTAAAAAAGATATGTCTACCGACAAAGAAAAAGATCTTGATAGTTTATTATCAACTATACAAGATAAATTCGGCGAAGGTGCCATCATGAAACTCGGTGACACCAAAAAAGTAAATGTAGACGTTATCCCCACTGGTTCGTTCTCGCTTGATTTAGCTCTGGGAGTGGGCGGCTTGCCACGAGGCAGAGTTGTGGAAATATATGGCCCAGAAAGTTCCGGCAAGACTACATTGGCTCTTAATATTGTAGCTCAGGCTCAGAAAAAAGGAGGCAAAGCCGCTTTCATTGACGCGGAGCACGCCATGGACCCGGAATACGCCACCAAATTGGGGGTAAAGATAAAAGAGTTGCTAATTTCTCAACCCGATACTGGCGAAGAGGCTTTGAATATCTTAGATACATTGGTTAGATCAGCCATGATTGACGTTATTGTAGTGGATTCAGTAGCCGCCCTAACTCCTAAAGCTGAAATTGAGGGTGAAATGGGCGCGCAATTTATAGGTCTACAAGCTAGAATGATGTCTCAGGCATTGCGCAAGCTAACGGCCATTTCCGCTAAATCAAACACTTTAATAATCTTTATTAATCAGCTACGCGAAAAAATCGGCGTTATGTTTGGCAATCCAGAAACTACTCCGGGAGGCCGAGCTTTGAAATTTTATTCTTCAGTACGTATTGATGTGCGACGCCAAGCCAAAATCCAAAAGGGGGAAGATATTATAGGCAATCGCATTAAAGCTAAGGTGGTAAAAAATAAAGTGGCGGCGCCATTCAAAGTAGCTGAATTTGATATTATGTTCGGCGAAGGTATCCCTTATGAAAACGATGTCGTGAATGCGGCCATAAAATACGGAGTCATTACCAAAGCCGGTGCCAGCTATAGTTTTGAAGGCGAAAAAATAGCCGTGGGTATAGATAACGTCAAAACTAAACTCAAAGATGACCAAAAAACTCTAAAAGCGATTGAAAAGAGGGTTAGAGAGGTGGCGAAGTAGTTACATTGGGTCAATCTTCTAAAACCTTATTCAATCTCCAATAAAATAGGCAAATGATCAGAAAGATCGCTTTCAATAATTCTGAAATCTTTTACTTTTATATCCGAAGATATTAAAAAGAAATCTAGCTCTCTATTAGGCCCCCAAGATGGGAAAGTCGGCTGACTGTAACGATTTACCGAATGTAATTTATTGGATCGCGCCAGTAAAGATAATTCCGGTAGACCGCCGAAAGTATTAAAATCACCGGTCAAAATAATCTTTTTAGACGACGATTTGATGAGTTCTGACAGCTCTCTGATTTGTCGTTTGCGAACTCTATTGATCAGGGCCAAATGAACTAAAAATAGATCAATCTCTGGAGTTATGGATGCTTGTATGACCAATCGGTTAACTCCATCGTTTAAATATCTGTATCTGCAAACCACATCTTTTCCTTTGGCAAGTATGGCATTGCACAAATTCCTGAAAATCGGAAGCTTTTTCAAAATACTATTAGGTCCGGATTTAGCATGTCTGAAGGTAGTCGCAAAGCCGATTTCTTTAGCTAGAATTTTTACTTGATCAACAAAATTAACTCTATAAGACCCGCCCTCAATCTCGGTCAGGGCGGCGACATCGGGATTTATTTCTTTGACAAGTTTAACAATTTTTTTAAAATTCCTCGTTCCAGCGTAAAAATAACGCCAACTTTCAATTAAGTACTGCCACCATCCTTTACTAAATCCATTGCCGTAACAAGTATTAAACGACAATATTTTCATAAATTTATTTAGAATTTATTCTCTTTAATGTTCATCCAATATCCCGCTAAATTGACCAATGGATGCAATACTCCAAAGACAACTATAGCGCAAACCCATACTTGCCAAGACCAACCGTGAACAAAGCTTGTAAAAACCAATGCCCCGATTATCCAATCAATCTGATCAGCGACTGGTAAAATATGACCGGGAGCAATGTTGAGACGCCTTTTAAAGAAGCTTTTAATTAAATCTCCTATCAAAGCGCCGCCGCCCAACAAAAACCCCCAAACAATAGCATTGGGGGTGGGAAATGCCGGGGGGTAAATCACATTTTGCAAAATGACAGCCACAATAGCCAGCATTATTCCGACTATCAATCCACGCCAAGTTTTATTATCTCCGAAGATTCTCTTGCCGCCAAATGTTAAATTAAAATCAATCGGTGAGTTTAAAAACTGAACCTTTTTAACAAAAACTGGAGCCATATTAGCTACGCCAGCCGGCAGAAAGGTCCAAAAGATCATTGAAAAGAAAGATATTTCTAACATTATCTATTGCTATACATTTCCTTCCAGCGCAATTGTATGAAAATAAAATAATAAATACTCAGAGCGGTAGCCACAACGCTGGCTAACCACAACCCCCATGAAATATAATCTATATCTAAAAATATCAAGAAGAAAAACGGAGCTACCACGAACGCCTTAAGATAACTCAACCGCGGGGTGGGTTTGATAATCCAATCTGATTTAGAAAATTCTTCCTTCTTTAGAGTGGCTAATAAATAAACCACGGGGATAATAAAAAGATTATAAGCAATCAATAATGGATTGATAGCTAATTGAAATAAGCTGATAACTATAAAACTATAAATAATATGATCAACTAAGATATCTAGAAATTTGCCACGATCAGATGCCCTACCTTGTTTCCTGGCCAAAGATCCATCTAATGTATCTAAAAAGAGAACTATAAAAATAAAAACAGTCGCCGCCATCTGCTGATAAACAAACCAAGCGATAAATATTATGCCGGCGACTAAACGAAAATTGGTTATAGCGTCAGCGGTTAATCCAACGCGATTCATTAAACCTAAAATCGGGCCAAACCAGATCGCTCTGGTTTTTTGTAACCTTTTATTGAGTTTATCTATCCAATTTGGGTTTTCGTTATTAAATAAGCGCATTGCCATACTATACATTATAACACTCAACCCAAGACAAAATTAACCAATGAATCTCGCCTCATTATGCTATGCCAACATCTTAACCATCTTGGCCACCTTCTCCGGATCATGCCTTATTAAACCGTAACGCCTGATAAGCGCCGATGTAATGGTTGTATATTTGCCATCTAGATTATCAATATCGGCCTCCACGAATTCAGAATGCTCTCTCACATACGGCCTGAAGCGCATGGCGGACGGTCTGGTTTTGTTTATCACGACATAATCCAGCACATTCCTGCCTAAATAATTTTCCATCTCTCTCGCAAAATCAGAAGCTTGAAAACCATTGGTTTCACCGAATTTAGTCATAACATTCACGAAATATATCACCCGCCCCCTAGTGCGATTTAACGCCTCCTTCATGCCCCCAACCAACAAATTCGGTATCAAGCTAGTGTATAGATCGCCGGGGCCAATAATTATGGCATCTGCTGACATAATCGCTTGTCTAGCTTGGGGATTTATATTGACCGCCGGCTTTAACCAAACTTTTTTGATGCGAACTCGACCGTCGTGTTGCGGTATATCTATATTATTTTCTCCTTTAACTATTGAGCCATTGTCCAACTCTGCCATTAATCTGGTCTCTTTAAGCGTAACGGGCAACACTTTTCCTTGAACAGCTAAAATTTTACTAACTTCATAAATGGCTTTATCAAAACCTCCGGTAATACGCTCCAAAGCTGTAATCATTAAATTGCCAAAACTGTGACCCGACAGTCCGACACCCTCTTGAAAGCGATAGCTAAAGAGATCGGATAACATTTTATTATCCGAAGCAGATAAAGCTATTAAGGCGCGGCGAATGTCGCCCGGCGGCAAAATCCCGAATTCTTCTCGCAACACGCCAGTAGATCCGCCATCATCAGCCATAGTCACTACGGCTGTTAAGTTGCTAAAATAATGCTTTAGGCCGGAGAGCGCCGTAAATACGCCTGTTCCGCCGCCGATAACGACAATTTTCTTGTCAGATTTCAGCTTCATAATTTTAGTTTATTCTACGCCCGTAATCGGTATTTTTCAACTATCTCGGCGGCAATAGCTTGACCGTCTAATCCCACGCAATCAATAATTTCATGAGTAAATTGCTCATATAATAGACCTCTTTCTGAATAAATCGCGCGCAGCCCCTTACTAAAACCAATCACGCCGCGTTGATCAATGTCGTTGCCCAACCTTTTTGTTAATTCTTCCAACGGCAAAGAAAGATAGAAAACCATTGTTTCTTTCAGTAACTTATCCATAACCGCTTGAGAATAAACAATGCTACCACCGGGAGCAAAAACGGTGTTTGCTAAGTCCAGACTCAGAGCGCCCCGTTCCTCCAATTTCAAAAATTCATCCTCTCCAATATCTCTGACAATATTAACCAATTTTTTGTCCGCTTGGTTGCAAATATAAACATCCAAGTCTAGAAATTTAAAACCCAATTTTTTAGATAAAATATCGCCCACAGTGGACTTACCCACTCCGGGCATGCCTATCAAAGTTAAGCCGCGCATAATTTTATTATATGCTCATGGCAACCGGCGCTCAAGAAGCTAAAACTAGGATTTCAGCTTGTTGCTTACCAAAACGCTGAGCATCACTTCTTTCTGCAAACCATATATCTACTCTATCACTAAAACGCTTATGCATTCTATCTTCAACCACAAATATTTTATCTCCAAAAAGCTCGGGTATCATAATACGAGTATTGAATGGTAAAAAATTGGCGGCAACCGTGCCATCGTGGACATAGGTGTTGGATGCCGTTATAAATGGCGAGTCATCGGTCTGATCGGGAGTAGATGAATAAGCGGTTAAGGTAACTACTAGACGATCAGCAATCTTAAGAGCATCTTTTTCATATAAAGATGTGGCTATAACTCCGGACTCAAAAGCTGAACTAATATTTTGAGACAAATCAAATGGAACGGCAAAATTAATATGAAATCCCAGAACGTTCAAAAGCAGAGCTGCCGAAAGCAGTTTATTGGTGCCACTATAAACAAACGGCAAATGGCTGGTTATTCTTTTAATTAAATTATTCATAAATCTACAAATTTTATTTTCCCAATAACCTAATCTAGGTATATGAGGAACAAAAATACCCCTTCCGGGGAATACACTATTGTTCAGCCATTGTAGCACACCTACAGAAAAAGTCAATCCCCATACTAAACAGGGTTTTCAATATGATTGGATCGGTTTTTTTGGCTAAAAACTAGAATCTAACCTTCAAAAAGTGTCTTTTGCCCACTTGTAGAAACAATTCCTTGTCCGAAGATATTATTTCCATTGGATCGGTCTTTTTTACGTTGTCTATTTTAACCCCTCCCTGCTCTATCAAGCGGCGAGCTTCGCTTTTACTGGACGCCAACTTAACCTCAACCAGTAAATCAATCAATTTCCAATTACCCGCTGACAAAGTTGCGGTTCCTACTTCTTCGGGCTGATTGTGCTTTGAAAAAATCTGCGCAAAATTATCTTTGGCCTTCTCGGCAGTTGATTGATTGTGATACATAGCCACTATGTTTTGAGCCAGTCTAATTTTGGCCGATCGCGGATCACTCTTGGCAACTGCTTCCATTTCCGCCAATGGCAAATCGGTGATAAGTTCTGAATATTTTACAATCATTCCATCCGGAATGGACATTATCTTGCCAAACATATCCTCTGGCACGTCATTTAATCCTATATAGTTTCTGAAACTCTTACTCATCTTTCTAACACCATCGGTTCCCTCCAATAGCGGCAACGTGATTACGTCTTGCTCGGCCATTTTAAAATGACGCTGGACTCTACGACCCATCAACAAATTAAATTTTTGGTCAGTGCCACCAATTTCAACATCGGCCGCCACCTTAACAGAATCATAGCCCTGAAAAAGAGGATATAATACTTCTAATAAAGTAATATCATTGCCCTGATCAATACGTTTTTTAAAATCTGCCCTATGCAATACCTGCTGAATAGTTCCGGCGCGAGATATCTCTATTAGCGTTGCCAAATTTTTAGCTAACCACTTGCTGTTATAGTGAATCTCCGTTTTTTTAATATTTATTACTCTAGCCGCCTGCTTGAGATAATTCTTCATATTCTGCTTTACTTCTTTTTCAGACAAAGACCTCCTTTCTTCCGATCTCCCAGTAGGATCGCCGATTCTAGCGGTAAAATCTCCGATTATTAAAACCACTTGATGCCCAGCATCTTGAAATTGTCTTAATTTTCTAAGAGGCACAGTATGGCCTAAATGCAAATCTGGTGCGGTTGGATCAATGCCAAATTTAATGCGCAACTTCTTACCACTAGCCAATTCTTTTTCCAAGTGATTTCTTTCAATAACCTCTACCACTCCACGCCCAAGAACTTCTTTAATTAGATTTTTGTCTATTTCGGTCATAAATTGATTATATATCAGCTCGCGAGCAAAAAAAACTCTCCCCCAAGATTGAAGGATAGAAGCAAAGAGGGTTCGCGTTCGCCGTGTCGCCTGCCTGACGGTAGGCAGGCAAGTCAGTTCTCACTCCTAAGATTCTCGCCTGCCCGCCGAAGCCTCGGCGCAGACGAGGGGCTTCAGTCCCCTTAAGCTTAGCCCTGTTCCGATCCGTCGGAATGGGACTATTTTTTCCATATTAAATGCTACCAAAATAAAAAAACCGCCAAGCGACGGAAAACTCCATTACTTCTCTCTTGTCACTATGCTATCACATAGTGACAAGGAGTACTGGCGAGAAATGTTGACGAGCTTAATAAATCTAGTCAACCAAGTCGGTCAGTTAAAAGGTTTACCACTATGCTATAGCATAGTGGTAAGGAGTACTGGCGAGAAAGGTTTGCCACTATGCTATAGCATAGTGGCGGCGAGCTATTACTAAGCGCAACACGCGATAACTCTTTTCAAACAAAAAACCACCCAAGCGCGGAGCCTGGGTGGGAAAGAAAAAAGAGAACAAGATACAAGGTACGCCCCCACACCACAACCTGATGGTTAAGTAAGTTGCTTACTTCTTTTTTATAATTTCGTCCACGATGCCGTAAGTTTTGGCTTCGTCGGCACTCATATAATAATCACGATCGCTGTCTTTTTCTATTTTAGAAAGTGGCTGACCAGTGTGCTTGGCTAAAATTTGATTCAGTTTGTCTTTTATTTTTATAATATGACGAGCCGTAATTTCTACTTCTACTGCTTGGCCTTCGGCACCACCCATTACTTGATGAATCAGAACTTCTGAGTTCGGTAAAGCAAATCTTTTCCCTTTTTTGCCGGAAGCCAGAAGCACCGCGCCCATAGAAGCGGCCATACCTACACAAACAGTAGAAACATCCGGTTTTACATATTGCATAGCATCATAGATGGCCATACCAGCTGTTACCGAACCGCCGGGACTGTTTATATAAAGCTTGATATCTTTTTTTGGATCTTCGTGCTCTAAAAATAATAACTGGGCAATGATAGTATTGGCCATGCCATCACTAATCGGCCCGCCGAGAAAAATTATGCGCTCCTTCAAAAGCCGCGAATAAATATCATAAGCACGCTCGCCGTGTTGAGATTTTTCTATGACTGTTGGTATTAAATATTGATATTCATCCATATTATTTTTCAATTACTACTTTTCTAAAAATTCAAAAACTTTTTTGTTCAATATCACACCATAACTATAATCATAATGTTGGTTGGCGTCAATTTTGCTTCCGCTACGCGCGCTTAGAGAGGCCAACTCTTGTTCTACTTCCTCATTAGTTGGTATCAGGCTTTCTTGTTGGGCGATTTTATAAAGAACGAGATTCCCCAAAACATTATTACGAGCTCGCTCTTTCAGCTTCTCTCTAATTTCATCATCAGTTTTGACGCCTTGTCCGGCCATAGCCTGAGCTACGCCGGGAGATTGTTTATAATCTTCTACCATCTTATCCAATGTTTTTTCCACCATAACATCCGGTAATTCAATTTTAGAATTTTTAATTATTTCGTCCAAAACTTTGGCGCGTAAACGATCTCTTTCTTGATTTTCCTTTTCCATCCTTAAGCCGTCGCTAATATTTTTTTTCAAATCATCCACGGTCTTAAAATTAGGTCCTAGTCCCTGAGCTAATTGATCATTCAACTCAGGCAATTCTCGCCCATAAACCTGATTCAATTTAACTTTGAATGTTACATCCTGACCTTGAAGTTCTTTTTTCCAATAATCAGCGGGGATTTTAAGGGCGAACTCTAAATTCTCTCCCGATTTATGTCCATTCAATTTATCTTCAAATCCGGGAATGAATCTGCCCTGACCTAAAATAAACTTTTGTCCCTTAAAAGAATCTGCGCTGCTATCCAAATCAATATCCACAACATCCCCATTGCTAGCTTCCCTATCCACGGCAACAATCTTAGCCCGCGAGTTGCGCAACCATTCTAAAGAATCCTCTATTTCTTTGGTCTCAATTTTAACATCTTTTTTATCGGCGAAAACTTTTTGGGCAATTTTTTTATAATCTGCCATCTTTACATCCGGAAAAACCGTCAAGGTGGCCTTATATTTTAATCCTAAATCAGCCGAGGTAACATCAACTTTCGGCTGATCAATAAAAGTCCACTGATTTTCCTTAGATAATTCATCTAAAGTAGCTCGCACCGCTTGATTGGCGGCCTCATTAAAAACTTTATCTTTATCTATGGCCTTATCTACCAATTCTTTCGGCGCCGTTCCCGGTCTGAAACCCTTGAGCTGTACCATACTAGCTTCATGCTCATAGGCCGCATCCCAATAAGCTTGGAATTCTTTTGGCTCTAGGGATACCTCTAACTCTATTTTAGAGCCAGGTATTTTTTTAATTAACGACTTCATCGTTAAAGCAATGGAGCAATTATAAGAGCAATAATCGACATCAACTTAACCAATATATTTAATGATGGACCGGCCGTATCTTTAAAGGGATCACCAACAGTGTCACCAGTAACCGCTGCTTTATGGCTATCCGATCCTTTGCCGCCAAAATTTCCAGCTTCAATATATTTTTTAGCATTATCCCAAGCTCCACCAGAGTTGGCCATCATCACAGCCAACATAAAGCCAACTACAATTGATCCCACTAAAAATCCAGCCAAAGCTTCTTTGCCAATGCCGAAACCTATCAACACCGGCACAACAATGGCTATCACTCCGGGTAAAATCATTTCTTTAATGGCGGCTTGCGTGGAAATTTCAACACATTTAGCATATTCCGGTTCGGCTTGCCCTTCAGCTAAGCCCTTAATATCACGCCACTGCCTTCTAACTTCATTAACAATCCCAAAAGCGGCTTTACCAACGGCCGTCATTAAAAATGATGAGAACATAAACGGCAAAAGACCGCCGATGAATATTCCAACAATGACCGTGGGATTGATCAAATCAACTGTAGTTAAGCCGACTAATTGAGTATACGAAATAACTAAAACTAAAGCGGTTAAGGCCGCGGACCCGATAGCAAATCCTTTGCCGATAGCGGCAGTAGTATTGCCAACAGCATCCAACTCTTCGGCCCGTTCACGTACTTCTTGGCCCAAATGAGCCATCTCAGCAATGCCGGCGGCATTATCAGCAACCGGACCATAAGTATCGGTAGCCAAAGTAATACCCAAGGTAGAAAGCATGCCTACCGCGGCCATGGCCACGCCATAAAGGCCAGCAAATTTATATGCTATCAATATGGCGGCACAAACGACTAAAACGGGGATAACTGTGCTTTTCATGCCCAAGGCCAAACCAGAAATAATATTAGTTCCGGCGCCCGCTTGGGATGATTCTGATATCCTTTGCGTCGGTTTGTAATTGCTGGATGTATAATACTCAGTTACAAAACCGATAATTAATCCGCCGACAAGGCCGGCTAAAATTGACCAAAACACATTCAAGCCACCGGCTACTTCCGTCAGCAAGAAAAAGGAGGCAACAATAGTTATGACAGCGGCGCCCAAAATGCCACGATTGAAAGCCGCGTGAGGACTGCCTGATTTACTACTAAAAACAATAAAGTTTCCCAAAATACTAGCGATAATGCCAACTCCGGAAATTAATAGAGGTAGAGCAACTAAATCACCAAATAAGCCGGTTGCTAAAGTTCCTAAAACCATAGCGGCAACTATAGAATCCACATAACTTTCAAAAAGATCGGCTCCCATGCCAGCAACATCTCCAACGTTGTCGCCGACATTATCGGCAATAACAGCCGGATTGCGAGGGTCATCTTCGGGTATGCCCTTTTCAACCTTGCCGACTAAATCAGCGCCGACATCTGCGGCTTTAGTATAAATACCTCCGCCCACTCTAGCAAAAAGAGCTATGGCCGAAGCGCCAAAACCAAAACCATAAATTATAGACGGGTCTCCAAAAACTAAATAAAGAACGCTCACGCCAAGCAATCCCAAACCAACAACCGTCAGACCCATAATACTGCCAGACGAAAAAGCCATCATTAATCCTTTATAAAGACTATCCTTGACTGCCCACGCAGTCTTGGCGTTAGCCGAAGTGGCGATTCTCATTCCCAAATTGCCGGCTATAGCGGAGAATAAGGCTCCAGCGAAAAAAGCCACCGCTGTTTTCCAACCAACCGGAGTAACAACCATTAAAACAACAATCGCCAGAACAAATAAAACTAAAATCTTATATTCTTTAACCAAAAAAGCTTTGGCCCCTTCTCTTATATAACCAGCAATTTTTTGAACCTCAGCCGGACCAGAATCAGCTTTTCTTATTTTCCAGGCCAAAATAACGGCAAAGATTAATCCTATCACTGCGCTAATAATTGAAAAACTGGTTAAACTCATATGTTTGATTTTATTTGGTTAATAATTAGTAATAAATTAAATAATATGCCCTTTATTATCCTTCTTCAACTTCCTCAGCTGGAGGCGTGAATTGCTCGCTTTTGTTTTCGGCTACGCCACCATCTTGGACCTCTTCTGGGCGCGATTGTGAACGCACATCAATTTTCCATCCTGTTAATTTCGCCGCCAAGCGCACGTTCTGGCCGCCTTTGCCAATAGCTAAACTTAATTGATCGTCCGGCAAGTAAACACGAGCTTCACGCCTAGGTAATATCTCCACCGATTTCACCTTGGCTGGCGAAAGAGCATTGGAAATATACTTAGCCGGATCCTCAGACCATTCAATAATATCAATCTTCTCATTCCCCAGTTCATTGCTGACAGCCATAACTCTAGTGCCGCGCTGGCCCACTAGAGAACCAACCGGATCTACACCGTCAATCTTAGAAACGGCTGCAATTTTAGTTCTGCTACCCGGCTCTCTAGCGACATCTTTAATCTCTACGGCGCCGTCATTAATCTCCGGCACCTCAACGGCAAAAAGCTTGGTGATAAAATTAGGATTGAAACGAGAAAGGATTATTCCCGGAATCTTGGTTTCCTGTTGAACGGCTAAAACATAAAAACGCATACGCTCACCAATACGATAATGTTCGCTAGGAATAGCTTCGTTATAAAACATAATACCCGTGGCGCGCCCTAAATCAATATAGATATTGCCGCGCTCAATACGCTGGACAACACCGCTAACAATTTCCCCCTCTTTATGTTGAAACTCTTGCAATACCGAGTCTCTTTCGGCTTCACGCAGCTTTTGTAAAATAACCTGCTTGGCTGTTTGGGCGGCAATGCGGCCAAAATCTTCATGAGTTTCCAAAGGAAATTCTAGTTCGTCACCTACCTGAACATCTTTTTTTCCGCCAGAAGCTGATCCGCCTTTTACAGAAATTTTCTTAGCTTCATCCATAAAAATATGTCTGGCCGGATTATAGCGAGGTAATAAACCCTCTTCATCAACCGCTACTTCCGACACCGGATGAACATCTTCCCTCTCTACGCGTCTTTTGGAATCAGCCTCAGTCACGGGGTCTTTTTCTTCCTCTACTTCCTCAACCATTCTGACCGTAGTTTCATCAACAACGGTCTTAATTTGCCAAAATTTTAAACCACCGCTTTTAACATCAAATTTGGCTTTTATGACTTCGCCCCTTTGAGCATATTCTTTTTTATAAGCGGCGGCGATGGAAGATTCTATGGCTTCTAAAACCCTACCAGCGTCAATACCCTTTTCCTCGGCAACCTGATCAATGGCGCGCTTAATTGTTTTTAAATCAAACATAGTTTTTTAGATTCTACTATCTACTATCTAATATCTAAATCTCAAACAAATTCTCAGTCTAAGACTAATCCACTCATGACGAACAATTTCCAAATTACAAATGTCTTTAATTTTGGATTTTGATATTTAAGTATTATTTAGAATTTGGAGATTATTATTTAGTATTTTTATAAAACATGGTCGCCCAAGAGCGACCAATTAATAACAATATAATTGTACCCATCTGCCCTCTCAAAAGTCAAGCTATTGACAAAATATGTAGATATGCTATAATGCATAGACAATTGGTTCGTTGAAAATTTTTGTAAACTCTGTTTCCCTATAAAATACCCACGGGTATTGGGGAGAAAGGCTTGTCATGGAGTACGCGCTCGGAGTCATCGTTTTCATGGCGATCGGCGGCTTCATCATCATGGTGGGCAAGAGCTACTTGCCCGCCACGGTCAAGGCGGCGGCGGAGCGCGCGGAGCGCTACGCCGACAACATCGTCGGACACCGGCGGATGCCGGTGTCCCACATCGCCGACGTGAAGCGTGGCGATGTAGTGACGAACGCCACGAAGAGTGGTGGATTCCACGTGGCCCACGTCATGGGCTTCGTGGGCAGCCAGCGCAAACCCAGAACCGCCAACGCGGTGCTGGTGTTGGCGCACAACAGCGCGCGCGTCAAGCGCGCCGTCAACCGCCTCCGCCCCGCGGCGGTGGCGTAGAACCTCTCACCCTCTCAACAAACAAATGTTGAGAGGGTGATTTTTATATTAAGGCCATCGCAAGGCCTTAATTTAGTTTGGGCCAACTTTATACATCATTATCTTTTCTTTTCTGAAAATACTTGTTAAACTGTGTTAAGATTTATTTATATATGGTGCCTATAGCTTAATGGCAAAGCTCCGCTCTGTGGCAGCGGCTATACGGGTCCGATTCCCGTTAGGCACCCAAGATATCGTTTGTTATAACCTGAGAAATCCCCGCAGTAATTGGGGATTTTTCAGTTTGAGGCGTTTTGTACATCACCTGATTTAGAGCCGAAAGCTCTCGGAAGAGGGGGGAAGGAATGGATTTAATTATAACTCCATCTTGTGCCTCGAATTTTACGGCGCGCATCATGGTGCGGCGTCCTGCTGGCCCCTCTTACCATGCATCATCCCGCCAGCGGGCAATTTTAGGCTGGATTTGGAGGCGAAATGGCCGTTCTTCAGGCCAAATCCTCAATCGTGGTGAAGGTCGGCCTCGTCGGCGTCGGATTCGAGGCCTGCCGG
>JAUYMR010000018.1 GCA_030698695.1 bacterium | reverse complement strand
GCCATCAGCAGCCAAACCAGTCCGTTGAACAGTCAAAGCGGTAACAGTTACATCAGAAGCACCAGCTGTGAAATTCACTTTCGTGAAAGGGACACGAGCAGCACTTTCAACTGCGACACCAGCGGCTGGAGTATCTGAAGCTAGGCTTACAGATAAGCTACCGGCTGCTGTTGAAGCAGAGGTTGAAGGAGACGCTGAAGTTCCGCCAGTGATGTCGGAACCTGCAGTGTAGTTGTTTCGATCAGCGTCGTTGATAACATAAATAGAATCCCAATCCCAACCACCAGCGGTAAACGCTTCGGCTGTCATGTTCATCCATTCTTTGCTACCAACATCGCCATTCGGAGTCAATTTGTAAACTTTCGTATCATCCAAAGCTTTCACTAATTCAGAAGTCGTGAAAGAATCCATTTCGGCCTGAGTCACGGTCTTTACTGCATCCCAACTTAAATGTCCATAGCTGTTAAATACTTCAGGATTCAAAATAAGTCTTTTGAACATTTTTGAACCGACGTATTTAGCGATATAGATATCAAAGGTATTGGCCACTCTAATGGTGTCACCTTCATTGATGGTGGCAGCCATAACAGCCATAGGAGCAAAAGCCGCGATACCAGACAACCACAAGATAGTGGTGATACTGGTCGTTACGGAAACGACTTTTTTTAAACTTTTACTCATTTTTAATTTGTGTGTGTTATCCCGCATCTAAACAAAGTTTGGATGACGGAACTATTCGTCAGAAGTTATTTCATTTGACCTCTTGCACCCCTTGTCCCGTAAAACGCAAAGCGTAACGTGACGCGCCATCTTCTTCCGAAGAATCCTTTCTACCTTCCGGTAAATCGGACAAAAGCGAGGTGTCCTCGAGGTTTGCGCAAAAAATTTTGCACTTAGACAATTTTTCAGATTGTCAAATCTGCCACCCCCCTACTTTAGCATTCCGCAATTTCAGTCTTCCATCAAGTTATAACTTGATTTAATCTGTCGTGCGCAATGGGGGCCAAGATCATTGCTTCTTGGGCGGGTTTAGCGCCTTGAAGCTAAAAATAACTTCTTTTCGATTTTATATTTAATTTATTTCTTTTTTCTTCCACTTTTTACATGGAAGATTTTCAAAAAAGCCATCGGAGACGAAACTCAAAACACATGAGGAATTTCAACCTCAAATGCTTGACGACCTGCAGTCTCTTTCCGTGCCTAAAACTGAGCCTAAGTCCCTTATTTTGACTAGCAAGGATCGCCGCACAAACCGACAGGTTTAGTCTGGCGTCCGAACGAAGTCAAAACATAGGGATTTACCCTATATTTTAGGCAAAAATGGTCTTTTTTTTCTATAAGGATATTATATAGGAATTGCCCTATATATGTCAATGAACGTGTCCTGTGGACAAAACGACGGGTTTTTCCCGCCAAAGTTTGATTTCAAGGCTCATTTAAAGCCAAACTTTGATGGAATAAGCATACTATTGCTTCTACTGTGTCATCCCGCACTCCCGTTTTCACGAGTGCATGCTTGATGCGGGATCCAGTTCTTGCCTTATCCGCCTGGATTCCCGCCTACGCGGGAATGACAGATATGAGATGGGAAGGACAAACATGAGACAGGAATGACAGATATGAGATGGGAAGGACAAACATGAGACAGGAATGACAGATATGAGATGGGAATGGACAGATGGGTCCTATAGTGATTGCCTATCTATTATTTCAAACTTTCCACGGCTGGGCTGGAAGTGTTTTGACTTTGCAATTTAGTCTCTTCGTCAGAAATAGCCCGGTCAGCATTTTGCACCATCTTCTCGGCACCAGTCTCAATGGCCTTAACCGCTTTAATAAATTGCAAGGCACCAGCTAAATCATTATCGGCAACTGCTTGCTTGGCTTTTTCCAGAAGATCCCGACTCTGTTGAGTCTGATTTACCAATACGGCTCTTATCGGAAGTTTATCGGCAAAGGAAAGTTGTTCAACTATTTTCTGTTCCCGCGCCGTTACTTGCTCTTGCGTACTTTGAATTTGATCATTTAATTTAGCGATGATGTCTTCTTTGTTAACATTCACTGAATCTTGGTTAGCAATCATGGTCTCCAAATATTTCATATCGGCCTGTTTTCCGGTTTCGGTGACTTCGGCGATCTTAACGGCTAGTTCTGGCTTGATACTTTCGGGTAGGCTTTCCTGAACAGTAGCTAGGGCCTTGCTAAATTGACTGGCTTTTTCACTAATAACTTTGGCTGCCTCTACCACTTTTTTAGGCTCAGACTGATTGCTTTTTGATAACTGGTCATTAGCGCTGGCTAGCTGCTCTTTGATGTTGTTCACTACCTGAGTTACCTTTTCCGCCTTTTGATCGACTGAGTCATTATTCGCTACGACTGCACTTAATTCATTAAGACGGTTGTCCACAATTTGAGCCTGAAGCTGAATTTTTCCTTCTTCCGAAAAAGACGTCGCTAAGCGGGCTCTTTCGACCGATAATTTGACTGAATAGAGAGGACTGCCGGGCGCACTCTGCATAGAGGCAATTCCAGTAACGGCTCCGCCACCCAACACTAGCCCAAAGGCAATAATCACCCCGTAGACGGGACTGAAAGCAAACTTTGGCTCATTGGCCGTCCAAGTAGAGAAAAGTTCTTTTAAAGCGAATAGATCCTTATTAAGCAAATTTTTCTTTCTGGCCATCTCCATGCGGAAAGCTAATTTAGCGCGCGTCGAAACAACCCACTCTTCTTTGGGAGTGATTTGTTTGAGTAACTGGATTTTATTTATTAGATCTTGTTCTGTCATTACTAAAGAAGACGGAAAAGCGACTGAAGTATTACAGTCGCTTTAAAATTACAAACACCAAGAAACAAGATACAAACAATATTCAATGACCAAATTTCAAAGATTCAAACCGGTTTGATTATTGTTTCTTGTATCTTGGTTATTACCTTAGTTTTTCCCTCAACTCTCCCAGCGCTCTTGAAAGCAATGTCCGTACGGCGCCTTCGGACTTGCTAAGAATCTCGGCAATCTCTTTAGTCTCGAGTTCATCTAAATAGCGCCAGATAATGATTTCTTGGTAATCTGGGCTTAATTGGCGCAAGGCCTGTCTAACTGAATTCATGTCCATAGAAACCGCCGCTAGATCCAGCGGACTATCAGACTTATCGGCAACCGGGCTATCGGTAATCTCTTCCAATGAGATTGGAGTCTTGTCCTTCTTCCGATAAAAATCGGTGATTAAATTTCGGGCGATTTGATAAAAGAAAGCCCGTGGATTACCAACGCTTTTGGAACTTAGATATTGCCAAGACTTTAAAAAAACTTCGCTCGTCAAATCCTGCGCCAGCTCTTCCGCGTTCACGCGAAAATAAATATAGCGGTAGATTTTACCGACATGCGCGTCATAAAGTTCGAGAAATTGTTGTTCAGTAATTTGGATAGACATGGAAGATAATATATAACTTTGTTCTAGTCATTCTGAGACGCGGGAGAAGAATCTATTCATAAATTATCAACTCTCAATATTCAACACCCAATCAATAATCAATACTCAAATATTCAATTGAATATTGAATCATTGAATATTCATTGATCATTGCCGTGCCCGCCAACGGCCTGAGCCGTAGGCGATGGCAGGCGGGGTTGTTGATAATTGAATATTTCATAACAGATCCTTCACTTCGTTCAGAATGACAAATTATTTTTTAATTCTAGCAAAGCTTCTCTTCCTTAATAAACCTCTTTAAGTCCGCTTTCAAATCTTCTCTATCCATTGCGTAGGTTAAAATGGCTCGTAAATAATTTGACGGGTCTCCAGTTGTTAGCCATTGGCCATCTTTGACTTTTTGAGTATAGAAAACTCCGCCTTTTTTGACATAGGCATTAATAGCATCATTGGTCCAAAGTTCATGACCCTTGCCAGTTGGCGTTTTCTTAAGAATATCGATGTAGTCTTGATTTAAAATCATCCGGCCAAAATTAACTAAATTTGAAGGAGCCGACTCAACCGATGGTTTTTCGATAATTTCTCGGAGCTGATTAGTGCCTTTTTTTAACTTCATAACGCCATAGCGATAGACCTGATCTCGAGGCACCTCTTGCACACCGATTGTGGGACAACCATGTTTTTTGAATTCGTCAATCAGTTGCTTAGTAAAAGAAACTTTTGACTTTACCAAATCGTCGCCGTAGCAAAAAACAAACGGCTCATCTTTGACTAAATTAGCGGCCGATAGAATCGGCGTGCCATTGCCATAGGGGCCCTTTTGCCGAATATAAATAAAATTAGCTAGCTCGGAGATTTTTTTAATCCGCTCGCGCAAGGCTTCTTTGCCCGATTGCTTGAGCTCATTCATGAGCGCCCAGTTGTGGTCGAAATGATCTTCCAGGGGCTTTTTATCCCACTTGGTAACCAAGATTATATCTTCAATTCCAGCGGCCACTAATTCTTCCACGACTAGCTGAATAATCGGCTTATCCACAATAGGCAGCATTTCTTTTGGCATGGCCTTGGTCGCCGGTAAAAGACGAGTTCCAGAGCCAGCAACGGCTACAATGGCTTTTTTTATTTTTTGCATTAAACCCGGCACAAATACACTAATTGGCACTAATGTCACGAGTAAGAAGAAATTCATTAGTGACATTCGTGTGTTATTTGTGTATTGGTGTCGCTTATAAAAGTTTCTTCTTACAAATCCCCTTCAGCTCATCATTAAATTCCGCAATCGCCCTGTCAACCAATGGATGAAAATTTTTATATAATTTTTTACGTTTCACAACACTCGTCGCTTCTAGCAAAGAATCAAAAGTCCCCGCATCCAACCATTCACCTTTAATCACGCCAACCTTTAGCTGTTTATTTTTTAAATATTCATTATTAACATCAGTTATCTCGATTTCGCCCCGGTCAGACGGCTTAATTTTTTTAGCAATTTCAACCACTTTTTCATCATAAATATAGAAGCCCGGCACCGCGTAATCACTAACCCACTGTTTGGGTTTTTCCACAATTTGCACCGCCCTTTTTTGGCTATCAAATTTCACCACACCTAGCCGCTCTGGATCAGCCACTTTTTTAGCAAAAATCTGGCCACCTGATTTAAAGTTTTTTACAATTGTCAAAAAATCATCTTCAAAGATATTATCGCCTAGAATTAAGGCCACGCTTTCTCCATCAATGAACCGCTCACCGAGAATAAAGGCATCCGCTAGGCCTCGTGGAACTTTTTGAACCTCAAA
>JAUYMR010000015.1 GCA_030698695.1 bacterium | reverse complement strand
ATTATTAATTTCAAAATCAGCCATAGGGGCGGCGGCGAAACCTGAATCAGAGAGCCTCTTCTTAGCCGCATCCCAGCCGGCTTGATAGGTATTAGCGCCGATGGCTAATTTTCCGGTCGGACTGACTTTAGCGCTTCCGATCAGATAGCCTAAAGTAAAAAATACCAGAGCGATGACTAACGAGATGATGATGGATTTTTTCATAGAGATTTAAGATTATTTTTAATTATTTATAGCTAAGAATAAGTCAATTCATATAAAACGATGATTTAATTCGCCCTTGTTCGATTTATACCAAACCGCTTAAAAAAGCATCCACGCTCATAACCCGTACCCCGTTTTGGATAAAATCAACATTTGGAATTTCAACCAGCTGATAGGCAAAAGGTATGCGCAATTTATTTTTGAAATAACAAAGGTTTTTTGATATTGTTTGGTCGGCATTTTTTACTTCTACCGCCAGCCAGGGCTGGCGTCCCACGGTTATCAAAAAATCAACTTCTCGCTGTTCTATGTCGCGTAAATAATGCAATTCTGCCTTATGGCCGTGGGCGTCATGCAAAAAATGGCATAATTTTAATAAATGGGACGCAACAATATTTTCCAGCCTTGCCCCCCTTTCTTCAACTTGCGACCAATCCCAAAGATAGAGTTTTGCTTCTTTTCGCAAAGATTTAATAGTATTGGAAGCAAAAGGATAAATCCTAAAATGATAATAAAACCTTTCCAATACCTCCATCCATAATTTAATTGTACCGAACGCAACCTGCAAATCTTCGCGCAAAGCGTTTAATGACAGGAGCGAACCGACCTTGCCCGGCAATAAATCAACTAAAATCTGTAAAGCGGACAAATCGCGCACGCTTTCAATATCTCTAATATCTTCTTTAATCAGACGATCAAGCCTTTGGTTATTCCAGCGGCGGCCGGTTTCCGCGTCTTTGCTCAAAAGGGGCTCGGGAAAACCGCCAAATTCAAGAAGTTCCTTAAATTTGGCGTAGGAATTTGATTTTTTATGAAATACAGGCTCCTTAAATGGCTCAAGCGAGCATGTTAACGCAAGAGTTTCCGCCAAGGAAAAAGGGTGCAAGCGATAAAAATAATATCTGCCCATCAATGAATCTCCGCCTTTTTTATAAAGATCCAAGCGGGCGCTGCCGGTTACCAAAATATTAAAACGTTCTCCGTATGAGTCAAATTGCCCTTTTATGTAATTTTTCCATTTGCCGTATTTATGGATTTCATCAAAAATAATCATTTCCGCCTTGGCTTCAAATTTCATCGCGGTTATTGTCTTTCTGTCTGCCGGATTATCCCAATTTAAATAAGAAAAATTTTTATACAATGCTTTCCCGATCGTTTTGGCCATTGTTGTTTTTCCAACCTGCCTTGGTCCGCCCACAAAAACCATCTTTTTTTTCAAATCCTTGGCAATATATTCCTCAAGATAACGTTTTTTTAACATACATTAATATAAATTTGTGATACCTACATATTACACCTAACTGAAAAATATTGTCAAGTTTTTTTCATATTAATAAAATTTGTAGGTATTATGTTAAACTCTTTTTTTTCAATAAATTTTAATAAACTTTTGACAATTTCCATTATTTACAATGTCAAAATTATTATGGTACAGATTGAAGAAAAAAAAGTCGAATTGTACTGTCAAATTAGTTCGGCCGATATTTCTTTTTATATTTTAGAATAATATTATATCAGGCAACCGTTAGCGAGAGAATGAAATGATGATGGTTGGTTTCATAGGATTATAAATAATTATTAGTTAAAATTTAATTGCTTAACGGAGTTTAAATTAACGCCAAAAAAATTTATTTACAGCATAAAAGATTATGGGTGGTAACACATGTGTCATAACTGGGTGCGTAGGTAGCCAAGCTTCCATTATAAGCCCAAAACGCTCCCCAAATATTTGCCACCGACCCAAAAACAGCGCAATCACCGAAGACTTTACGAACGCCTAAACTTTCTCCTTCTGTCAGTACAAAAGTATTATACCAACCATTGGCAGTCGGTCTAGCGTTGCTGAAATCAGCCGCCGCGCACATTCTCGAGCCTGCATAAGCGGCGTTGCACTTGCTGTCCGCACTGCTATATCCCCCTATTTGAGCGCCGGTATATGAGCTTGGCGTTGCGCCTACATATTCTCTACCACCCGCTGTAGTTTGGGTGGTGCCATCAGGAAATTTAAAGCCGCCGGAACCTGACTGGATCATGCCCGTAGCACTAAAATTACCCCCAGCTGTTGTTTGTTGACCCGCAGGACTAAGATATAAAGTAGTGCCATTGTCATAAATTAAAGAATTACCCAAAGTTGTACCAGATGTGAATTTCGGAACATAGTTAGTTGTACCGCTGCCGCCGATCGCCGAGGTAATATAACCCGAATCATTAGTCCATTGAGAAATATTGGCCGAAGAGAAATCAGCTACGCCTAACCCCGAGATTGTCGCGCTGGTATGGCTATGAGAATCATCGCCTACTACGGTAGCGCCTTGCGTGCCAGTTACATCTCCGGCTAATGAACCGGAAAAATTAGTCGCGCTGCCGGCGCTATTGGCGTAATTAACCGAAGCGCTGCCGATATCCGGAATGCGGGCAATCGGTACATTGCCAACGGCTAAAGTGCTGTGATCAAATCGCCAAAGCCAACCATAAGAATTATTATGGAAACCTGTCATTTGAGAACCCCAGCCTTGGCCCGTAGTACCGACCATAAATGATGTTTGACCGGCGGCCGTATCAAA
>JAUYMR010000013.1 GCA_030698695.1 bacterium | reverse complement strand
AACATTAGGAACCAAACCAAATATGCGCTTAGTGGGCTTATTCTTTTTCATTAAATTGATTTGAATCTAATTTTGAATAACTTTCACATCAACAACATCACCTATTCTTATGTCTAATCGCTCTACCAATCCAGCATTTATTTCCAAAACTCTATCTACTAAACCTGGGGCTGTATAAATATCGGGTTTATCGCTATCGTCGGGCAGAGCATTTTTCATAAAACCGACTACCCTGTTATCACTAATCCAAATAATATCTAGCGGGAAATTCATGCCCTTCATCCAAAACGAATAAATTGCTGGCTTATCAAAAATAAAATACATCCCCCGATTGTCAGCTAGTTGTTCGCGACCGGATAATCCTTTAGTTCTTGAAGCTATGGTATCGGCTATCTCCACTTCAAAATTATGGCCAACAATAGTCAGCAGGCGCACATCTAGAGATGTAGATACTATGACATCATCCTGGGTGGCAATATTCCAAACAATGGCCACTATAATAAAAACCAGAAAGACAATAATTACGAATATTGATCGTTTAATCATATATAATAGAAAAAATTACTATACCAAACGATACTGCGACGTTCAGCGATTCTTTACTGCCTCGCATCGGTATCTCTAAAATTTTATCACATTTTTTCAAAATCGTTTTTGTTATCCCCCCCACTTCGTTGCCTAAAATTAAAACAATCTTGTCAGTACGATGAGTAGCCGATAGCTTGTGGTATGAAATTGAATTTTTGTCTTGTTCAATCGCAAAAATCTTATAACCATCTTTTTTGAGGCGATCTAGTAATTTACTGATTGATTTAATTTTTTCCCAGTTCATCGTCTTTTCCGCTCCCAAAGACACTTTAGTCATCTGTTGTCTATCTCCTCCAAAACGATCTACCGGCGCCGGCGTAATTCCGCTTAAATATATTTTTTCAACAGCGGCCGCGTCAGCCGTGCGAAAGATTGAGCCAACATTGTGCAAGCTACGAATATTGTGCAATATTACTGCTATTTCCATGTTTTCTATTCTATACGCCACTCTCAAAAATAACAAAACCCCCTAAAGACTTCTTTAGGGGGTTATTCAGTTTTGAATTCTGGGTGTTTTAACAAAAACTTTTTATAATCACTCTCAACAATAAAACCATAATCTTTAAGTAAAACCAATTTTTGAGAACATGATTCTAATTTTACTCTCCAAACTAATCTATGCCACCAAAAATAATCAAATAGCGAACTGTAACCAGTGATAGCTAAATAGAAATTGGCCACATATTCCGCCACATCCTCATACAGACCATTCCTTCTGGCATAATCACTAATTACTCCGCTACCCATTTTACCCCACCTGCTAGTGAAATCACTCTTAGTCTCATCTAGTAGATTATGATAACTATGGGCATATTCATGCCAAATAGTGTCTGGCCTAGCCCTAAGAGACGATTTTCTTATATCAACTATACGTATCACGGTCGACGTAATACCCATAAAACTAAATGGATTGTGGATAGTTCTAAAAAATCCCACTCTAAACGGTTCATTTTTAAAACAATCTTCATCGTCGCCAACTCTGGCAATATTAACTGATTTTATTACTGGCTCCGGCAATACAGAGATAAAATATATCAAAATCTTGTTGTGATCATCAGGAAGATTGCCCTGCAAACGCTTATTCCAATAATCAGGCGATGCGAAAAGCCACTCTCCCAACAAGAAAAATAAAAAACCCACGATAATCAACATTGTAAAAAGCGAGCCCGCCATCAAAACAAACAAAATCAACAACCATGCCCAGTGCATTATAAGACCTCCTAGCAAAACTAGTGAATTAATTGGCAATGTTCAACTGCCCATCATTGTGCCCTATTCTGCCGGAGTTGTATAGTCAGCACTCACCGAGGTTGATTCATTTCCAAAATTATCTATGGCAACAATATTAAAATTGTAAACAGTAGAAGTAGCGGCGGCAATTATTAGATTGTTCGTGGCTGTTGTGATTGTAGTATCGTCATAAATTATACGATAGCTTATGTCGTTATCCAATGTGTCATTATCGGTGGATTCATCCCAGCCAATATCCAATGTTGATGTGGTGCTGGCATAATTAAACGATATATTTGTCGGTATTGACGGCCCGTCATGATTGGGAGTCGTCTCTTGAAAATAATATTTTGTCTTATCAACGGCCAATAAACGTATCGCGTGATGGTGAGGCTCATAACCCGGCTGATAGGCATAATAAGCCACAGTAATATAATCCTGATTAACTATCGGCTGTGAAGCGATGAAATTGCTATCATCAACCTCTGCCAACAGATGATTATCCTCCAACTGTGGCCAATCTAAAGCATAACTTGCATAATTTCCAGCAATTGGATCGCACTGCGCTTCGGTCTCGGGAAAAATTATTGCACTACCAGTCGTCTGACGACCACCACTAAAACAATCATAATATTTAAGTTTGAAACCGTTGGGCGCTATCAAACCCCAACCACGATATAGTTCGTCAGCCACACTTGACCAGAAAACATCATCTGTAGTTGCGGCTTCGCTATTGTAATAGAATATAGCAATTTGCCAATTATTATAAACTTCCTGGCCTGAAATAAAACTTTTAAGTCTGATCGGTATGACTGGATAAGTATCCCAAAATAATTCCAATAAATATTTATCATCAGTAGATCGCGGATCTTTGTAAAAATCAACTTGATTAAAATAACCATTGGGGTTGATAGTTGATTGAGTCGGCAAAGATTCTAGGCCATCTTGATCTCTAGCTATTATTTCAAACACATACTCACGACCTAGCTCATCAATAGACATTGTTATATTATTAGTAGCCGATTCACTAACGGTTGTAGAATTGCTATCGCTAATATCAACTATTTTATAAGTTAAGTCACTCAAGGTGTCCCAATCAAAACTCAACTCCAGGGCGCTGGAGTTATAAACAACTTGAAAATTGGTCGGCGCCGTTGGTAAAGATCTCGGCTCTGGCAAGTTTTGTGTGTTTTGCGGATAAGTAATCGGCCTTATTTCAAAATCAATACTATCGTTATCGGTATCACAACCATTGCCCAAGTATTCACCACTTCCTTGAGATGAAACGCAGGCCACGTTCAATGCTTTACGCTCCAAACTTTGATTAGCCGCAGGCACAGAAAATGAATAATCTAATTTATCAACAATATTCTCATCTGATAAATCAGTAATTTTATCCTGATTATTGACTAAAAACAATTTTGCTCCGCTAGCGGCGCCCGACATACTGAAAGTCCGATGAGACAAATCGGGCGCGGCCTGACCGGTATAACCATCGGAATCGCTAGAGTTTTTGCCGCGAGCTATCAAAAAAAATCCCCTGGCAGCAATAGTGTCGCCAATTTCAAAATTCTTTTTGCTTACACTATCCACTGATTCAGCGCTACCGCTCAAATATTGAATGGACCAACTATCTAAAACTATCGCCGCATCGGTTGGATTGTAAAGCTCTATAAACTCATCGCCAGCATCAACGCCCGCAATCTTAACCTCGCTGATTAATATATGATTGATCACATCACTAACTGATTCATCAGTCGTATCGTCAATCGGCTCATCGTTTACGTTGTTGTCGCTCTCGCCACCGCCGACATCGCCGCCATCGTCGTAATTGTCATTACCGCTACCATCATCATCCGATGACACTATCGCGCCGCCCCCACTGCCGGATAATATCGGTTGAGGTTGTGTGTTTGTAAAATTGGGCGTACCCATAATACCATCCGAACCGTTGCCTAAATATGTATGCCAAAATAGATCGTCAGAACGCTCCATGGATCTGCGAGTGCTATTTTCTCCAGCTGGCCAAGCTAAATCAGCCATAACTTCATCAATCAAATTACAATTATTATCAAAAAGTCTTAGACCCTCACTGCCATTACTCAAGGCACCAACATAAATTTGATCGGCGACAATATTCGGCAAAGTATCGTCATCGGTTCTCTCTAACATATAAAATCCGCCAGCGCTGATCTTGCCATTCAAAATCGCCTTTATCTGCTTACCCATATCAATGAGTTGCCAGCCTGTAATATCCAAACCATTGTTAGTTAAATTTCTAAGCTCTATCCACTCATTATTGGCATCATTCAATGTACCCATCCAAGCTACTTCATTTATTAAAATTCCCTGACGCGCTGGCGCTTGATCGGTGTCATAATTGCACAAAGTCATTTCTTCAATATCTGCCGACCCCTTATCGCTACTAATCGCTTTATCAACTATATTGTTTTTATTTAAATCGGTAACATCATTACTCGCCTGTTCTTTCGTAGTTATTATTATCGGCTTCGCGGCTACTTCATTATCATTAAATATCAACGGAACTTGAGCCACTAATTCAAAATCATCATCTTTAATGTCGGTGCCACTAACAACAACCACATTATCGCCATTCTTATCATCTCCATCATCAATAGTGGGAATGTTGCCAAATTTATCAATTAACAATGCTAGAAAATCTTTTTCAATTTCTTTAACAGAGATTCCCTGTCTTATCTCTTTAGCTTTTTCTGCTTCCTGGAAAAATAGATTAATAACTCCAGCGCCATATTGAATAGATTTAGTTGAAAGCCGAGACCAATAAGCGTCTAGGATAAATGGATAGCTTATGCTAAAACTTTCATTCACTTTGGCCCATCCGAACGTGCCGCTAGACAAAACTAGTTTATAATCACCAAATTCATTATCTTTCTTGAAGCCCACATTGTCTCCGTCAACATATTCGAAATAATCCGACTTCGGTAAATCATAACTTCTGATAGAATCCTTACTATAAAAATTATTATTAGAATAGGTTGCTAACACATCAAAATAATTATTCAAAGAATCTACAATTATCGGCTTTTTGCTTTGTAGTCTTGTTTTTAAATCTCTATCAATATTGCCCAGATTAAATTGACTGGTCCAGTTTTCATAAGGACTACCCCCATCATCATAGGGCGGATGAGCATCGTTGCGCGTATGGTCGGGCACGGAAGCATCTTGTATCAAATGCACAATGTGTCCCAAAGCAAATAAAGCCGCTTCGGTTT
>JAUYMR010000003.1 GCA_030698695.1 bacterium | reverse complement strand
GCTTTTTCTTATGCTTTAGGCATAGCCGCTTTCTTAACTATTTTTTCTGATATTGGCATAAATGCCCTCATAACTAAGGAAGCATCAAGAAATCCACAATTAAAAGATGCTTATCTAAGCACTGCGTTTTTCACAAAATTGGGATTGCTTATTGTTTTCATTTCAGGCGTCATAATATTCTTTCCGCATCTTACCAATCTTGAAGAAGCTGCTAAAATAATGCCTATCTTAATATTTGTTTTCGCTTTTGATACTCTAAGAGATTTGGGATCGGCGGTTAGCCGAGCGCTAGAACATATGCAAATAGAAGCATTGGTAAATATTTTCACTAATTTAGCCATAGTTGTATTAGGTTTTATATTTTTAACCATCGGCCGCGACAGCTCTTCTTTGGCATTTGCTTACGCTGGCGGAAGTGGCTTGGGATTGATTGTAATTTTTTATACTCTAAGATCTCATTTCAAAAATATATTTAAAAACTTTAATAAATCGCTAATAAAAAATATTTTGGTTACTGCTTGGCCGTTTGGCTTGATGGGCCTTATGGGCGCAATAATGTTAAACACCGATATTATTATGTTGGGCTGGCTAACTTCAGCTGCCAACGTCGGCTATTATTCAGCAGCTCAAAAACCCATTCAATTGCTATATATATTGCCGACTATGTTAGCGACTAGCATTTTCCCGATAATGGCGCGACTGTCCCATAGCAATCCAAATAGCGCAAAAAGTATCCTAGAAAAATCAGTTGCTTTGGCTATTATAATATCACTACCATTAGTGATTATTGGACTCGTTCTAGCTCATCAGATTATCACCATCATGTATGGCGCAGAATATATACCAGCTATATCAGCTTTTAAGATATTAACCGCTACCCTATTAATAGTTTATCCATCCTCGCTTATCGGCAACGCCATATTCGCCTATGATCAACAAAAAAGTTTTGTAATCTTTGTATTAGTGGCCACGTTGGGGAATATAATATTCAACATATTATTGATTCCCATCTGGGGCATAGAGGGCGCGGCCATGTCTACAGTATTAACTCAATTGATAACCAACACATTAATTTGGCGTAAGATGAAAAAAGTAAATCAATTTAAAGTTTGGCCTCAAATAAAAAGTTACTATCGGTTAATTATCGGAAATAGTCTGAGCAATTAACTACCACTCTTTTATCGCCCTCTCCCAACGCTCAAAAGTTCCACAATCAAACCATCTGCCATCATCCATCTTTAAACCGCTCAACTTATTATCAAAAGCCAGTTTAGGAAAAATATCTTTTTCTATCATAAGATGCTTCTTGCTGAAATCGGCATATTGAAAAATATCCGGCTCAAGGATATACAGTCCCGAGGATATGAAATCAGCGGGCGGATTTTTCGGCTTCTCTAAAAATTTTTTAATCTGGTCGCCCTCCATAATAGGAACCCCGTAATTGGATGGATTTGGGACTTGTACTAAAGCAATAGTCGCAATGGGCTTTGAATCTAATTTTCTATGAAAATCGGTTAAAACATTAAGGTTAAAATCTTTTAATTCATCCGCGTTGGAAAGTATGAAAGTCTCCTGTAATTTTGACTGTAAATCTTTTAAACCGCCAAACGTCCCTAGTGGCTCTGGCTCAATTTCAATCTGCAACCCAGGCGACAAGCTATCTAAATACCTCCTCTGCCACCAACGATAATCATCTTGATGATCTTTGTTAATTAACAAGATCTGCTCATCAACGCCGTATTGAGTAAAAAGATCTAAAAGGTAGTTTAAAATTGGTCTGCGATTTACTGTAAGTAGCGGCTTTGGAATTTCTAACGTAACCGGATAAAGACGAGTCCCTAGTCCTCCCGCTAAAATTACCGCTTTTCTAACTTTATCCATAATATCTATTTTATCTGTTCCAACAAGTCATCGGTTGCCGCTTGATATTTTACGGGGTCCAGTCTTGAAGCCTCTTGGGCGGCAAAAATCGCCTTATCTTTTAATCCCAATTCTAAATATAAACTGGTCAGATTGGCATAATAATCAGCTTCGGGACTTATTTGAACTATTTTTTCATATATTTCTATAGCTTGACTTAATTGTCTTGCGTTATAATAAACACCCGCCAATTTAATCAAGTTTGGTATATAACCACTCCCAAGGCTGTGATTATTCAAAACGCGATTCAACGCATCGTCGGCAATATCTATTTTATTTCCCAAGATAGCTACCACGCCCAAGGAAGTCTGAGTCACGGGATTTTGAGGCGCCAGAGCGACAGCTGTCTGTAAAAGATCTATAGCCGTAGATATATCACCACTAAGGACGTAATTGTCGGCTAATGATAAATAAATAGGTTGATAATTGGGACTAAAGGCGACTACTTCTTGAAGATATTCCCTGCCCCTAGCCAAGAGACTGCCGTCAGATGTTAGACTAGCCGCTTTATTATAAAGCCCACCCAAGAAAAGCTTTAATTTGTAGTCATTTGGATGATTGTTTAAGAAATCTTCTCCGCGGTTAATGGCAAAATTAACAAAGTTTATTTTACTTTCAATTGATGATGAGCCATCAGCCAATTGAATCGCTAATCTGGTAAACTGCACCATAATTTCATTATTGCCGAACGTTTCGTATTGCAACGCGCTATCTATCGCACCAGAAACCGCATCGGGAGTAGATGGACCGGAAGTAAGTCTAAAAACTTCTATCATTGATTGCGAGGCTTGAATGGGTTTAATATTGGCGAAATAAATTACTGGCACCATAACCACAATAGCGACAGCCAATACTGACACAGATAAATTTATTCTTTTTGAAACTGTCTTAAAATCTTCTTTATTATTAGAGCCTGCCACGGACTCTGAATTGGCAATATTATTAACAAAAGCAATGATGCTGAAAAATATTATATAAGTATTAAAATTATCAAAAACAAACAAGTTTTGAATTATATAAGCAATTAAGCCAACGAATATTATCAACGCCACCGATAATTCAATTGAATTACTACGATAAAGACGCCACAAAATATGAAAGGCAGCTATAAATATCATCAAATAGGTCAACAAGCCTAAAATTCCCGCATTGATTAACCAATCAACTAAAATATTATGGGCACGATCAAACCATGGCTCTTGATCATATAAATTAGGATTGTAATATTTCAAAAATGCATAGGTGAAATTCTCCTGTCCATAGCCCAAGATCGGCCTATCAAGAAAAGCTTGTAAGCCAATATTCCAAATCATAAAACGAGAACGCGTAGTTTTCTCTGTCAAAGAAATATTAGCGAATCTTGATAGCGCTTTATTGCCTCGCACCAGACTGCTATCTCTCAATAGCCAAACAGTAGTCGGCAATAATATGGCGAAAATTAGACCGGTGAACACAATTTTTCTATAAAATATTTGTCTATTGTCTTTAGGCGCGAAGAACAAAAGATACAATATCGCGTACAATATTAAACCAATGACTAGCGCCAACATTGCCCCTCTCGTGCCAGAAAAATATATCATTAGAACGAAGATTGACGCAGAAATACCATAATAATATTTAGCAAATTTTTTGATGGCTTGAGTTAGTAAATATAAAGTTGGCATCAATAACGACAATAAATACGCTCCCAAATAGGCGGGGTTGCCTATGGTTCCATCAACTCTAGCCGCGCCGCCCTGAATAGATCTCAAAACTCCGGCAACCTGTAATAAGCCATAAAAACTAACGATTAAACCGACTGCGACAAATATATTAAAAAGTATTAGCCAATCCTTCCTTGATTTAAAAACAGTAGTAGTAATAATAAAGTAAGCCAACAAATGAAGAATCATTATAAATCCCTCCATTCTTTCAAAACGCGACCAGAAACTGTAATAAGAATCAATGCCAAAAACATTAGCTAAACCTATTACAAATACGAATATTAATAGAGCCCACAACAAAAATGACGATTTGGGACGATATTCCGGCCTCAATAGAATCAATCCCAACCACAGGACTAGAGCGAGTTCAATCAAAATACGAAAACCAAAATTCCTTCCTGTTATATAAGGAAAATAAAGCGAACTGGAAATATACAACGACAAAAACGGGATAACAAATATTATTATCTTTACTCCCCAACTATAAAAACTTGTAAGAGATTTTGAATTCATTTGTCTATTCTATTACTTATCCTGTTCGAAATCAAACCCTGCCCACTTATAGCCTCGCCACGCAAGTATTTATATTATTTATCCGCTATCTATTTAGATATCAAAAGGGATTACTACAAAATAACCGCATTAAGAGGATGGATAAATTTTCCACCAGACTCTAAATACCATTTCTCTTTCTCTATAATCTGCTCCGCATAATTCCAAGCTAACAAAAGAAGGTAATCTGGCGGCTGTTTTTTTATAACCTCCGGGGCCAAAACCGGTATGTGTGTGCCAGGCGTATATAAGCCCTGTTTAAATGGCGTGGTATCAATAATGCAATCTAGAACTTCGCCATCGATAGCATAGTAATTTAACAAAGTATTGCCCTTTGCTGGCGCCCCGTATCCAACGATTGTTTTGTTTTGCTCCTTGAGGCCCATAAGCAAGGACACTAAACTATCTTTGCTTCTCTTAACTTTTTGAGCAAAGTCGTGATAGGTTGATTCTTTCAGTAGGCCCAACTCCCCTTCTTCTTCTAGAAGTTGTTCAACAGAATTCAAGACTTCGCCCGTCTTTTTCATATAAACCCTCAATGACTGACCATGGATAGGAATTTTCTTAACATCAACTATTTTAAGGCCCCATAAATCCGCCGCCTTATTCAAAGCATTTAAAGAAAAATAGGATAGATGTTCATGATAAATCTGGTCAAAACCTCCATCTCCAATTAAGTTACCAACCCAATGTACCTCAAAAATAAAAACTCCGTCGTCAGCCAGTAATACCTTTATCCCATCAAAAACGTCCTTTAGATCATTTATATGAGCGACAACATTGTTCGCTAAAATCACATTAGCTTTGTCAAATTCTTTGGCAACTTTTTCAGCTAAAGATGATGTAAAAAAATTAGTCAATGTTCTAATACCCCTATTCCTAGCCAAGTCTGCTATCTTTTCATCTGGCTCAATGCCTAAAACCTGGCCATGGCCTTTTAATCCGCCCAAAAGCACGCCGTCGTTGCTTCCAATTTCTACCACTAGATCACTAGCTGATTGCAAAAAATTATCAGCAACTTCCTTGCTTAGATCTACAAAGTGTTTGACTAATGGCCTACTGGCTGAGGTTAAATAGGTATAATTTTTAAAAAGTATTTTTGGGTCAACTATGTCACACAGTTGAACTAAGCTGCAATTTTTGCAAAAATAAACATCTAAAGGAAATGCTGGTTCGGGCTTGGTTAATTCTTTTTTTGCTAAAAATGCATTGGCTAGAGGCATTTCCCCCAAACTTAAAAATAGAGTCATATCTTGACTGGAACAAATACGACAATTTTTGTTTTTGATTATTGTTTTGTCCATTCTGTTTCCAAATATTCCCTTAAGGCCTCCTGCCAAGTACGCATGCCAATCACCTTAGATGAGGTCAATGACCCATTTGCAATAACTAACTTATTCGTCCCAAAAAACGACGAGCTAACAGGTATTATCTTAGCACTTGATTTGAAATGAGCAACAATCTCTCGCGCTATATCATAACGCGAACACGACCCGCCATTAACCACATGGAATAATCCTCTCTCGTCATCTTCTATGAGTCTTTTTATTACTGTCACTAAATCCTTACAAAAAGTAGGAGAGCCGTATTGATCGTTAATTGCTTTTATCTCCAAATTTTTCAATTGTTGTATAATTTTGGTAACAAATTTATGATCTCTGGCCAAGCCGCCGCCAAACAACCAACAAGTTCTAATAATTATATAATCCTTCAGCAAACTACTGATCACCAGCTCTCCTATGTATTTAGACCGGCCATAAATGCTTTGAGGATCGGGTTGATCAGTTTCAATGTATGCAGATTTTTTATCACCATTAAACACGGCATTAGTAGAAACATAAATTAGCTTAGATCCAACCATTTTAGATGCCATAGCAACATTATAGGCGCCGATGGAATTTATTAAATAAGCTCTTTCGGGTTTTTGTTCGCAAAGATCTACATTGGTTTCTGCGGCCAAATGAATAATGGCCTTAGGACTATAATTTTTAACAAATTTAACAACTTGTTCTAAATTAGTAACATCTAACTGTCGGCGACCAGTTTTAATGCCAAAATCAACATAGCTTCCCGCCATGCCATCGGCTCCAGTCGTAATAATTTTATTTAAACTAATTCCCGTCATTCCGATTTGTCGTCTACTAAATCCTCCGGTTGATTTAAATGGTACGAATAAGGATCTATAGTGGCATCGTGATCTTTTGATAAATAAACATAATACAATAATCCCAT
>JAUYMR010000004.1 GCA_030698695.1 bacterium | reverse complement strand
CTCGCAAGCCGCTACCGGAAGAAATTAAAAAAATAGAAGACTTGGTTAATGAAGTTATCCAGAAAGATTTGCCAGTTGGCTTCGTTGAACTTCCCAAAGAAGAAGCCGCCAAAACCGGAGCGCTATTTTTCTTTAAAGAGAAATATCCAGATATGGTTAAGGTATATTATGTAGGTCACTCGCTAGATGATGCTTTTTCCAAAGAGTTTTGCGGCGGGCCCCATGTAAGTCATACTTTGACTATTGGTAAGTTTAAAATTGCCAAGGATGAATCTATCGGCGCTGGCGTAAGAAGAATCAGGGGCGTAGTAGAGTAACATTGGCGCGTGATATACTCTAAGTAGTGAGAGTAGCTAATCTTATCCCACATATAAGGGAGCAGTATAATAGATTGCTATCGTTTGTGCATAACGGTAATAATTTTTTGATTGTAGAAATTTTAAGCCACGAACTTAAAGTGACACTTGTCAAAGCAGATTTTCCTAAGAGGACCTTTAGTTTTTTAAAATCTTTGTCCCGACCCATCAACGAAACTGATTATAATTATCAAAACATTGCCGATAATTTATCTAAATTAGTAGCTAAGTTTGGCAAGTTGAGAAAGTATAAAATAATTTTAAGTTTAGATCCCAAGCTAGCCACCACCATATATTCAGGCGTGTCTCTTGTTCGGGATAACGGCAAGGACCCTATTGATGAAGGTGATCTTGATAATTTAATATCAAAGGCTATTTGGGGATTTTTTGATCGTCATCGTTCAAGGGTGGCGGCTAAAATGGGAACTCAAGATTTAGATGTGATTTTAAGCGATGTTCAGGTCAGTGGCATAAAGTTAGATGGCCATAGGGTTGTTAATCCGATTGGCTTTCAGGCAAAATCCATAGAATTGCAACTGAGCTTAACTTTTACCGTAAGGGATCTCATTAATCGTTTGAAAAATATTTTACCAAAAGAAAATATTATATTTGTCAGCGAGGATGGGTCGGCCTGGTCTCATTTGTTATCAACTATCAGCGAAAGCGATAAATTTGTATTGGCCAATATCTTTCCCGGCGAGATCACGTTTTTTTCAGCCAACGGCAACGCCTTGGGATATCTAGATCGCCTTGAATGGGGCAAGATTAATTTAACGAACGCTCTAATGAGTCAGTTGGATGTTGATCAAAGTACCGCTGAGCGTATTTGGCATTGTTATCTTGTCAATAATGCCTCGTCTGGATTTATTAAGAAATTAGAGGGATTAATCTCAGATGAGCTCCAGTTTTTGGTTAGGGGGCTGGAACAAGCATTAGATAGGGTTGGCGCCAAATATTTATATATCAATTCTTTTTTTACTCTGCCACCCATAATATTCACCAATTATTTTAAAAATAAATTCAGTAGATCGGTTAGATTGACACATATCCACAATGAACTAGTTAGTCAAAAATTCAATCACGAGTTAAAATTAAAAGAAGGTTTTGCTTATAATGCCGTGACTACATTGACTGGCATTCTGATTGATGCTCTGGATGCTCGCAGTGAGAATGTTAACAAAATGGCTCGGCGTAGAATCAGATGGCTAATATAACAAACTTGTAATAATTAATATTTGATCGCCAATAAATAGAAAATGAAAAGAATTACTATCAATAAAAGCGACGACCCATCATCCATTGTTGAAAAACTTATTGATGCCAAAGACGATGAAATTGTTTTGACCATACCGCGATTCGCCAAGTTTACAGATTCCCTAAGCAATTTTCATTTAGTCAAAAGAGAGGCAGATATTTTGAAAAAGAAAATAATTATTGAATCAGTTGATGATAGGGTTATAGAATTAGCTGGTATTAGCGGATTAGATTCTATCAATCCATTTTTTTCTAAATACCGTCGTCAAATATCCGACATAGTTGTACCAGATACGTCATCGTCTCAATCACGACGCGATCACTCTAGGGGCGCCGCTTCAGCCGATGAAAGAGATCGCCCGATTAAGAAAAGAAAAACCAAATCCAATTTTTCTATATCTGAAATGTCTATTCCTGGGATATCTTTCAAAACTCATCGTTTTATCTGGTGGGTCGGAGGGATTATTTTATTAGCTGTTATTTTGATATCAATTTTTAAATTTTTACCGAAGGCAGATATAACCATTGTCACCAAACATGCCGAGTGGTCTTATAAAAATTCCATTGTTGTTGATAAAAATTTGGCATTGGCCGATATTTCCGGCAATACCATAAAATTACCGGGACAACTTTTTATAGAAAACAAAAATCTGAGCTTGTCATTTTCAGCGAGCGGCAAGAAAGATGTAGAACAAAAAGCCAGAGGCGTCATTCTTATTTACAATGCTTATAGTTCTGATCCGCAGCCGTTGGTTATTAATACTCGTTTTGAGACACCTGATGGCAAAATCTATCGTTTAACAAAAGGCATCACGGTTGCCGGCGCCAAAATTGAGAACGGCAAAATAGCACCCTCCAGCACTGAAGCGTCGGTTGTGGCTGATAAGGCCGGTCCCGATTACAATATCGGCCCAGTAGAAAGATTTACGATCCCCGGCTTTAAAGGATCACCCAAGTTTGACGCGTTTTATGGGCAATCCATCGAACCAATGAAGGGTGGATTTGTTGGTGAATTGGCCTATCCCACCCCGGGCGATATACAAAAAGCCAAAGAGGTGTCAGCTAAACAACTGGAAGATTCTTTGAAGTTAACGTTGGCCGCCCAAATTCCGGCAGAATTTAAAGTTTTAGATGGAGCCATTCAATTCAATCTTATTAAACAAGACGCTGGCGTAGAGGTTAACGCTGATGGTAATTTTATCGTTTATTCCGAGGGCGAAGTTAAGACCCTAGCTTTTAAAGAGCAAAATTTGAAAGACGCTCTTTTTGCTAAAGCAATAGGAATTATTAAAGAGGATTTTATCAACAAAGAAAATCAATTAACTTATACCGGATCGGCTGTTCCCAATAATTCCGTTGGTCAAATTACGTTTTCAATAGATTTTCAGGGGGTTTTTTGGCCAAGGATAGATATTGAAAAACTCAAACAAGATGTTGCCGGCAAGTCAGAATCTGATTTACAGACCTTGGTTTTTGCTTTGTCTAACGTAGAAAGCGCCAAAATCGCTTTATGGCCATTTTGGGTCAGTAGCGTGCCAATTAACTTGAATAAAATCCGGGTAGTTATAGAGTAATAACATGGCAAAGTTGGCAGATCTTAAAAATGACTTTACTCGTCTTATTAAGCGAGGGAATTTGACTCACGGTTATTTATTCTTCGGAGAAAATATAAAAGATAATTTTGATTTTGCAAAACAATTAGCTAATTTTTTGGAAAATGGAAAATGGGAATCGCCCACAGTAACCCTATTTGACACCATGGTCATGGACGGCGGGATTGACGACGCTAGGGACGGCGTAGCTTTTTTATGGAAAAAACCTATTAAATCCTCTTACAAAACTTTAATAATTTTAGGAGATCAGCGTTTAACCGATCAAGCTCAAAACGCCATATTAAAAATCAGCGAAGATCCCACTGCGCACGCGCTTATCATATTGTTGGTCAAAAATTGTGAAATGTTATTACCCACCGTCAGTTCCAGATTCCAGAAAATATTTATTAGTTCGCCTTTTTACGTCGGCGAATATACCAGCTCAAAAGAAGCGGCGGAGATGGTAGGGGAGTTTATTAAAAGCGATGCGACTAAGCGCAAACAACTTATTAAAGAACTGTTATCTTTTGAAGATGATGTTTTGTTAAATAATTTTGTGGCGGAGATGCTAATAGTTTTAAGACACGATTTAATTAAGAATTGGCGCATGATTGCGGAATTATCGCGTCGTTGGTCATTGATGAGTCAATATGGTACCAATAAGAGAATTCAATTAGAGGCGGCGTTGTTGAATAAATATTGATATATAAAGCCCCCAGTTTAAAAGCCGGGGCACCGAGGGCCCTGCTCCGATATGAATAAGCCACTACCTATCATCTATAATGCCGCCCTTCATAAATGAGGGGTATGTATAGTAAACTTAAAACATGGAATTAAAAACTTTTGAACAAAAATTAAAAATAGTGACAGATGCCCTAAAACAAGAATTGGCTGGTTTGCGCACCAATCGACCGACGTCAAAATTAGTGGAGGATATTGAAGTGAATTATATGGAGCAAATATTAACCATTAAACAATTAGGCGCTATTAGTGTAGTGCCTCCACGGGAAATAGATATCAGCATTTGGGATAAAGGCGCTTTGGCTTCCGTGGTATCAGCTATTGAAAAATCCAATTTGGGCCTCAACCCTAATACCAGCGGCAATCTTATAAGGATTAATTTGCCGCCCCTGACTGATGAGCGTCGTAAGGATCTAGAGAAAATTGTGCGCAGTTCTGTGGAGCAGGCGAGAATCAAGATTCGTGGTTTGCGCGATGAAGTCAATAAGGCCGTGGAACAAGAATTTAAATCCAAAACAATCAACGAAGACCAAAAATTTAAATCCAAAAAGCAGATTCAAGATAGCGTTGATAAGATTAATCAGGAAATTGAGAAAATGCTGGAGGGAAAATCGAAAGAGATAAACGAATAATTCCTATCCTCGCACTACCCTTAAGGGTAGTGCGAGATATTGCGCGCCAAGCATTTATAAAATATTTATCACTATGCTATAGCATAGTACCTAGTTAATTGATCTTTGAATTCCGCCGAAGGCGGATCCCTCAGGGCTGAGTCCTCGGAACGAACGTCTGTCTCTGGCATGACAAAAACTGGCTTAAAAATCATTTTCGTATTAAAATAAATTTGTGTATATATCCGACCAATGTCTATTTTAATCGTCATTATCGGTATAGCTGTTTTGATTTTAGTTCACGAGTTGGGCCATTTTTTGGTCGCCAAAATTTTTAAAGTCAAAGTGGAGGAATTTGGTTTTGGTTTCCCTCCGCGCCTATTTGCCAAGAAAAGGGGAGAAACTACCTACAGTTTTAATCTATTGCCCTTGGGCGGCTTTGTTCGTCTTTTAGGAGAGAGTCCCGATAAGCCAATTACTGAAGACGAAAAGCCACGAAGTTTTTCTCATCAAAAGATTTGGAAACGGTCCGCGATCATTGTAGCCGGAGTGGTTATGAATTTTATATTGGGGTGGTTGATTATAGCCGCTTTATTTTTTTTCGGTAGCGGCGGTCCGGTGGGAATCACTCTAGTTGCTCCGAATAGTCCGGCAGAGATGGCCGGCTTGCAGATTGGAGATTTAATTATGGATTTTAATAAGGCGGATGATTTTATAAAATTTGTGGATGATAACCGTGGTCAAGAGGTGGCTATCAATGTTAGGCGAGGCGCGCAAGATTTAGTAGTCAGAGCCGTCCCGCGCTCGCAGATTAGCGAAGGCGAGGGCGCTTTAGGTGTCGGAGTCGCTCAAACCGGCTTCCCGAGACTTGGATTTTGGGCCAGTTTGGGCAGTGGCTTTATTACATCCGTGACTATAATTTGGGCGATTTTATTAGCTTTGATTAATTTGGTAGTAAGTGTCTTTACCGGTAGTGCCGCCTTGGATAATTTTGTCGGACCAATTGGCTTATTTCAAGTCGCTTCTCAAGCCGGTCAATTGGGGTTGGTGTATGTTTTGCAATTAGTCAGTTTAATCTCTTTGAATTTGGCGGTATTGAATATATTTCCCTTCCC
>JAUYMR010000002.1 GCA_030698695.1 bacterium | reverse complement strand
GGTAGCATCTTGAACGTCGCAGAAAATAAGGTTGCCCTGTACGCGCAAGCCCATAATGCGACCGACTAGAGATGTATATTTTTTTAATCTGGCTAGCTGAGAAAAATCGGCAAGAGCATCTTTAATCAAATATGTTCTTTTTACGCTAGCCGGATAGTGCTCGGCCCTTCTTTTTTTAAGACGTTCTTGGATAATATCTTCAATCATGAAATGCCGAGTGTCATGCGTCAGATGTCGTTTTATAAACAAACGTTATTTTTGACACTTGACGCCAGACGCTTATTGTCTAGATTTATTCTATGCCGACGATTTTATAATTTACTTCTCCGGATGGGGTTTTGACTTTAACCTGCTCGCCATTTTTTTTGCCCATAAAAGCTTTACCCAATGGGGATTCATTAGATAATAACCCGTCTTCTGGCTTAGCTTCGTTAGATCCAACGATATTGAATTTAAATTTTTGGCCGTCCTTAGCGACTTCGATTGTCGAGCCCATTTGTACGATATCTTTACTTGATGCCTTGGTAATAATCTCGGCATTTTTAACCATTTCTTCCAATTCAAAAATGCGAGCTTCAACTTGACTTTGTTCTTCGCGGGCTTCAAAATATTCTGAATTTTCTGATAAATCACCTAATTCTTTGGCTCTCTTTAAACGTTCGGCCACTTCGGCGCGCTTGGTCATTTTGAGATCGTTAAGCTCTTGTTTAAGCTCTTCTAATCTCTCAGCTGTTAGATAATGCTTCATTTTATTTAGAAATAAATCGCTGTTTTCGCGAATATGCCTCTTTGTTTGGTTATATTAATTATGTTTTCAACCTAATCAATCCCGAGAGACTGTATCGCTATATTTATAAGCGATGTCAGCACAGGATTTCATATGCATTATAGCTTACCAAAGCTGTGAGGGTTTGTACAGCTTTCTCCAAACCCGCCAACGAATTTTTATGAATTCCCACAACCAGCGTGTCCAGGTTGCGGGCTTGCCAATATTTTTCAGTTGACGCCTTTTGAAAATCGGTGTGAGATACTTGATTTTTAAACCTAATATTTTTGCCAAAACAGTGAATTCATAACGAAAAGCCCAACGCGTAGATTTGGTTAAGGAAAAGATTTGTTGGGCGGCTATTTCAGAAAAACACCAAAAATCTTTACCATTGGATCCGATAAAAACATCTAACCCTTCTCTAAAATATAGAGACATTTTATTAAACTCAGTTATGGGGGTAATATTGTTTTGATCCATAATTACTCGCCAATTTCCTTTAGCTGTCAGCATACCGAGACGAATAGCTGAACCGAAACCCTCTTCTACGGCATTGTCGGCTAGTTTTAAATTTTTAATGAGATCGGTCAGTTTTTGTATTATATTAGCGGTGTTATCGTTGGAGCCGTCGTTGACAACTATAATCTCATAGGAGTAATCCTGTTGAGATAAATGTTTGTCAACATCTATGAGAGTTAACGGCAGTTGATTTGGATTATTATGTGTCGGGATGATTACCGATAAGTACGGCTTGACCACTTTTTAAGTATAACATTATAAATAATCGGCTGGATCTATGGTTACTCCTAGCGGCACTAAGCCGCAATTACATTGGGGAAGATTCTTGAGCATGACGCTGGGGGTCCAATATAGTCCCAGATGCAGATGCGGGCCGGTAGCATAGCCAGTATTGCCAGAATACCCTATTAGCTGTCCCCTGATAACTTTTTGACCGACTGTTACAATCTGCTTTGAAAGATGGGCGTAAAGAGTTGATAGATTGTTATCGTGATCAATGAGAATGTGCTTGCCGTATTGATAGCGGCCATTGTTGCCCACCGCTTTCACGATCCCATCGGCGGAGGCAAAAATCGGTGTGCCGATTGCCGCGCCGAAATCCATCCCATTATGTGGTTTACCTCTATAAAGATAAGATATTTCACCAAAATTTTGCGTTATGCGCTGATTTTTTAGCGGCAGAGCAAGAAGTCCGTGTCGCTTAACCGGTAAGAGAGTTGGATCAAATGTCCGTCGCAATTCATCTTCAATATTTTCTATTTCGTCGCTGATAGCGGCCTGTCGCTCTTCCAATTCTTGCAATTGTTGCTGATAGGTTTTTTCCTTGTTTTTAGTTTGTGATAATAGAGTTTGCCTTTCTTGTTTTTGATCGGTCAGTATTAATTGACGATTTTTTAAGTTTTTTTGTTCACTCTCTAGTGAGTCTTTTTTATTGCTTTCATCAATTAGATTCTGAGATAGTTGGTTTTGCAGATCCTCCAATTGGTAAACGGTAGACGCAAGGTTGGTGCTAACAGAGTTGATATTTTCCCACTCGGCAAAACTAGCCGCTAAACTATTGTGTTTCAGAATTACCAATAGTAGACTTTCGTGATCATTTTGGTAAACATTTCTGATTAATTCAGCAATTGCCGAGCGACTTTGATTTATGGCTTTTTCTTTATCGGCTATATCATATTTTAAGGACTCTATTTCTAAAGCAGTTTTTTGTATGTTAATTTCGCTTGATTTAATGCCGAGATTTACCTGGTTGATATTGTAGCCAAGTTTTTCCAATTCCTTGTTGAGAGTTTTTTGTTGTCCTTGGGTGGACTCTATTTTTTGCTGTGTTTCTTGTATTTGTCGGTTGAGTTCTTGAAGGTCTTTGGCCTTGCCGTCAATGGCGGCGCGCAATTCTTCTGGGGTGGCCGCTAGCGCAACGGAGAGTAGTAGGTAATGGACAACAAACAATAGAATTATTATGGTCAGGTTTTTATTTTTTTGATCATAATGTTTCATAGTCATTAATTTTAGAGACCATTGTCCCCTCTCAATTTTTTAATGGCGATATTAATGCGGTTTTTAGTTTCATTTTCTTCCAGAGCCTCCATAATTTCAAATGGTCCTGGTGAGATATCTTTGCCGGATAGCGCCACTCTTAATGGCCACAAAACCTCTCCACGCCCCTCTTTTTCGGCAAATTGTTTTATTTCCAGAGCATCTGGCAGTAATTGTAAAATGGTTTTGAGATTTTTTATAGTCTTATCTTTGGCAGTATTTTTCCACAATAATAGCGAGGCGTTATAATTTGGCATAGTGAAAAAGAAATCAGTTAGTGATTTGAAGTCGCTTAATTTTTTGAGGCGGTCTTTGGCAGTAGCGATGATTTTTAAGGCCGTTCTCTCGGGTAAGTCCTTTAATTGAGGTTTAAATGGCAAAAGGAGGGGTAGCAACTCGGCATCTGGCAGTGTCTTTATATATTGAGCATTTAGCCAGTCTAGTTTTTCTAAGTTAAATATAGCGCCAGCTTTTTGCACTCTTTTAATGTCAAACTCTTTAATTAATTCCTCGTTGCTTAATATTTCGCGGTCATCTTGAGGATGCCAGCCCAAAAAAGCCATAAAATTTATTAAAGTTTTTGGCAAATATCCTTGATCGCGATATTCCTTAATAGATGTAGCCGCGAATCTTTTAGACATTTTCCCGCGCTCTTTATCTAATATTAGCGGTAAATGGGCATATTGCGGTTCGTTGAACCCTAAAGCTTTTTGAATAACAATTTGTTTTGGAGTGTTGGCTAGATGATCTTCTCCACGTATGACATGAGATATATTCATTTCATAATCATCTATAACTACTGCGAAATTGTAGAGTGGCGTTTGAATGTTTTTGGCAATAACTAAATCCCCCATCAAGTCGGCATCAAAGCTAACTGAGCCGCGAATCATGTCTTTAAAAGTTATTTGAGCGGACGGCATTTTAAAGCGAATAACATAATTATCGCCAGCGGTAATCATAGATTGAACCTGTTCCGATGTTAGCGAACGACAGCGGCCGCTATATTTAGGCGCCATTCCCTGAGAGAGCATGGCCTGGCGCTCTTCTTCTAATTGTTCTTTGGCGCAAAAACAATAATAAGCCAAATTCTCATCCAAAAGTTTTTTAATATATTTTTCGTAACTAGCCAATCGTTTAGTTTGATGATATGGCCCATAATCGCCAATATATTCAGATTTCTCCAAAGCCGGACCCTCGTCCCAGGTTAAGCCAAGCCACCGTAGATTTTCAATAATATCTTTTTCAAAAGCTATATTAGATCTTTCCAGATCTGTGTCTTCTATGCGCAAAATAAAAGACCCGCCCTGGCTTTTGGCGAACAGCCAATTAAATAGAGCTGTTCTAGCCGTTCCGATATGAAGATAGCCAGTGGGACTGGGCGCTATGCGAACTCTAATTGGTTTTTTGGGAGGCATATGGTTGATTAGTTAGTTAGTCAACTATTTGCTGGCTAATTCCATAATATCGCTGGCTATTTTTTCGGCGGCATCAGTTTTATAGAAACTATTGGCCGCCGCAGACATTTTGCTATAAGTGTTATTATCCGACAATATTTTAGAAACCTCATTAATAAATAAGTTTTCCAAAAGATTTTCCTCTTCAATCATTATTGCCGCGCCACTCTCCACATAGGCATAAGCATTTTTTTCTTGATGATTATTGGCGGACGTTGGCAGAGGTATAATGACTGACGGCTTTCCCTTGGCGGCTATTTCAAATATAGATCCCGAACCGGCGCGAGAAATTATAATATCGGAGGCATCATAAGCTGATCTTAGATTATCGGTGAGATAGACTTCGTAACGATATCTTTTCAATAGTGATTTATCCATTTTTTGACTAACAAAATCAAATTCTCTTTTATATTCTGGATGGTTTTTGGGCCCAACAATATGTAGAATTTGAAATTTATTCAATAGATTAGCTAGATTGTTAAGTATAAAGTCATTGATGGTTTCGGCTCCTTGAGATCCGCCCATAACCAAAACCAGCGAAGTTGACGGCTCAAACCCAAATGATTTTTTTGCTTCGCTCCCGCTTTCTTCGGATAGCAACTCAGCCCTGATTGGCTGGCCGACTATATTTATTTCAGCCTTTTTAAAATTAGCAAAGTGTTTGTGAGCTTCAGCAAAAGCCAGATCTATTTTACGCGCTCCACCGGCGGAAAGCTTATTGGTTAATCCCGGTGTCGTGTCAGATTCGTGTATTACCAATGGAATACGATAAAAGCGGCAAACTAATGAGATGGCTAAAGCGCCGGGGCCGCCTTTAGAAAAAGCCACATCGGGCATAAACCAAAATATCTTCCACAACCCCTGCGTTAAACTCCACAAGAATTTAAAAATATCTATGAAATTTTGAATAGAAAAATAGCGTCGCCACTTACTGGATGCGATTTTATATATTTTGATACCGCTTTGTTGTAAATATTCGCGAAATTCTTCTGGATCGCCAAAATATCTCAAATCTGATCCAAGGGGTAGTTTTTGAGCAACGGCTACCAGAGGATAAATATGTCCTCCAGTGCCCCCGCCGGTGAGTAAAATTCTATAATTTGCCATTAACTAGATTATAGCAGAAATTAGTGGCTTTCTCCCCCCCCTCTCCCTCGGTGTCGCCCCCATTTAACGCATTTGACGCTAGGGAGGCTTTTTTGTTTGAATAGAATTTAATTAAAAAAATTCCGACAAGCGTCGGATGTTTTTATCTTTTGGACGATAATATCTAATCACCTATCTCTTGTTCAATAAAGTTCTCTTGTAAACGTCTAAATGGCTCAAGATAAGACCTGCGCCTTTGGCTACGCAGAATAAAGAATCTTCGGCAACATAGGTTTGTACCCCACCGGTCATTCTTTTGAAGAATTCATCAATATGTCTCAATTGTCCGCCGCCACCAGACACGATTATGCCCTTTTCCATAATATCGGCGACAAGTTCGGGCGGGGTATTATTGAAAACACTTTGAACAGAGGTCGCTATATCTACTAAATGAGGATTGAGAGCTTCGGCGATTTCATTAGAATTGATAGTAATATCTCGAGGCAAGCCGGATACCTGGTCGCGCCCCCTAATTTCCATTTCCAACTTATCTTTCATGGGCAGAGCCGACCCCACTTCTAGTTTAATAGTTTCCGCCGTTTGTTCGCCAATAGCTAGGCCATATTTCTTTTTTATATAATCCATAATAGCTTGATCAAATTTATTGCCAGCCACTCTTAAGCTAGAGCATGATACGATACCGCCCAAAGAAACAACCGCCACCTCGGCTGTGCCCCCGCCGATGTTGATAATCATATTACCCGATGCCGAATTAATAGGAATACCAGCCCCTAGAGCCGCCAAAATAGGCTCTTTGACAATATAAGCCGCTTTGGCTCCGGCATCACGAGCGGCATTAACTACAGCTCTGCGCTCAGTAGGGGTTATGCCGGCCGGCACGGAGATGACAACTTCCGGTTTAAAAAAATTAACCGAACCAATAGCTTTAGAAATAAAATAACGCAACATGGCTTCGGTAATATAGTAATCGGCGATGACGCCGTCTTTTAACGGTCTATAGGCCACAATATCATGCGGCGTGCGGCCAATCATGTTTTTAGCTTCTTTGCCGACGGCCAGAACAGAGTTATCCGGCAAACTAAGAGCGACAATAGTCGGTTCATTAATAATAAAACCTCGCCCCGGTACAAATACCAGTGTATTAGTTGTTCCTAAATCAATGCCGATTTTTCTTATAAACATCAAATTGGTTGATTGGTTAACTGGCGAATTGGTGAATTGATTTTTTGAGCATTACTAATTAACTAACTATTAATTAACTAATTAGCTAACTAGCCTTGGCGTTGTTTGTGTTTTGGATTTTTGCAAATGATATAAACACGTCCCTTGCGGCGGACTGATTTGCAATTGATACAGATTGTTTTTACTGATGATTTGACTTTCATTATCTTTTAATAGAATTATTAATATTTTTTTACGATCTTTTAATGTCGGCTCCCAATCCTCTTAATCTTTCATCAATTTTTTCATAACCTCTATCCAATTCTTCCACGCCGTCAATAATAGTTTCCCCTTCGGCGGTTAATGCGGCTATAACGTGGGCGATGCCAGAGCGCAGATCTCTAACTTTCAAAGATGCCGCTCTTAGCGGAGTCGGCCCTTTAATAATGGCGCTATGCTGATGGTCATTGTTATTGAAGCGGCAAGGAGTCTCTCCTAGACACTTTGAGAGTATATTAATACGAGATCCCATTAAATTCAAGTCTTGGACATAAGCGAACCGATCTTCGTAAACCGTTTCGTGTATAAAAGAGTCCCCATCGGCTTGAGTAAGCAATACTGCAAATGGTTGTTGCCAATCTGTCATAAAACCCGGATGGGTGTCTGTTTCTATGGCTATTGGCGCAAGTTTTCTATCGCGCCAGAAGACAATCCCGTCGTTTGTTACTTCATATTCTCCGCCAGCGCGACGCAGGGTATTTAAAAAAGTTATTAAATCATCCTGTCTCGCTTGTTTGACCAAAATTTTGCCGTTGGTGGTCGCGGCTAAGCAAGCGAAGGAAACAGCTTCGTTGCGATCTGGTATTATGCTATGTTTTGCCCCATGCAGTTTTTTAACCCCCTCAATATAAACGGCGCGATTAGCTCCCAATTCAATTATTGCTCCCATTTTTTGCAACATTTTTATCAAGTCTATGATTTCCGGTTCAGTGGCGCAGTTATGTATAGCGGTGCGACCATTGGCCAAAACGCCGCTCAAGATTATATTTTCGGTGGCGCCCACGCTGGGATAGCGCAAAAATATTTTTTCGCCACGCAAACCATTCGGGGCACTAGCTCTGTAACTTGTTGCTGTAGTCTCAATAATCGCGCCCATTTGTGTTAGCGCGCCAATATGAATATCTACCGTTCTCGGGCCGATTTTATCGCCGCCCAAGATGGGCACCTCGGCTTTTCCCACTCTTGCCAACAGAGGCCCAATTGCCAGAATCGGTATACGATTGCGTCGGCTTAATGAGGTAACTTTAGAGGTAGTGATGGCCGGCGTGTGGATTGATAAGATATTATTTTCAATATTGATTTTAGAGCCGACGCTACGACATAATTCAGCGGTTATATCAGTGTCTCCTATATTGGGAAAGTTTTCTAATTGGCATGGTTGATCGGTTAATAATGAAGCCACCATCATTTTGGTGGCGGCGTTTTTGGCTCCCAGCAAAGAGATGGAGCCATTAAGGGGTTTATTGCCGATTATCGCCAGCTTCATACATCACTACAATAAAACAGAATCTAACTTTGTTCAAATGAGGTGGTTATGCGCCAGACAATTATAAGACAAGCGGCGCCTACAAAATCTAGCGATAAATCCAATAGAGTATCAAATAAATACATCGGTTGGTTTTCCCATAAAAAAAGAAAATATTCATAGAATTCCCAACCTAAGCCAATAACGGCAGTTAGTCCTATGCCGACCGATAATAAGTTTATCGGGTTGGCTGATGCTAACCACGATGTGTGTCTAATTGATAGCCAACACAGCAATGCCGAAGCTAACCAAGCGCCGCCCAAAAGATGCAGTATTTCTTCAAGCCAATAATTATCAAGTAAAAAGCCACTGGCATTGCCCCAAATTTGTAAAAAGGCAATGATAATAATCAAAATCAAAACGAAAAATTTGGAAGATAAGATATTTTTCATAGATAGTGACACAACCCCGCTTCAGCGGGGTTGTTGGTTATCTTTTAGCCCATTGTGGAGCTCGGCGCGCTTTTCTTAAGCCATACTTTTTTCTTTCTACCATTCTGGGATCGCGAGTCAAAAAGCCCTCTTTGCGTAGGCGTTTTTTAAAAGTTTCGTTGAATTGGACAAGTGCCCTGGCAATACCGTGCCTAATGGCTTCTGCTTGGGCATTAATGCCGCCACCAGTTACCGTTATGGTTGCTCCGAGATCTTGCTTTACCACTTCTAACGGAACTGTTATTAGACGTTGATGATTGGGTACGGCGAAGTATGATTTATAATCTTTGCCATTGACCATAATAGGCCCCTTCTTAATAAAAAGCTTTACTCTAGCTATGGCGGTTTTTCTGGCCCCGCGAGCATAAAAATATCTCTCTTTTATATCCTCAATTTTTTTAGTTGTTTTTTTGGCGTCGGTAGTCATGATTATTTTTCAATTACTAAGCGGTTTAATCTTTTTTGGCGCAATCTATTTTTGGGTAACATGTTAAAAACCGCGCGCCATAGAACTTTTTCCGGCTTTTCGGCAAAGACTTGTTTATAGGTTTTTGTTTTCAAATGGCCCATATAACCGGTGTGGTGATGATAGGTTTTTTGATCCTCTTTATTGCCGGTAATAACGATTTTGGAAATATTCTTAATAGTAACTCTATCATTGCCCGATAAGCGCGGCTCATAATCGGCGGTCATCTTACCTTGAAGTATGATAGCTATTTGTGAGGCCAATCTGCCCAGTTTTTGATTTGTAGCATCAATAACGTGATTCATAAATGATATGTTATTTTACAAATTCTATAGTAGCCAGAGATGCCCCATCTCGTTTTCGACTAGCGGCTTTTTTGATAATTCTAAGATAGCCACCCTTTGTATCTTTATAGCGAGGGGCTATCTCATAAAATAATTTTTGAGCCGAATCTTTTGGTAATTTTGCCAATAATGATCGCAACGAAGCCAACTGCTGTTTTTTGGCCGTAGTAACCAAGCGTTCCACAGCGGGCCTTATTTCTTTGGCGCGAGCAACGGTAGTTTCAATCTTTTCCTTGGTTATTAAATTGTGGGCCAGTCCTTTTATAAACGCTCGGCGCTGACCTCGTTTACGACCAAACTTTCTCATAATTATTTTTTACTTTTATTAGCAACCTTGTTTTTAGTAGTGGTCTTCTTAGTCGCTGTTTTGGTTTTTTTCTCTGATTTTTCAACAGACTGTTCAACTTCCTTAACTTCAATTTGGGACATCTTAGCAAAATGGTCTTGTAGAATATTGCTGGCTTTTCTTAGAGCTGAAGATGGAGTAATACTGCCATCCGTGGCGATGACTAGGCGTAAACGATTATAGTCAGTACGATCGCCAACGCGCATGTTTTCTATTGAGAAGTTAACTTTGGTTACTGGAGAAAAGACGGCGTCTAAGGCAATAACTCCGATAGCTAATTTCTCAGTTTTGCGAACTTCTACCGGCACGTAGCCCAACCCTTTTTCTATGGTTAATTCCATTTCTAAATCGGCATTTTTAGCTGTTAGAGTGGCAATATGTACATCGGGAGATATAACTTCTACTTGCGCATTCGTTTCAATATCGGAAGCCGTAACGATTTTTTCTCCCTTAATTTTAAGGATTAAGGTTTGGGATTCATCGGTGTGAATACGGAATCTTATTTTCTTTAAATTTAAAGAAATTTCTACCACATCTTCGGCCACATTGGGGATGGTGGTGAATTCGTGTCCCACGCCTTTAATTTTTACTCTGGTAATAGCGGCTCCCGGCAAAGAAGACAATAAAACTCTTCTTATGGCATTACCGATAGTGATTCCATAGCCGGCATATAAACCCTCTATTTCAAAAACACCCTCCACGTCGGTCTCGGAGATCTTTTTAATAGCAACACTGTCACTGAGATATTGATAAATCATATATTTTTATTAAATGTTTAATATTTATGGACTATTTTATATTATACAGCAAGTTGGCGCATTTTATTGTTTGGAATAATAATCAACGACCAAATTTACGTTAAAAAGAATATCAAGACCTTTAGGCGCGGAGATGATCTTGCCTTCCAGTTTATCGGAATCAAGACTTAGCCATTCTGGGGAAACGTAATTTTTTAAATCAACGGGCAGATTTTTAAATAAAGGATGATCTTTAGACGGCGCGTTTATTGTGATAACATCGCCGATTTTTACCTGATAGGACGGAGCTTTTGTCTTGCGACCATTAACCGCTATATGGCCATGGCCCACTAATTGCCTCCCGATTGATCGGGATGGAGCTAATCCCAATCTAAAAACTACATTATCCAAACGTCTTTCCAATAACATAATAATCATATCACCAGTGATTTCGGGATTCTTTTCTGCGCGCTTAAATATTTTTTCTAAATAATTTTCTTTTACGCCATAGGAAAACTTCACTCTTTGTTTTTCTAATAGTTGTTGTCCGAATTCTGATAATTGGCCGCGGCGGCGTTTGCCGTGTAGACCCGGTCGGCTTGGTCTGCGAATGGTAACACATTTTGGCGAATTACAACGCAATGGCTTCAAAAAGAGCTTAGCGCCCAATGATCTCTCCTTTTTTTCCTTAGTATTAAACATATTTATTGTATATAAACTTTTGAGATTTTATTTTTTAAACCATTAAACCCTTCGTACTTTTTTAGGCCTGGGGCCGTTGTGCGGTATGGGAGTTACGTCTTTGATGGCTGTTATGGTGAATCCCTGATTGGCCAATGATCTGATAGATGAATCTCGGCCGCTACCAACGCCATTAACATAAACCTCCACATTGAAGGGGCCGGATTTCTTAATTTTTTCAGCTAGTGTGGCTATGACTTTTGAGGCGGCAAACGGAGTTGCCTTTTTGGGACCGGAAAAACCCAAAGACCCAGCAGAACTCCAAGCTATCAAATTGCCCTTGTCATCGGTTATGGAGATGAGGGTGTTATTATAAGTAGCGCTCACATAGACGCGTCCATTTTCAAATTTCTTTGCCGAAACTTTAGAAGCGCTACTTTTAGATATGGCGCTTTCTTGGGTTTCGGTTTCTTTAATGGCCTCTTCGGTTGTTTGTTTGATAATTTTTTTCTTGCCCATATTGGATCGTTTATTTTAGAGATACTTTTCTCTTACCGCTACCAGCAGTTTTGCGAACATTGCCACGTACAGTACGAGAGTTGGTTTTTGTTCTTTGTCCCCTAGCCGGCAATTTATGAGAATGTCTGGTGCCGCGATAGGTTTGCAATTCCTTTAGAATAGAAATATTTTGTTTGATTATCTGCCTTAACTCACCTTCAATTTTACAATGCTTAGTAACAAAATCAGTAATTTGGCTTATTTCGGCGGTGTCTAGATCTTTGGCGCGCTTGTCGGGATTGATTTTAGTAACTTGCAATATTTTTTTAGCCAAAGAAGGCCCCACGCCATAAACATAAGTGAGGGCTATCTCAATTCTTTTACTATCGGGTATGTTGACACCTACGATGCGCATAATAAATATTAATGACTTAAAGGCGACGAACGATTCTTCCTCGTTTATCATCATAAGAACCCATTTCCAATAAAACGCGGTCACCCGGAATAATTTTTATATAATGGATTCTCATTTTTCCAGAAAGATGAGCCAAAACTTCCCGTCCGTCTCCCAATTCTACACGAAAAGTCGTTGCCGGCAAAGCTTCGACAACTCTGCCCTCAAATTTCTGAATGTTCTTATCGGCCATGTAATTAGATATTATAGCTCCATGCTTTCTATAATGTCAAATGTCAAAATGTGGCTTAGCTATATTTTGATATATTAACGACGATTCCGCCCATAGTCATAAAAATAGCCAAAGCCGTGCCTCCGTAGCTGACAAATGGCAGGGGCGTCCCAGTAAGCGGTATTAAGCCGGTCATAGCGGCCATGTTTACAAATGCTTGAATGGCTATAATTGAAGCAAAGCCGATTATAATTAGCCTACTCAACATATCGGGGGTAGTTTTGACTAGCAGTAGCATTCTTATAATCAAAAATATCAAAGCGCCGATAAAAACAATCGCTCCAGCAAAACCCAATTCTTCAGCTATAACGGCAAAAATAGAATCCCCTATGGGTTCGGGTAGATAATGTATTTTAGTTGTTGATTGTCCATAGCCCACGCCCCACAATCCTCCAGAGCCGATAGCTATTAATGCTTGATTAAGCTGGTAACCTCCGGCCAATGGATCGGCGTCTTGATTGAGAAAGTTAGATATTCTACTAAAACGATATGGAGTTATGTAAATAATAATTGCTAAAATTAATAAACCCAGAATAACCGTTCCTAAAATATGAGACAACTTGGCGCCGCTCACAAAATACAATATTAGGGCGACAGCCATTAGGATAGCTACTGAACTAGTTGCCGGTTGTTTGAGCAACAATCCAGAAATAATAGCGCAGACTACTAAAAACGGCACAAAGCCGCTCCAAAAAGATTTAGGACGTTGCATGTTATTGCTTAGCCAAGCGGCTAAATAGATAACAAAGGTTATCTTTAATAATTCAGCAGGTTGAAAACTTATGGGTCCTAGATTGAGCCAGCGTTCCGCCCCGCTGGCCTCTAGGCCAAGCGGCGTAAAAACTAGGATCAATAATAATATTGAAAATAATAGCAAATAAAGGGCGATCTTTTCGTAATAACGATAATATATGCGGCTGGTTATTAAAAAGCCCACTATTCCCAAAAGAAGGCCATAAGTTAATTGATGTTTTAAAAAATAATAACTATCATCAAACTTAGTTTTTCCTAAATAAGACGAGGCGCTGGCTAACATGACTAATCCGAATAATATCAAAAACGCCAGACAGGCAACAATAACATAATCCGGCTTACCAGCGGCTCTGATTCTTCTCCCCATTGTCTATTGTCGTTTTAATACTTTACCAGCCAGAATATTTTGAAATTGTCCATTTTTAATTGCCAATTGTCCGTTAACCAAAACGTTGGTTATTTGGTTTTTGCTAAACATTGTCAAATCGGCCATATAGCCCTCTTTTATTAATCCCCTATTTTTAAGCGAGAATTTTAAAGCTGGAATATATGATATCTTTTTGATCGCTTCCTCTAAGGAAATCTTTCCGGTTTTTTCAATTATTTCTAAAAATTTTGGGAAGGTGTTATAAAAGCGTTCGTATTTGAAAGTGCTGGCGTCATCGGGAAGACCAGCTCCGTTAGAGGCCACAAGAGCGCTTCTAGAATATAACGCCTCGCTAGCCAAATCAATATTGATATTGTGATAAAGGACTATCGCCCCCAGATTGGTGACCTCCATCAATTTTAAAAGAGCTTCAGGCATATCCAATCCGTGAGCTTTAGCAAATTCACTCAATTTTTTGCCTTTTAGATAGGGCATATTTTTTGATTGAGCAATGGTTAAATCATCTTTTATATCGGCCAATTCTTTGATTAGTTTGGGCCGTAATTTAACCGATTTAATATTTTCCAACATTACCAACAAGCCGCCGTCCTGCGCCCATTGCGGCAACAGCGTATAAATAGGAATCACACTGGTATCAAAGGGATAGTTGTCAAAATTGATATCCAATTCCCTGTCAGCGCGCTCTATCAGGTCCAGACCTTTTCTGAAATTATCTTCAAAACCGATCAGCGGCCTTAAATGACTTATCAGGGTTTTGACTTTTGTTTCTTCGGTTATTTTGATGGTTTCTTGAATTGATTCAACAAGATGTTCGCGGTCGTCTCGTAAATGGGTTGCATAAACTCCCCCATTTTTAGCAACCAGCTCAACTAAAGATTTTACTTCTGAAAATGAAGTTTGTTTGGCATGGACATAGCTCAATCCAGTGGAAAGGCCCAGAGCGCCTTCTTCCAAAGATTCTTGAACGAGGTGTTTAAAAACTTTTAATTCCGATTCAGTAAGTTCCCTAATTTCTTCACCGACTAAAGCTCGTCGGATCGTTGAGTGGCCAATTAGCGTTCCGAAATTAACACCCAATTTCGCGCGATCCAAAGTTTTTAAAAATTCGGCCATAGAGTGCCAGTTAACATTAATTTGGTTTATATCAGACCATTTTTGTATAGACTCTAAAGATCCATAAATCAAAGGAGCTAAAGACGACCCGCAATGTCCGCCGATAATAGTTGTAACGCCCTGGATGAGGAAATCTTTTTGTGGTGGGTTAGTAAAAAGCGATAAATAGTGATCGGAGTCCGTATTGACATCAATAAAGCCGGGGGTTAAATAATAGCCCAGGCCGTCAATTATTGTTTCGGCTTTTTTAGTCGCCAAATTTCCAATAGCCGAAATTTTATTGTCTTTAATCAAAACATCAGCTTTGCGCATCGGCTGACCACTGCCATCAATAACTTGCGCTGATTTGATGAGAATCATTATTTAATTATAGCACAGCCAACCAACAACCCACCCCTTCTTGCGATGATTCAAATATTAATCCCCCCGTTCCTCGCCTCCCTTGCCCCCAGCATCGTTGCTCGTGGGCTTTTTAATTGAACAATAAATGCTTGGTGATTGATGGTGACTATAGAAATCTATTCAAGAAGAATATGACCAATCCCAAAACCGTAAAAATCGCTGAGATAATCCAAAAACGCATAGTTACTTTTGTTTCCGGCCAACCCAATGCTTCAAAATGATGATGTATTGGAGTGGAAATAAAAACTTTTTTGCCGCGCAATTTTTTACTGGTTAATTGTATTATCACGGATAAAGATTCTATTACTAAAATAATGGCAAAGAAGGGCAATAAAAGCGTAGTGTTGGTTAACATAGCTATTACACCCATGGTAATACCCAAAGACATAGAGCCGGTGTCGCCCATAAAAAATTTAGCCGGATAAATATTAAACCACAAAAAAGCCAACAACGCGCCGACAGTTATGCCGCTAAAAACAGCCAAATGATAACGTTCCAAAACAAAAGCAACCACCGTTAAAGCGATAAAAGCAAACAACATTACGCCGCCCAATAGGCCATCAAGCCCGTCTGTTTCATTGGCTGAAAATGCGCTGGCCACGATTATGAATACGAATAGAGGAATATACCACCAATTTATAACAATATTTCCCAAAAACGGCACGCTTAGAATATTCCAATCTAATCTATAATAAAACCAAAGAGCTCCAATCAATGCCAACAATAAATAGACGACCAGTTTTTGGCTGACTCTTAATCCTCCGCCGTGAGGCCCTATCTTAAAGACGCCCAGTAAATCATCGGCCAATCCTAAAATAGCAGCTATTAACATAGCTGTTAATGGTAAATAAGTTTGAGCCCTATCAATAAAATTCAAATCCCCCCAGAATCCGCTAAACATCTTTGCCAATATCCAGAATATTATTGCTAAACCGATAACGGTAATCCAAATGATAGAACCACCCATAGTCGGTGTGCCTTCTTTGCCTTGATGTAATTTATTGAATACGGGAGCGGAATCGCTTATTCTAATTTGTTTATTTAAATTAAACCGATAAAGTAATTTACTTATCAGGGGGGTTATTATTGAAGCGGCCGCGAAAGCCAACATTGACGAAAGCAGAACTCTAATGACTTGTAATACCTCCATATGTTATAAAGTTTTAAACCAATTATATAATTTAGATGTCTCCCCGAATCTATCCTCAGCTCCTAATGTGATAATTAAGATTATACGTCCTTTGTAAGAAAAAAGGGAGGCGAGATTGCCGTTAGCTTCTTCTAAATAACCAGTTTTGCCGCCGATAAAGCCAGGTTGGCCAGCGAATAGATTGATGCTATTGACAGTTCTTTTAGTTTTAGAATTTAATTCGGTTAGGTCAACGCTTTTATGCGTACTCCATTTGAATATTTCTGGGTGGTAACGATAAATATAAAGAATCAATTTCTCAATATCGTGAATATTGGATTGATTGGCTAAATTAAGACCGCTAGGATCAAAAAAGCTGGATTGATTCATGCGCAACTCAAGCGCTTTAGAGTTCATTTTGATTATGAATTCATCAATGCCGCCGTTAAACGATTCCGCCAACGCTACGGCGGCATCGTTGCTAGAAACTGTCATCATAGCTTTTACTAAATCGTCACGCAAAAACATCTCCCCCTCTTTAAAGTTACCGGCATTGCCATCAATAGCGACGGCATTTGAGCTAAAAAATATTTCTTTGTCTTCGGGGATGTTTTCCAAAGAAATCACAGCTGTCATCAATTTTGTTAAAGATGCCAGCGGCCAATATTGATCGGGGTTCAATGAAAAATATTCTTTACCTAAACTAAGATCGCTTAATAAGCCGCTGGCGATTTGAGAAGGTGGTTGCGCAATGGCATTAACGAGGTTTTCTTGTGGCGGCAATAAGGCGGCCACTAATTCGGTGGCGGATTGATCGGAGTAATTCTGCATTATTTCGCGCTGTGGAGCCGCGTCCTCAGCTCTAGATAAAAAAACAACTAGCAAAATTGTGCCAGCAAATACGACGCTTAAAATATGATTTTGATGGGGCATGATGACTATTGGTTATTTTCCATTATTGATTGGATTTCTTCGGGCGTATGCTCTTCTTTGTTTTCTTCGGTCGGAGCTCGTAGTGTTTTTATAAGATCTTGAAATTTTTCATAATCGGGAAGATCGGTCAATTGATTAATTCCTAGATACCTCAAAAGCTCTAAACTGGGACTGTAAAGAAAAGCATTGCCCCTTTTGGGATCAGACGCGCGGTCAACCAATCCTCTAATCAATAAATTTCTCAAGGCAAAGGTTGAGTTAACGCCGCGGATATAATCCAACTCAGCTCTAGAAATGGGACCGGCATAAGTTACGATGGATAACGTTTCCAGAGTCGCGGGGGTCAGGGCCTCGTTAACCTCTTCTTTAATAATTTCTTCAGCGATATTTTGAAAAGCGCCCTTGGTAACAAGTTGAATTTTACCCCGCTCCATCAACAAGCTAAGCCCGCGATCATCTTGGAATAATTCAGTTGATAAAGCATTGGCCAACTCCCTAACTGCATCCTCAGTGATTTTTAATATCTGACTTATTTTTTTATAAGTTAGCGGATCGCCATAGATAAAAAGCAATGCTTCCAATTCGGCTACTTTATTGGTGTCCATATGTAATTCGTGTAATTTTTTATTAAATTATAGTTGTTCAACTTTTTTAACTATTATATCACCAAATTGATCCCCTTGTTCAACTTTAATCACGCGATCTTTGGTTAAATGAAGTAGGGCCAGAAATAAAACTATTATTTCTTGTTTGGGTTTGGCTTGGGTCAGATTTTGGAAACTATGCTCCATAGCTGTCTGTAGCCGGCTAAACAATTCTTTCATTTTTGTTTCTAAACTTACGATGGTTTGTTTGATCTTTTGAGTTGCTTCCGGTAAAAACTCTTTAAACTCATTAACCAATCTTTGGATGTTGTCGATCAAATCGTTTATTGATATTTGCCGCGGCGGATAAAAAATGAGTGAATCATTCATAGAAAGCAACAATGGTCTTGCCAAAGAAATATATTTTTTATTCCAAAGCTCGCCAAGATATTGCGACGCTTGTTTAAATTCTTTATATAACTTAAGTCGGGTTTCTAAATCCTGAATATTAATGCCCTCTTCATCAGTCAATTCCAATGATGGCAACAAGATTTTTGATTTTATAAGCACTAATTGAGCCGCCACTACCAAGAAATCCGCTAGAATTTGCGAATCTCTACTTTTTTCTAAATTTTGAACATATTTAATAAAATCGGCTGTTACATCAGCTAAATTGATAGTCGTTATTTCCAATTGCTTGGCCTCAATGAGTTCCAACAATTTCCCCAATGGCCCGGCAAATTGTTGTAGTTTAACTTCGTACATTTTTCTTTTTAAGCCAAATTTTTTTGAAGAACGGCATAGTTAAAGTTGATAACATTAATGCTATCGCCGGCACCACGGCGTTAAGCCACGGCTTGGGGATATCAATTGCCCACATATATACACCTATCGCCAGATAAGTGAAAACCGTTAATAAAATGCGCCTTGTCCAGCTAGTTTCCCATGCTTTATCGGCTTCAACTTTTTGATTGCGTTGTTCTATCACCTCAATTTTTTGTTCAAAGTTGTCCATACATTACTCAATAACCTAATCATTTAGTGATTTAGTTGTTTTCCGCTTCAAACGCGTCCGCGGTATAAATATTACTGGCATTCCACATCATCCAACCATTTGTAAATTCTGGAGTGTTAGTGGCGGCATCATACCAGCCGGCAATTTGCGCGCGCACCTCTTCCTTATTATAATCCGCGCCCAAATCAAAATCTTGTAGCCAGGGCCTAAATTTAGCCAATGCCAATGGAGTGGTTGTGCCAGCGATAGCATTATAGATTTCTATTTTGCTAATAGCACCAGCCATAGAATCCTTAACAACTTCATAAGGGTGATTCGCGGGATTATCAAAACCTAGATGGCCCTTAATATAGTGAGACGGATAAACCATCGGCGCGATAGCGTCAAAATATGGCAGAGCGTTTTCAATGAGTTGCCCAATGCCCAAATCATTGTTAAGTAGGGTGGTATAGCCAAACAAATCGGCTGATAACTTAGCGGTGGGCAATCTATTTCTGAGATAAGCGAAAAATCTTTTCATAATTTCCGAACGGGGAATTTGACCATTCCAAAAATTATATTTTATATCATTCATATCTCCATCGGATGGGAAGCGAATATAGTCAAAATTTATTTCATCAAATCCCCTAGCCAAAGCGTCTTGAGCGATGGCGATGTTATAATCCCAAACTTCTTCGGACGCCGCTTCCATCCAAGTCTGGCCTTTGCGATCCTGCCAAACCTCGCCAGTCGATGAGGCGTGAACCGCCAAATCGGGCCTCATCTGAGCCAGTTGAAAATCTTGAAAGACAGAAATACGAGCGATAACATAAATGCCATTGTCGTGAAGTTTTTTAATCAGAGCATTGGGCTTTAAAATACGCGCTTCGCTGGCTTTATATTTATTAACATCTTCTATGTCGTTATGATAACTAACTATACCAGTGTAATCTTTAACATCTATAATAATGGAATTCAGTTCGGTGCGATTTATTAAATCAATGAAATAGGATAATTTTTTAGCACTACCAGCGGACCAAGCAGTGGCATAGATGCCTTTAATAATTGCCGGCGGGCTAGTTAGTGATTGTTGAAATTCAATATCTAAATCGGGGTTATAAATCGGCCGCTCTGATTCAATAACGGCTTCTTTAACTAACGCTAAATCAATGATTTGTTGATGATTATTAAAAAATAAAAAAAACGCGGCTACCGAAAACGTCAAAAATATCGCCCACAAGCCATATCTCAACTTCATGACTATTATTGTAGCCGAAAATTTACTATAATCAAGGAGGCAGATTTAAGATTCATGATTCAAGATTTATGAATAGAAAAAAGCGACACGATGAGGGCGAGATCTATGGGTCAAGATTCATGAATGCCGACAAGATCTAAAAGATGAACAACGATAGTTTAAGTGTTAAAATAAAAGAATTCACAGACTTGAATTCTTGGAAAGAGTCGCACAAACTAGTTCTGCTGATTTATAAAACAACAGAGGAATTTCCCAAAGAGGAGCTTTTTAGCTTAACGAATCAAATGCGAAGAGCGGCAATATCCACAACGTCCAATATTGCTGAGGGCTTTGGTAGGCAGAGTTATAAAGAAAAAGTTCATTTCTATTATTTAGCGCAAGGATCATTGACTGAGCTTAAAAACCAAATCATCGCCGCCAAAGATCTTGAATATCTGAGCGATAAAAATTATCAGATGTTATTGGACCAGGCTAATTTGTCTCATCGACTTCTACAGGGTCTAATCACGAAGTCCAAGTCTTTCTTGGGTCTTGCATCGTAAATCATGAATCATATATCATAAATCATTGTATGTTGGCTATTTATCGCAAATATCGTCCCAAGCTTTTAGAAGATCTTTTAGGGCAAGAGGATATTGTTACCGTTTTAAAAAACGCGGTTATAAAAAATAAGCTGGCGCATGCTTATTTATTTTCCGGTCCACGTGGCACCGGTAAAACAACCGCGGCAAGATTGATTGCTAAAATAGCCAATTGCTCAACCAGGGAGAAAAAAGAAGATTTTAGAAAAAAGGGGGAGCCTTGCAATAAATGCGAGCGTTGTTCGGCTATTGATGAGGGTCGCGCCCTTGATGTGGTTGAGATTGATGCCGCCTCCAATCGTGGCATAGATGAAATTAGAAATCTTCAAGAAAGCGCCAGATCATCCCCCTCGTCTTATCCTTATAAAGTTTTTATTATTGACGAGTCTCATATGTTAACCACTCCGGCCTTCAATGCTTTGTTAAAGTTGTTAGAAGAACCACCAGAACACGCCATTTTTATTTTAGCCACCACTGAATATGAAAAAATACCTCCCACCATTTCTTCGCGCAGTCAGAAGTTTAGTTTCAAAAAATTGGCCATTGACGAAATAATCAAAAAATTGAAAAAAGTAGTTTTATCTGAAAAGTTTAAAATAGATGATGACGCTATTGAGCTAATCGCTTCTACGGCCGAAGGCAGTTTGCGCGATGCGGAATCTTTGCTGGATCAAATTACTTCTTTAGCGGAACAGGTTACCGTCGGAGCTGTAGAGAAAATAGTTGGCCGAACCGGTTTTGTGTTGACGCATCAACTGGCAGATTTAGTTTTAAAATCTAAATTGCCGGAAAGTTTGGAAATGCTGGCCAAAATCTATGAAAAAGGATATAATCTAGCCGACCTCAACAAAGAATTTATTCACTATCTTAGACGAGTATTAAGTTTGAAATTAGATTCGCGCTTGGAGGATGTATTTAAAAAAGAATTGACTAAAAAAGAATTAGAGCAATTAAAGACACATGTCCAATTGATTGATGTGCCAAAGCATATCCAATTGATACGTTCTCTAATTCGCGCTTATAGTGAAATGCGCTACAGTCCGTTTGTAATCGTACCGTTAGAAATTGCGTTGATAGAGAATTTATCTAGCTAGGTTGCCATCGCGAGCACAGAGTGGCAATCTTGTTCAATTGTCGTCATTGCGAATGCAGTGAAGCAATCTCACAATCATCTGTACGTCATTGCGAGCGTAGCGCGGCAATCTTACTACGTTTTCTCCGTAAGCCTTACATTAACGCCATTCTTAGATTGCTTCGTCGTTTTCTTTCTCGCAATGGCCGTAACGACACTCCATCACTGGGTCTTTTTTGTTAATTTACTTTATATAGCGTTGTATGTTATAATGTTCTTCTTATGTCTAACATTCGCAACATCGCCATTATCGCTCACGTTGACCACGGCAAAAGCACCCTCGTAGATGCCCTATTAAAACAATCCGATACTGATATGGGCAAACTAGTTGACACCGAATTGATTATGGATTTTAACGATCTGGAACGAGAGCGTGGCATTACTATTTTTTCCAAAAATGCCGCGGTGCAGTATGGTGATACTAAAATTAATATTATTGACACTCCCGGCCATGCTGATTTTGGTGGCGAAGTAGAGCGTGTTTTAAATTTAGCCGATGGATCATTATTGCTGGTTGACGCTCAAGAGGGCCCGATGCCCCAAACTCGTTTCGTTCTCAAAAAAGCTTTATTGTTAAAACACAAAATTATTGTTGTTATAAATAAGATTGATAAGCCTAACGCCAGAATAAATTATGTATTAGATAAGGTTCTTGATTTATTTATAGAATTGGGCGCTGACGACGAACAATTAAGCTTTCCAATCGTTTATGCCGCCGGTAAATTGGGTAAAGCCAGTCTATCGCCAGAATTGGAAAAAATGACAGATATAAAGCCACTTATTGAAGCTATTCTTAAACACATTCCCGCACCGCGGTCGGATATAAGCGCGCCATTGCAGATGATGATTGTTTCTATCGCTTATGATAACTATAAAGGCCGCACGGGTATCGGGCGTATTCATCGCGGCAGTATTAAAAATAGTCAAAATGTTATCAGAATAAATAGGGACGGCGAGTCCACCAACAACAAAATCTCCAGTTTGACAACTTTTTTCGGTTTACAAAAAATAGCGGTTGATAATTTGGTGGCCGGTGATATTGCCGCCGTGTCTGGCATAGAAGATATAAACATCGGCGATACCATTACCGATGTCAATCAACCAGAAGCACTGCCGCCGATCCTTATAGAAAAACCAACTGTTAAAATGGTGTTTGCCGTTAACAGCTCTCCCTTTGCCGGCCAAGAAGGTAAATATTGCACTTCGCGCAACATCAAAGAACGTTTAGAAAAAGAATTGGACAACGACGTGGCCTTGAGGGTAAATGACGGAAAATCTCCTGATGAATTTGTGGTGAGCGGTCGCGGTGAATTGCATTTGGCCATATTGATTGAAAAAATGAGGCGCGAAGGATATGAGTTACAGGTATCTAGACCAGAGGTTATTTTCAGTCAGCAAGACAATAAAATATTGGAACCAGTGGAGGATGTTTGGATAGAGGCGCCTGAGCAATATTCTGGATTAGTGATTGAAAAAATGGGGCAACGCAAGGGCGAATTAAAAAATATGAACGTTGAAAATGGCGTCGCTCATTTTCATTTTTTTATTCCAACACGCGGTCTAATAGGTTTTCGTAATGAATTCTTAATTGACACCAAGGGCAATGGCATCATTAATTCATTGTTCTCTGGTTATCATGAAAAATTTGTTAATTTGCAAAGTGGCACCCACGGATCCTTAGTAGCTCACGAATCAGGTACGACCACTGCCTATGCCCTTTTGAATTCTCAAGAACGAGGAGAGATGTTTATCGGTCCGGGTATTAAGATTTATGAAGGCCAGATAGTCGGTCAGAACGCCAAAGATTCCGATCTGGTTGTCAATGTTTGCAAACAAAAACAATTAACAAATTTTCGGGCCAAAACAGACGCAGTTACTGATGATCTGGTTCCTCCGCGCATTCTTTCATTGGAACAAGCGTTGGAATATATTAGTGACGATGAACTAGTTGAAGTTACTCCCAAAAGCATTCGTTTGCGCAAAAGATTGCTCAAACTTCATGATCGCGAAAGACAAGCAAAGTGATTAGATTTTGTCGCGCAAAGCGTCCACAAAATCTAATCATTAAATTGCCAGCCAGTTCAAATTAGGTTAAGCTATTTTTATTGCGGGGTCGTCTAATGGTAGGACATCGCCCTTTGGAGGCGAGTATCGGGGTTCGAGTCCCTGCCCCGCAGCCCAGTAGAAATTTATCGCTAAAACTTAAACGATAGAATTTCAATCGGCATGAGAGAATGTGAAGAATACAATAATTTCAAATGTCCTATTTTATATACATCCTCCAATGCGCTGATAAAACATTATATGTTGGCGCGACCAATAATTTGGGGGAGCGTCTAAAACAACACAATGAATTAAAATCTGGCGCTCACTATACGAAAATACGCCGCCCAGTTATGCTTTTATATTCCGAAAAATTTAAAACATTAAAACAAGCTCGTCATCGTGAATCTGAAATTAAAAGTTGGAAAAGAAATAAAAAGATAGAACTGATAAAAAATAAACTGTACCATCATTACCCTAATTCGCGCGAATAATGGAATAACAAACATGGGTGTGCTAGGGTGATTGTAATGACTATTATGAAAAATCTGGAAAAAATACTAAAAGCGTTGACTAATAAACGCCGGCTAGCAATTCTGAAATACCTAAAAGATAATCACAAAGCTCCGGTGGGAGAAATAGCTGGCGAGATAAATTTATCCTTTAAAGCCACTTCCAAACATTTAACTATTTTGAGCGCGGTGGATATAGTCGAAAAAAATCAGGTTGGTATTCGAGCTTTTTATACCCTGGTCGCGGATCAAAAACCAGCCACCAAATACATTTTATCACTTCTCTAATTCGCGCGAATGGTGGGATAAAATAAATAAATTCTTTTTCATACTCGGATGTATGTATCGTTGAAAACAATAATGGATGGCAAAACAATTTAGCAGTGTTTGTCCGCCAAAATTTAAACTGTTTTTGATATAATTAATATATACTTATGCACGTAACGTTGGAATATCATAAAAAGGTTGTGGCTATCCTAGTGGGCATACTCGCGCTACTTTTGATTTTATTGGGAATAATGTTCATACGCGACTTCACCATTAAAAAAGCATCGGAAAAATATCTTCAGGGCGAGGAAGTGGTCATCATTAAATCAGCGGGCGGAGATGGGGACGTTATTTTACCGATTAAAAAAGTTCTTTTTGAGTATATAGAAATAGTTGACAGCTGTGGTCCGTATTTTGACGTTGCGTGTCTTAACGCGCGATCCGGTCCGGGCGAAGATTATCCTATTGTCACCAAATTGAGACGAGGTATTGTGTTAAAAGTCGGAGGCAAGGTGGAGCGAGATAATAAGACGTGGTACAAAATTATATTTGATGAATGGATAAGATATCCAGAACGTGTTACCGGAGATTTTTATGTGGCCGCCGATTATGTGCAAGTATTATTAGACGAGGGTAATAAAGATTTAACCCCAGCTACAAAGCCAGCCAATATAACCAAAAAAATAATAGTTAGTCGCACCGAGCAAAAACTTTATGCTTACGATGGTGATCAATTATTTATGGAACAGGTCATTTCTACCGGCCTGGAACTCACCCCTACTCCTAAAGGTACCTTTACAATTTTTAAAAAAACGCCCAGTCGTTATATGCAGGGCCCCATCCCGGGCATTACGGAAAAATATTATGATCTTCCGGGCGTACCTTGGAATTTATATTTCACTTACGATGGAGCTGTTATTCACGGAACCTATTGGCATGAAAACTTTGGCAAACCATCTTCCAATGGATGCATAAATTTACCGCCAGCTCGAGCATACGAACTCTATAAATGGACCGATGTCGGCACCCCGGTAATAGTGCGCGATTAACTAAAACGTCCCCTATTGTAATATTTGTCATAGTGTGGTATAATGCAAACCATGACTTTTTATATGGGTTTATTGGTAAGCCTATTAACTGGTTTTTCAGCTTCTTTATCTGGAGCTATTTTAGCTACGCCCGCCAATGATATAACCGAAGTTAATCCAACAATATCGGAATATATTCAACCAATCGCAGTCAACAATATTGAGGCTGATATTCCGGATGTTCCTTTCTATTCTCAATTTAACGATATTAGCTCAACCAAATGGCAGAAGCTTAGCTGTGGAATCGCTGATTTGGCAATGATTATTGAATTTTATAATCCGGGCATTGTGTCTCCCGATATTTTACTTCAAGAAGGCATTACTGCCGGAGCATTTATTGATGGCGCTGGCTGGTCTCATAAAGGGTTGGCTCTCTTAGTTAATAGATACGACCTAGTCGGGACGGTTTACGATCTTTCATCCTTAGACAAAGAAGGCGCCTTTATTCAATTTGAAAAATACCTACAAGAAGGTCCCGTCATCGCATCTGTGTATTATAAATTTGATCCGCAAAGCCCCATCCCCCACTTGGTGGTAATAAACGGCGTTGATAAAAATATAATTTATTACAATGATCCGGCTGGAAATTCAGCTGGAGAAAAAATATCCATTCAAAATTTTCTAAATGGTTGGAAGAAAAGATTTATAGTGATAAGACCCGCCGCGGCTTAAGCCGAACTTTAATTCTTCAAAAATACTTTTCTTGAGGATTTCGTGGTAGCCTACAAAATATGCTTATTGATGATGTAAAAATTATGATTAATGCCGGCAATGGCGGCAAGGGTATTGTGGCTTTCAACAAAAATGTTAAAAGTCTTGGGCCCACCGGAACGTCCGGCGGCAAAGGCGGGAGTATATATGTTGAAGGTGTTTCTGACATAAACGCTTTGCATCAATTCCGTTCTCGTAAAAAGTTTTCCGCGGACGATGGCGGCGATGCCAGAGGACAATTCCGCGATGGCAAAGATGGCGATGATCTTATTATTAAAATTCCCGTAGGCACTGTTATTCACAATCTAACTAATGGCGGCAAAGTAGAAGTTAATAAAATTGGCGAACAAATTCTTATTGCCAAGGGTGGTTCCGGCGGGATGGGTAATTTCCATTTTCGTTCATCGCGCAATACTACGCCGATGCAATCTCAACCGGGGCGCCCGGGCGAAGAATTTGAAATACGATTTGAACTTAAGCTCATCGCTGACGTAGGCTTTGTGGGACTGCCAAATGCCGGTAAATCAAGCATGTTGAATCAAGTTACTAAAGCCAAAAGCAGGGTAGCTAATTATCCATTCACAACTCTTGAACCAAGCTTGGGAGCTTATTACGAGCTTATTTTAGCTGACATCCCCGGACTTATTGAGGGATCATCTGCCGGTAAAGGGTTGGGTATAAAATTTTTACGCCACATTGAACGCACGCGCATACTCTTTCATTTCATCTCCGTTGAATCTGCTGATCCGGAAAAAGATTATAAAATGATCCGCAATGAGCTCGGATTATATAATGAAGAACTTTTACGCAAACCAGAATATCTTTTTCTTACGAAGAGCGATCTCATAGACAACTCCACTCTAAATGAAAAATTAGAAATACTTACAAGAATGAATCCTCATACTACAACTGTCTCTATTAAGGACGAGGCGAGCATAAAAAAGATTGAAAAGATTTTGAACAAAATAAAAGACGACAAACTTGCTCTTTAATAAAAATTTAGCGTTTTTTTTGAAAGCCAGAACGTTTAGAATGATGCCCTCTTGAGCCCCTAAAACCGCGAAACGACCGCGATGAATGGGGTGTTCCTTTGTGGAAAGATGGAGTTTCCATAAAGCGCGCCGGTGGAAGTTCTGGTAATTGCGAAAGTGGCAACGCTGAACGAATCAAGCGTTCAATGTCGCGAACGTCTTTTTTCTGTTCTGGAGTGGCAAAAGATATGGCGTGTCCTATGCCGCCCGCTCTAGCAGTTCGACCAATACGATGAACATAATCGTCAGAACTTTGTGGAAGGTCGTAATTTAAAACAAGCTCTATCCCCTGAACATCTATGCCGCGAGCAACAATATCAGTAGCGACTAATATGCGATATTTTCCATTTTTGAATCCCTCCAACGCGTCTTTGCGCTGACTTAGCGATCTATTGGAGTGTAATTCAGCCGCCGTATAACCAAGGGATCTTATTTTGGCTGATATTTTTTTAGCTCCGAATTTTGTACGAGAAAATACCAATACCGATCCCCGATATTCGCCCAATAATTTTTCTAAAAGTCTGGGTTTATCATTTTTTTGGACAAAAAATAATTCTTGAGTAACTTTATCTACCGTCGTCCCCGGCGGAGCTATTTCCACGCGCACGGGAAGCTTCATGTGCGTTTGGGCTATCTTAACAATCTCTTGCGGCATAGTTGCCGAAAAAAGCATCGTTTGTCTTTCTCGCGGCAGAGCATTCAAAATCTTTTTCAATTGTGGCGCAAAACCCATATCCAACATACGATCTGCTTCATCCAATACCAACATGGCCATTGATTTAAATGAAACAGTTTTTTGGTCCAGATGATCAATAATTCTTCCCGGTGTGCCAATAATTATTTGCGGATTGTGGCGCAACATTTTGATTTGATAACCTATGTATTCTCCGCCGATAAGCACGGCAGTTTTTACGCCCAACATCCCTCCTATTTTCTGAATAACTTCATTGACTTGAAGAGCCAACTCTCGTGTCGGCAAAACAATCAGACCCAGTTTGCCTCTAAGAGCTGATTGCAATATGGGGATGCCAAAGGCCAAGGTTTTGCCCGTACCTGTTTGAGCAATACCGATAAGATCTTTGCCCTCAATTGCCTGCGGAATAGATTTTAATTGAATCGGCGTAGGCGTAATAAATTTCAATTTATTAAGAATAGTGATAATATTGGGCGCTATACCAAGATTGTAGAAATTTGAGCCGTTGGGATTCATATGCCAATCTTATCAAATAAATTGCTAATTGTCGCCTCGTAGATAGCTTGTGTGGTATAATCTACTCATCTTAAACTCAAGGCATGATTATGCGCTCTGTTTGTAAAAAAATACTTAAAATTGTTGTTGTAGCAATTATTTTTCCAATCATTGCGTATTTTGTTTTTGCTCAAATTGTTCAGCCGTCTCTTAATCGTAACTGGACAAACGATCAGCGGATTTTAGCTCATGCTAATTTTAATGAAGATAGGGTTAAAATAACCAATATTCGCAACATCAACTATCGCGCAACCGATGATTATGATGTCCGCTATTATGATAAAACCTTTGATCTAAATAAAATTGAATCTGTTTGGTTTATGGTTGAGCCATTTTCGGGTCATGGCTTCGGCGCGGCACATACACTATTATCGTTTGGTTTTGAAAATGGAGACTATGTTGCTATATCAGTAGAAATCCGTAAGGAGAGTGACGAATCCTTCTCGGCCGTTGGCGGACTATTTAGGCAATATGAACTTGTCTATGTCATAGCCGATGAGCAAGATGTTATAAAACTAAGATCAAATTATAGAAAAGATAAGGTCTTTCTTTATCCTACTCAGACTAGCAAAGAAAATATGCGCGCGCTGTTTGTTTCAATGCTTGAACGAGCAAATAAATTAGCTTCTGAACCGGAATTTTACAATACGCTAACTAGCACCTGTACTACCAATATAGTTGCTCATATTAATAAAATAGTTGAGGGGCGCGTTCCGTTTAGTTTTAAAGTATTAATGCCCGCCTATTCAGATGAGCTAGCTCAAAAACTGGGTCTAATTAATAATTTAATCCCCCTGGAAGAATTACGGGCCAAATATTTAATAAATGATCGCGCGGAAAAATATGCTGATGATCCAAATTGGTCGCAACGAATTAGAGAAATAGATTTATAACAATAAACAAAAAACGAGCCCAGAAACGGGCTCGTAGCTTTTTCATCTCTTATGGTGATGATGATAAGTCGGCGGAGGGGATGATTGATAATGTGGCGGCGGCGATGTTTGATGATAATGAGGCGTGGTGAAATAGCCATTACAAAAATAGCAATAATATTGCGGCGCGGGTTGATAATAACGATAACCGGAATATTCTGGATAAGTACTGCGATGAGTAATCACGTGATAGGTAACGTTGCAACCAGTACAAATCATTAGCATTGTTGCTAGCACGACTAGAGCGCCGAACTTTTTCATAACATACCTCCTTGAAAGGTGCCACTGACTTTATAACATATTCTTATATGAAAGTAAATGAGCCCCGTGATCGGGGCTCATATATTTTAGCGAGGATTATAGCCGTAATTGCTATATTTACGACCTTCATAAATTAATGACTCCTCTTCAATGGGCAGTAAGTCATCTCTAGTAAGAGGCGGATGATTATGAATTGTCGGATAATATCTCTGACAGCGGCCGCAATAAATCAATCCGTCGCTGGGAGATTGAGTCAAGCTGGCACTCGGATAACAATAATTTTGCTGAGTACTTTGATAGTCGGAGTCTGAGTACCCCATATCAATGGTATTCTTATAACCAATGTTCATGGCGCAGGCCGAACAGGCCGCTATTAAACCAACCAATATGAGCGCGCTACACAGCCTCTTCATGGCTATCCTCCTTAGGGATGGGAAATAACTGTTTTCTTTATATCATGACGATCTAACAAAAGTCAAGCAACCGCTTTAGCCACGAATAAGCAATCGGTATATAATAAAGATATGAGAACGGTGAACGGAAAAATAACTTGGATCGATATTGTCAGACCCACTCGTAAAGATTTGGATTTCCTTAAAAAACTGCATAAATTTCATCCA
>JAUYMR010000042.1 GCA_030698695.1 bacterium | reverse complement strand
ATCCTCACAAAAAGAAACTTCTTCGGAAGAAGTTTCTTTTTGTGGACTCGGGGGGAATCGAACCCCCATCTTCCGGATGTTCTGAAAAACAAGGAGCAACGTGATTATGCTTTTCGTGATCCCACGATAATGAGCTTTTGTCATTGATGACTTTGGTGGACCCTGGGGGAATCGAACCCCCATCTTCCGGATGCAAACCGGATGCTCTGCCACTAAGCTAAGGGCCCACCAAAGTCATCAAAGAGATTAGTTTTCATGGATATCGCTCCTTGTCATGGGATCCTCGCAAAATATATTCGCAAAGCTCATTATTTTGCGGGACAAACCACCTGCCTGCCGGTAGGCAGGAATGCTCTGCCACTAAACTAAGGACCTGTTTGGTAAAATGTAGTCCTTCGTCGCTTCGCTCGCTCGGGATGATTGAAATTCTTATAATGCGTAATCGCATTATAAGAATTTCTAATCAGCGGAGGGTGGAGGATTCGAACCTCCGAGGGGAAATCCCCAACCGCGTTTCGAATGCGGCGCATTAGGCCACTCTGCCAACCCTCCCTCTGTCGAAATTAAATCATAGTGGCGGTCTTTGGTGAAGTGCGGGCGCAATCACAACTTGTCTGCTAGCAAGTCAAGGATAACTTGGTAAATAAGATTTTTGTGGTGGCGCCGCACATACGTGCGGCATCCTACCAAAACATAGTCGCTCTGTTCGTTGTTTTGGTGGACCTACGGGGAATCGAACCCCGACCACTTCCATGCCATGGAAGCGTAATGCCACTTTACTATAGGCCCCAATTAGGTCCAAATTTATTTGGGCAATTTTTCAATATGTCGGCCGAGCCCTGCCTATCGGCAGGCAGGCGATATTACTGATAGCAAGATTACCCAGATTCCTTGCTAGAATTTATTCTATTGGATTATATGACAAAAATCAATCTCATTCATTGGTGACGGTTTTTTGCCTCTTCATCCAAAAATTCTTGAAAGGATTCTTGCCAAGTTTTGAGATCAACCACTTTAGGCGCTTGTATTTTTCTCAACAATCTAACAAGTCTTTTTCCATAACCGGCGGCAATTTTTTTAGCTGTTTCGGTGCGTAATATTTTTTCTGCTTCTTGGGCGGTTAATAGAGCGGATTCAATAGATTTTTGAATATCGCCACCATCCTCTTCATAAAATTCGCTATCGTGATTTTGGCGTATTTCCACGACTTTTTTAAAACCCCAAATATCTATTTGGTCTAAAACATCGGCATCGCGCAAAGCGAATTCCTCTTGGGTTAATGGTTCTGGTAATCCGATTTCATTGTCGTCAGCCCATCGTTTGATAAAGGGGATGGCGCTATGCGCTAAAACCATATTTTTAACTTCATCACACACCTTGGGTGTCTTGCCTAATCGTTGCAAAAAATCGTAGATCATTTTTGCGCCAGTTATATGATGTCTAAAAGTATCAATGCCGCCGCGATAGCCGCATTTTAATTTTCCGCAATCATGACAAGTGGCTGCCAGTTCCAGCATTTCAATATCCAAACCTTCGTTTTGAGCTATCCAACGGGCATTTTCGGCTACTCTATCGGCGTGGTCTAGATTGGTTTTAGCCATTTCAGCAGTAACCTGGCCACCCTTTTTTACTTGATTTTGATATGTCTCAACTAGGAAGTTGCGAGCTTTCAGAACATCGGCTCGTTCTATTCTGTGGCTTGGTCCTCGTTCTTTTTTGGGGAGTTCCGTGGATTGATAATCTGGATCAGATTCTTGACCCCAGTTTTTTTCTTTCATAGTTTCAAAATATCAGCAAAAAACTTTTTTGACAAATGTGGTTGATGACCGGTAAACTAGGCGGTAGATAGCCCTCGTAGTTTCCGCCCAAGGCGTCTACCTGCCGGCAGACAGGGATCAGCTTCTGGCTGACAATGGATATAATAAAATGCCCTCGTAGTTCAATGGATAGAACGGCTCACTCCTAACGAGTCGATCGAGGTTCGATTCCTCGCGAGGGCACCACGTAATTTATAAGTTGGATCCAAATTTGATTTTTCCTGATTGCTTTGGTATAATATAACTATTAGAAATTATTAACGAAGCAAAGTTCACTAGAAAATTCTAAAAATGAAGAATTTAGCGAACATATCATATGTCAGCAATAATTCCGTGGGCCGCGGGGGCTCTAGTTTTGGGTATCGTAGCAGGTTATTTTATTCGTCAATCGCTCGCTTCTAAGAGAGCGGCATCGGCCGAAAATCAGGCTAATATTATTATTCAAAAAGCCAAAGATGAGGCGGCGACTTTGGTTGAAAATACTCGCAAGGAGGAGCGAGAGCATAAGGCCCAGTTGGAAAAATTAGAAGAGAGGATTCTTAAAAAAGAAGAAATGACCGAGAAGCGTTCTCAAACTTTGTTGGAGCGTGAGAGTAAATTAGAGCAATCGGAAGTCAGAGTTGGCGCCGTTAAGTCCGAAGTAGAGCAATTGCAGAAAAAAGCTCTGGCCGATTTAGAGAAGATAGCCAATTTAAGCGTTGACGATGCTAAGAAAAAATTATTGAAAGAAGTGGAAGAGAGTTATAAAAATGATTTAGTTAATGCCGTGCAAAGATTGGAAAAGGAAAAGAGGGAAGAGGTGGAGAAAAAAAGTTTAGATATAATTACCACAGCTATCCAACGTTATGCGCGATCAAATGTGTCGGAATTAACCACTAGTGTTTTTAATTTGCCCAATGAGGATCTTAAGGGCAAAATTATCGGTCGCGAGGGACGCAATATACGAGCTTTAGAGCGCGCGGCTGGAGTAGAGATTATTGTTGATGAAAGTCCGGAAAACGTGGTTATTTCTTCTTTTGATCCATTACGAAGAGAGATCGCTAAATTGGCTTTGGAAAAATTGGTCAAGGACGGAAGATTCCAACCGGCTAAAATTGAGGAGAAAGTTGAAGAAGCTAGGCAGGATATGAATAAGCGCATGTATGAAATAGGGGAGCAGGCCGCTTTTGAAGTCGGTATAGTAGATTTACCAAAGGAAATTATTCAATTATTGGGACGACTGCATTTTAGAACCAGTTATGGCCAAAATGTATTAACTCATTCTATTGAGATGACTCACATTTCCGGCATGATAGCTTCGGAATTAGGGGCCAATGTTGAAGTAACCAAGAAGGGGGCGCTTCTTCACGATATTGGCAAGGCCATTAGTCATGAAGTTGAGGGCACTCATGTTGAATTGGGGCGTAAGATTTTAAGTAAATACGGCATCAATCAAAATGTTATAGAAGCCATGCAATCGCATCATGAAGAATATCCATATGCTACTCCGGAATCTTACATTGTGGCCGCAGCCGATGTTATTTCCGCGGCTCGTCCGGGAGCGCGTCGCGATTCAATAGAAAACTATCTTAAACGCTTGCAAGACCTGGAAAAAATAGCCATTGGTTTTGAGGGCGTGAAAAATGCTTACGCTCTTTCCGCTGGACGAGAAATCAGAATATTCGTCACACCGGAGAAAATTGATGACTTTGGCGCTTTGCAATTAGCTAAAAATATCGCGACTAAGATACAATCGGAATTAAAATATCCCGGCGAAATTAAAGTCAATGTTATTAGAGAGATGAGGGCTGTAGAATATGCTAAATAGCGTAATAGATGTCTGTGAGAATATAGTGATGCGCGGTAGATAGGAATACATTAAACACAGGGCTCATTAGACATTGAAAAATGGACATAGAATAATAGCTGATAGTATAATAAGATTTATTGAAAAGGTCGGGATAAATAGTCAAATGTTTAATGTGATGAGTGACATGTATGGAAATTATCCCATGTCTCGATCAACATTTTACGTTACGCTAATCTATGAAAAAAGATGATTTAATGGCCGCCGCTATGAAGGCCGCCAATCTAGGTACTAAAAAACAATCTCAGGAAGCGGTAGAAGCTGTTTTTGACACCATTACCAAATCTTTGGGTCGCGGTGAGGAGGTCGCTATAGCTGGCTTTGGCACTTTTCGCGTTGCTAAAAGCGCAGCTCGTATGGGCGTCAATCCAAAAACTGGAGAAAAAATTCAAATCAAGGCTTCTATCAAGCCGAAATTCAAAGCCGCTAAGGCCTTGAAGGAGGCAGTGAAATAGAGACCAGTTCTGAGTTAGTTGGTTACTTGGTTACTTGGTTTTAAAACTAAGTAACTAGGCAACTAACCAACTGATCGGCCGACTACAGGCCGAGCATTTCTTTTATTAAGGAATTCATTTTGAAAAATTCTTGATAAGCAGATTTTATTTTACTAAGAGTTTCTTCAACGACGTCGTCTAAAGTTGAAGATTTATAATTTTCTGGAGTGGTGGTAGCGAACAATAATTCGTGAGCTAATTTGCTTGACATCTTCGCCTCTTTCAATAGGGTAGTGGCTTTTTCTAAGGGTGGCATAAGATCGGCAATTTTAATGAAGCGAGAATTTTTAGCTTTTTTCAGATCAGTAGAAATTTTATCCAATCTATTATGGGCGGTATCTAACAAGTCGGCCTCTCTTAATACCCAGATAAAGTTAACCGTTTTTTTGAGTGTGTTGTTGTATTTAGCGTCTCGCCATTGTTTGAGATTGTTGGCTAATAATTTTAAATCATCGGGAGATAGCTCGGGATTATTGGCTTCAATCTCCGCGTTGTCTAAATAAATTAGATAATCGCTAAGAATAGACAAGAAACTATCCCGTAGATCGCTATAGTTTTTGTCCAGATTCTCTAAAGAAGATAGTTTTTTGATAAGATCCTCAACTTCCAATCTTGAAAGATCAATTATTTTTAGTATAGCCGATACGCGACTTTCCGGACTTTCAATATTGCTGTCTTTTATATCAGTAACTTCTTTAAGGGCGGATTTTAATGCTTCTGACTGGGCGTTAACTTTAAAATAGGGGAGCATTAGAAACACCCCGATTATTAATATGCCCAAAATACGAAGTTTGGAACTATAAATTTGTTTCATTTTCAGTTACTTGGTCTAATAATGCCGCCACTTCTTTAGCGGAATCGTCGTAGTATTTAAGTTCTTTTAGATGAATCTGAAAATCTAAAGAATTGGCTTCTCTCAAAAGACTTTCTTTATCCAACTCGGTCAATAGAGTCGGAGCTAAATTCAAATTGAAATAAGATAGGCCGCCAATTACAATTAAAACCAATAAAGTTGCCAAGGTTAACGAGCTGGCGAATTTAACACTGCTCCAAAAGTTCCAATGCCAACTTCGGCGAGCGGAGAAAAATTTTTGTTTGGTAGCCAAAATTTCCGCCCTAGAATAGCGCATAAAATCAGCGCTTGGTTTGATCGCTTTGAACGGCTTCAATGCTTTGTTTAGTCTATCTTCCATTGTCATTAGAGAATAAATTTTTGAGTTTATTGATGGCGCGATGTTGAAGCAGTCTTACGGCGCCTTCGCTTTTATCTAGCGCGGCGGCTATTTCTTGATGGGACATATCTTCCATAAATCTCATCAACACCACATCTTGCTGTTCCGAGCTTAACTCGGTAATGGCCTTACGAACACGCTTTACATCCAAAGAATTATCTAATTTGATTTCTTCCAAGCCATGCTCTTTTAGAACATCTTCATCCAATAAATCTATGCTAGTTTGTTTCTTGTGAGTGCGGTAATGATCTATAACCCGATTGCGAGCTATCTGATATAGCCAACTGGAAAAAGGAAAGCCCTGATGGGTATAGCGGCCAATACTTTGCCAGGCGTTTGTAAACACATCATGGGTTAAATCTTCCGCCATCTGGCGTTGATTAACCTTAAGCAGTACAAAGCGGTAGATAGCTGGCGAATAATGGTGGTAAAGCTCTCCAAATGAGCCGGAATCGCCACCTTGAGCTTGTTTTATTAGATTTTCCTCGTCTGCTATCATATATAACGAATAAGTGGGCTTTATGTTCCCGAAAGCTAGTGTTATTATTAATATAACAAAAATCGGTAACCTTGTAGACTTTATTTATGGCAGAACCAATCTTAAAAGTCAAAAACCTAAATGTTCGTTTTGGCGATCATTTGGTCTTGGAAAATGTAAATTTTGAACTGAGCCGGAATCAGGCTTTGGCTGTTATCGGTCCCAATGGAGCCGGTAAAACGGTATTATTTAAAGCTTTGATAGGAGCCACTCCTTTTAGTGGTGATATTGAGTGGTCTGATGGCGTTAGATTCGGCTATGTGCCACAACGATTAGATTTAGATCCACAACTAACTTTAACTTTGAGAGATTTATTAATGCTCAAGATAGGTATTTTGAAATTGTCACCGGATGTGATTGATGAAGTTATATCTCTGGCGCACGTAGATAAAAAAGATCTTGATAAGAGATTGGTTAATTTAGCGGCAGGCATAATTCAAAGAGGTCTTATAGCCCTGGCTTTGATAGGCGATACTAATGTTCTGCTTTTTGATGAGCCGACCTCCGGCGTAGATTCGCCCCGAGAAGAATTAATTTATGAAACTTTGCACGAATTGCAAGATCACAAAGAGTTGACTTTGATGTTTATATCGCACGATCTCAATCTGGTCTATCGTTATGCCACCCAAGTTCTGTGTATCAATAAATCTATGCTTTGCTTCGGTGAGCCGCAGAAAACATTGAATACAGATGTGCTAACTAAATTATATGGAGAGCGTGTTTTATATCATCATCATCACCCGCGTCCCGATAGAGATAACCATTAAAAACATGCCAACTAATTTAGCCGACATATTGAATATAGTTTTGATGATATCTGTCGCCGCCGTCTCCGGTTTGGTGGGGTCTTTCGCGTTGATGAAGCGCATGGCTTTGGCTTCAGACGCCATATCTCATATTGCCTTGCCGGGATTGGGTTTGGCCATACTTTTGAACATTAATCCATTGTGGGGCGGTTTAGTTGCTTTGGTTCTGGGGGCAATTATCATTTGGGCGATTGAGAGTCAAACAAAAATTTCTACCGAGACCGTTATCGGGGTGGTTTTTTCGGCATCGCTAGCTATCGGTAGTTTGATAACGCCCAGTCATGAGTTGGAAGAGGTGTTGTTTGGCGATATTGCTACCCCGTCAGTTATGGAGGGGTTAGTCGGCTTGATTGTGACTTTAGTCATTGGTTTTACCCTGCTTATGATTAGAGAAAAAATAGTTTTATCAATGGTGTCACAGGATTTGGCGAGGACCATAGGGCTAAAAACTAGCAGAATTAATTTTATTTTCTTATTACTTTTTTCTATAAACGTTCTTTTGGGATTAAAATTTCTCGGTGTGTTGTTGATGGGCGCATTGGTTATTGTTCCGGCCGCGGTGGCCAAAAATTTGGCCACTGGTTTGAACGCGGATTTATGGTTATCTTCATTTATGGCTGTGTTGTCGGTAGTGGTGGGTTTTTTAGTCGCTTCAGCGACACAGCTTACTTTGGGACCAGTAATAATCAGCGTCGCCACGATATTTTTTATAATCAGCATACTTATAAAGCTTGTTTTGAGACGTTAACGGTTGCGTGAGAGCCGGATGCCAAACATTTAGCGAAATGGTAGGATTTAGATATGAAATACAAAATAGCGGCTTTTGTCATAGCCGGAGTTAATCGGCCCAAAAAGGGGGATAAAATTGTTGAAGCTAAAGCCGCTCAAAGCGCTCCTCAATATTACGAATTGCCTAAACAATTTGCAGTTTCTGAGACTAGTCTTAAAATAGGCGGTAATGATGTTAAATTTTTGGTGAGATCGTACGCGCCGGATATTTTATTGGCCGAAACAGTCGTGGAAACTGATGACGTTTTTTCTCAAGAAACTTTCAAGTTGCGTGAGGAGCTGATTGACGCTTGTCATAAAATATTAAAAGATCGTGGCAGTAGGCCGGAGATGAGCGAAGAATACGCGTTAGCCATCGTCTATGATTATCAGGGCGATCCGGAGCGATTTTTAAGCGCTGACAAAAAAGCCGCCATAGCTAGCTTTTTGAAATCCGAGAAAATGACTTTGGCCGAGAACGAGATTGAATATACTCTTTCCAAGCAATTAAAATACGCCAAAGACGATTTAATAATAGTTGATTGGGACGGGTCTTTTATTTTTGATCCCGTTGGTGACGTGGAAAGTGCTATTGATCTTTTTCAAACAGCCAATTTGCAACTATTGCGTTACCGAATTTTGGATTCTGAATTAGATAATCGCCTCAAGAAGGTGGCTCGGCTTTCTAGTAGTAAAACAGAGAAAAAATTATTCTTTTTTGGACAAAAGGAGCTAGCCAACAGCTTTCAAGAAATTATTAAAATTCGCACGCAATCTATTACTGAGTTTGAGTCTTTTGAGCGGGATATAAAATTGATAGGCGATTGGTATTTAGCGAGGCTTTACGATTTAATAGCTAAAAAATTCAAATTGGAAGAATGGCGATCGGTTATTAGGAACAAATTTGAATCTTTGGAAGATATCTATAATATTGTGTCCGAAAAATTCAGCTTATCTCGCAATGAGCGACTGGAATTTATTCAGATAGCTGTGTTTTTTGTTTTACAGCTTGGATGGTTTGTGCTTATAATATTGGAGTTCATGTTTTATCTTAAAGCAACGGAACATTTATAGGGCCTATGGTCCAGTGGTAAGACGCGCCCTTCGCATGGGCGAGACACCGGTCCGATTCCGGTTAGGTCCACAATTCCGAATTTGAAGAAAGATTGACCTCGCCCGCGCCAAAGGCGCGGGCTTGGACTGGTATTTCCGCCAAGTCCCGCCAAGGCATTTTGAAAAAGTCCGATTCAACCCATAAGATGCCGTTTCAATTTTTGGAAACAAAAGGGATAAAATTTGTAGTTCTACAAATAGATAAGGAGTACGAATAATTATGACCAAAACAACCTATATTTTACGAAGTCTGGTTAGCGGCGCCGGAGTTTTTATTTACGTATCTGGCGTGGCTTGGTTGGGTTTTAATAGTCAGAATATTTTTGGTGAACCGAAAGATAGTTTTCTGGCGCCGGTGTTTGTGTTGTTGTTGTTTATCGTATCAGCTGTCGTTACCGGATTTTTGGTTTTAGGAAAGCCGATTAGTCTTTATTCCAATGGCCTAAAAAAAGAAGCATTGATTTTATTAGGACTGACGTTAGCTTGGTTAATCATCTTTCTAGTGGTTGTTGCGTTGGCGATAGCGGTTTAATAATTGGTAGTTTTTAAGCGCGTCACGCGCGTATCATAAAAACATCCCCGTTAGCCGATGGGGATGTTTTTATGAGGCCCTATCAATTATTTAAGGAATTATATTTCTGGATTTGCGGCGATAGTTGATGTAGGCAATGATGGCGGCGGCAACTAAAACTATGGACGGCCAATAAGAAGGAGTATAAAGTCCTATTATTTCCCAGTAGCCAATCCAATTGATATAGATCGTGCCGCGAACAGTAGCCACGTTGTCTATTAGTTTTTGATCCTGTTTATAGTTGTATTCTAAGCTGTCTTGATAATTTTTGATTTGTGAATCTAAAGAAGCCAGCTTTTTGTTGTAACTATAATTTTCATTAGTTAGCTGTGATTTAAGTGAGCTTTTCAAGATTGATAATTCTTGCAGACGAGCCGCAATCTCTGTCTGGCGGATTAAATCATCGGTGATTACGGATTTTAGAGCATCGGTTTCTATCGCGATATCATCAAGTTGTCTTTGTATTGAGGCCGCGTAATTTTTGTGAGTGATTATTAATTGATCGCGATTAGAGTTCAGAGTCGCCAGCATTTTATAGATTTGTTCCTGTTGGCGTTCAATAGATTGTTTCTGTGGCAAAAGGTTTTCTACCATAGTCGTCTCTACAAAAAACTTTTTGGGAACCAGGTTTTTTATATCTGCTACAAAGAAATCTAATTTATCAGCCGGTATGGCAAAATTTATATAGCCATTTTTATTTGAGCTAGTGAAGCCATCTATGCGCCCACCAACTCCACGTACGGCAATCTGGATATGTTGAGATATCTCGTTAACTTTTCTAGTACGAATGGTAGCGTTATAACTAGTTTTTAAAAATTCACGAGTATCATTAATCGGAGCTGGGTCATTGTAGTAAGGGGGTTCGGGATAAATGTCGGGAAGGACATAAGATGGCTTAGCGTTTTGGACGTTGGGGGACATAGAATTCTCCATAAATTTTCCGGCGGAAGATGTTTTGGTTTCGGGGCTGTTTATGGCAGTTGAAGTTATTGGCGATGCTGAGTCGCGGCTGTCATCTCCGTAATTATCCATGTAAGGCGCGCCAGATATGGGCGGGTTCATTCTATTAATACTTGATGGCGTAATGATTAGGACAAGCACCGCCAAACCTATTAGGGACATAGATAACCAGGGAGCGCGATGGATAAGTCCAGTGTCTTTAATGGTAGGCGAATTTGGCAAGTTGGCCAGTAAGCTTTTTTTCAGCGATTCGTTATTGTCTGGGAGTTGCCGTTGAGATTTACCCCAAGAAGTTAGGATTTTGTGTAAATTATATTTGTTCATAATGATTTTTATCTATTATTCCGCGAGCTCGACCTAGGGCTCTGTGCATACGAACGCGTACCGCCACAAAGTTAATTTTTAGTACATTGGCTATTTTGTTTAATGGCAGATCGGCAATATAGCGTAGGCGGAGTATTTCGCGATCGTCTTCAGAGAGGAGCCCAAGAATTTGTTCTATTAATATTTTATTTTCCAGATTACCGACATTATTAACTTCATCGTGTTTTATTGGCGTTTCTTCGTCTTTCGCGGGATCAAACAAGGTTTCTCTTCCTGATTTTCTCCAATGCATGCGACATTCATTTTTGGCGATAGCAAACAGCCAGGCGGCGATACTGATATTTCTCGGTTCAAAACCTGGCAGGGCGTTAATAGCTTTGAGCCAAGTATTTTGCAATAAATCCTCAGCTAAAGTTTTGTTGCGAGTGGTGTTTATGAGATAACCAAAAAGTTTAGGCGTTAAATTGTCCCAAAGTAGCGACAAGGCTCCTTGATCTCCATTTTTAATTTTGAGTATAAGCGATTTTTCTTCTTTTTGACTTAGAGACATAAGATTTATCAGTAAAATACCACTATTAACACTATAATCAAAGCCCGAGGCGCGCGTCACGAATATAATGCGCCAAAGTGGGCAAATGTTACCTTGATATACCGCCTTGTGGATAAATAGGTTTAAATATGCTAGGATTCCTTATATAAAGGTCAACCAAATTATATTAACTTTTAAAATTATGGAAGACGTAAAAGGATATTGCGTTAAATGCAAAGAAAAGGATCGTAAGATTGTTGATGGCAAAGAGGTGGTAATGCAAAAGAAAGGCGGCAAGACCGGCAGAGCTTATACCGGCAAATGCGAGGTTTGCGGCACTACAATGTATAAGATTTTGCCTTCTGCTAAATAAATCTTAAATAAAGCGCCCCTCACTTGATTGGAGGGGTGTTTTATTTTAAGTTATAGTGGTATCATAGGCACATTACCAATCATTTCTTTATATGTCCCCGTAGTTCAACGGATAGAACATCTCCCTTCTAAGGAGAGGATCGAGGTTCGATTCCTCGCGGGGGCACCAGAAAGGAAAAATCAAGCGGTTTTGGTTCGCCTCGCGGAGTTTATCCTGACGGAGGAAGGGCTCGACGACTGATTTAAGAACGCTGCGCCAGAATGATATAATAAGTAGTATCGGAGAGTAGTATAGTGGTAGTATACGTGCTTTGGGAGCACGAGGTTCGGGTTCGATTCCCGGCTCTCCGACCATTCAAGACAAGTCAAATTTTCGGGAGAGGTTGCCTCGCGGCTTCGCCGCTCGGCATCTCCGCGTCCCGCAAGGCGGGACGCGGCAAATCCCCACGGTTCGGAAAAATTCGCGCCGATAACTTTCAGTAATTGATAAGATAATTTCATAGGATTTTTGAGTAGAATTTCTCAAGGGTTCTGTTTTTTGTTTAACCGCCATTTCGACCTTGACATCTTGATAGTAATCTGCTATGCTATTAACAACAGTTGAGGTACACTCTATTGTATCTTTTGCAAGCTCTTTGATAAAAAATGCGGTGTAGTGAGTAGCGCAATGGTTGTCTTTTTGAATAAGATGTCTATTGCGCTGCTCATTTCGAGTGGACATTGCCCGATTGGTGCGGGGCAAGGAATACGCATCATCACAAACGGAACGAAAGGAGAAAGCTGTGAAGACCTATCTGGTTTTCGGTGCGGCTGGCTCAATCGGCCAAGAGGTGGTGCGTCAGTTGCTCGTCGCTGGCCACCGCGTCATCGCTTCAGTGCGAGAACATCATCAAGAAGTCAGGGAGGGGTTGTTGCGAAGCGGTGCGCTCGTGGATGTTATCGAGAATGTCGCTGATCGGAAGACGATAGAGGCGTATGCCAGTCATCTCTCTGAACTCTACAAGCTTGATGGCGTAGTCTACGCGGTGGGACACTGTCCGCCGAACGGGCTCTCGGATGCGATCAAGCATCCGCTCTCGCAACTTTCGCTCGACAAGTACAGAAACGAGATCGACATGCACCAGATCGGTGTACTCAACGTCTTCCAGTGCATGGCGGCGAATCTTGAGAACGGCGGCTGTTTCGTCTTCATCTCGTCAGCGATTACTCGTCTCAAGGGTCAGTTCCCACCGTTCCTACAGGCGCACTATCACGCGGGTGTGATCAGTGCCGAGGATTGGTTGGTGGACGGCATGCGGCACGACCCCATGATCGCCGAACGGAAGATCAGGGTGCATCGCGTAGCACCTGCGGCAGTGGATACGTCGTTTCATCACGGGGGACCCAAGCCGCCGAAGCTGATCCCCATCAACACAGTTGCCGAGGAAGTCGTCCGTGCACTGCAAAGAGAGGAGGTTGTGGACAAGCAGATTGGGTGATTCACCGTTTTCGCCGGGCCTTGGATGGAAACATCCAAGGCCCTTTTCTTTTCTCAAAATTTCAAAGAACAAACTTTGCGAAAACAAATTTTTTCAGCTATCCTTTAATTGTATTTGTTTTCGCAATTGTCGGCGCGAATTTTTCCGAAGCGAGGGCGCGGCAGAACTCCTCCCCCCAACCCCCTCCTTCCGCCACACCCGAGCGGATTTCGGAAAGGTTGGCGAAATTGCGTCAGCAATTTCGCTCAAAATGGGTTCGCGCTAAATTCAGAATACGCGACCATAAAATATGTTAAGAGATGTCATAAATAATTTTAATAAGCAATTTGCTTACAAGCCAGAACTTAAAAATGGATCCAAGCTAAAAAAGTTTGAGAGATTTATTGTGGTAGGTATGGGGGGTTCTAACTTGGTTGCGGATTTGTTAAAGATTTGGAAGCCGGATATTAACATAATTATTCATCGGAACTATGGTTTGCCCCAACTAAAACGAGGCGGTCGTTTAGTGATTTTAAGTTCTTATTCTGGCAATACCGAAGAGGTTATTAGCTCTTTTCAAGTGGCGCGTAAAGAGAAATTGCCGATGGCGGTTATAACCTCCGGTGGCAGATTGTTATCTTTAGCCAAAAAACACTCTGTACCCTATGTAGCGATGTCCGAAACGGGTATTCAGCCCAGATCAGCAGTTGGTTATAGTTTGTTGGCATTATTAAAAATAATGAAAGAGGAAAAAGCCATAAAAGAAACGGCCAGATTAGCAAAAACTTTACGACCGGAAGTTTATGAACGAGAAGGGAAAGATCTGGCTGGAAAATTAAAAAATCGCGTACCGGTCGTGTATGCTTCAGATAAAAATAGGGCGCTAGCTCTTAACTGGAAAGTTAGATTCAATGAAACCAGCAAGGCGCCGGCATTTTATAACGTTTGGCCGGAATTGAATCACAATGAAATGACTGGTTTTGACGCGCGAGGAGTTACTAAAAACCTAGCCAAGCAATTTGCCTTCATTTTTCTTAAAGACAACACGGATTCGGCCGACATCAAAAAGAGACAACATATTACGCAAAAATTGTATCAAGACAGGGGATTGTCGGTGACATCAGTTGATGTCAGGGGTGTCAATATCTGGCAAAAAATATTTTCATCACTTTCTCTAGCCGATTGGACGTCTTACTATCTTGCCGAAAACTATCACGTTGAACCAGAAGCGGTTCCGATGGTGGAAGAGTTTAAGAAAAGAATGGCGCATTAATCTTAACGCGCGACGCCATCTATAAATAGGGCGTCAAAACTATTGAGAGCGTAAGTAAAATCTTTATTGAGATCGTTAATGGCCTTAACCTCATCGTTTATATTGTTTATCAAGTCTTGTATTTTGGTGGTTGTATATGTAGCCTTGCCCTCAAACTTGTCTTTTAATACTTCAAAAAGCTGAGAGAGATAGTCGTTGTAGCTTAATAATCTACTAACTAAAGAAACTTCGGAAGTGACAGCTTGAGTAGCCAATGTTTGAGCTATATTTGGTTTGATAGATGTCAGGGCAGAGGCCATTCTTTGTAATTGAGATGATAATTTTATTGCTTTGGAGTTGGCTTCGCGGTTGCGGATGACTTCTTCAGATATTAAAATAAGCGCTTGGGCTGTATTGCGCGCCTTATCAAATTGAGCAATCTTTTCCAAGGTCTGTAGCGTATTAGCTTGTTGAGCAAGAATTTCTTCGGCGATTTCAGCGCCTTTTATTCTGGCCTCAGAAAATTCTTGAGGCACGTTAGGGCCTGACATAATCCAATAGCTGGCTATAGCAATAGCTATGAGGATAATAGAGATGCCGGATGCCCAATGCCAAGTTCTTAATTTCATCAAGTCTTATCTTAGGATGATTTAATAGCAAAGTCAATCTCGTTATGGACGGGCGATATCTGGAGCGGGTAGGGGGAATCGAACCCCCGGCTTCAGCTTGGAAAGCTGAGGTATTGCCACTATACGATACCCGCGATAGTTTATATTCTACCCGTTCTGGAAGATAACTCAAGAGTGCTATAATTGTTTATATGTATAAGCCGCTGGTTTTAGTAATAATGGACGGCGTTGGATTGTCTGTAGAGGAAAAGGGCAATGCCGTGGCTATGGCCAAGTTGCCTAATTTGCGAAAGATTAGTCAGATTTATCCCGGCACTGCTCTGCAGGCGGCTGGCTTAACTGTCGGCATTCCTTGGGGAGAGGTTGGTAATTCTGAGGTCGGACATACGGCCATAGGTTCTGGATCAATAATGTACCAATATCTGTCGCAGATTAATCAATCAATTGCTAGCAATGAATTTTCTGATTTTGAAGTCTGGCGACAAGTCATTGACCATGCCAATAAAAATCAATCCGCTGTTCATTTAGTCGGCCTACTTTCCAATGGAGGAGTCCATTCTCACTATAATCATTTATTTGCAATCTTAAAATTATTAGCTGACAAGAAATTTACCAGGCAAGTATTTATTCATATTTTTACCGATGGACGTGACGCGCCGATACAATCAGCGCCAACTTTTATTGAAGAGTTGAATAATAAAATTAAAGAATTAAAAATAGGGACTATAGCTTCCGTATGCGGTCGTTATTATGCCATGGATCGTGATCAGCGTTGGGAACGAACGCAGGCGGCGTATGAATCAATAGCTTTGGGCAAGGGGGATCAGTATACCGATGTCATGGAAGCTATAAACAATGCTTACAATAATAAAAAGACGGATGAGTTCATTGAGCCCAGTGTTATAGTAGATGAGAATAAACAGTCTATAGGTCCGATTAAAGACGGGGATGCTGTTGTGTTTTTCAATTTTCGTCCCGACCGCGCGAGACAATTAACAGCCGAGTTTATTAAATACGCGTCCGACGATAAATTTTTATTATCAATGACCCAGTATGATGAACAGTTTAAAATCCCTGTTGTCTTTAAGCCGGAAAACGTTTTGCAACCATTGGCGGGAATTATCTCGTCCGCTGACAAAAAACAATTACATATTACCGAAACGGAAAAATATGCCCACGTTACTTATTTCTTCAATGGCGGTAGAGAAAAGCCGTTTCCGGGTGAAGATAGGATTTTAATATCGTCGCCCAAAGTTGATAGTTATGACAAAAAACCAGAAATGGGAGCTTATGAAATTACGCAAAGATTGATAGTGGCGATAAAAGAAAATAAATATGATTTTATTGTGGTGAATTTTGCTAACGGCGATATGGTCGGCCATACCGGCAATTTGACGGCGAGTATTAAAGCTATGGAAACGGTTGATGAATGTATCGGAGCCATTAGCAAAGAGGTTTTGGATGTTGGGGGGGCTTTAATTATTACCGCAGATCATGGGAATTGCGAGGAAATGATTAATCCGGAGACTGGACAAATAGACACCGAACATTCAGTTAATCCGGTGCCCCTTTGGTTGGTAACTAAAGATAGACAAGGGGAGGGGGCGGCTGATATGAAAATAAACATAGGCGGGATTTTGCCCGATGTTGCCCCCACCATCTTAGAATTATTAGAATTAGCCAAACCTCAAACTATGATAGGTAATAGTTTGTTGGGAGTTATTTTTCGCCAGCCAATTTAATATCAAGATTGATAAGACCCGATTCGGTGATTTTTATTGCTTTGGAATGGAATGGCTGGTAGCCATCCCTGGCGGCGGTTAGGTAATATGATCCCGGCATAACCAAGAAATCAAATTTGCCATCTAGGTCGGTAACTTTGGTGTTGAGGAGCCAATTTTTTTGCAAATCAAATATTCTGACAACTGCTAAATCAAGAGTTTTATCGGTTTTTTGATCTTCAACCAAGCCAAAGGGTCTAATGGTTTGAATAGAAATAATAATTTTAATAATGTCTATCACGACATAGATTATCAATATGCCGATGTTTACTTTACTGGGAACGATAATGGCAATGGCGGCGCTCAAGATGCTCCCCAGAGCTAAGACGTAGGGGCTGATGGTGGTAATGAAATGTTTGATGGCGTGCCAGACGGCGGCGGTTGTTTTAGTGTCGGCGGCTAGAGGTAAAAGAGGGACATTAATATCGGTCATAACTTCGGATTCAACAACTTTAAAAACATCGCTTTGATTTTCTATGAAACCATGACGAGATGTTTTGATATAATAATCTCCCGGTTGCACCAGAAAACCAAAACGGCCGTCTTTGTCGGTTAGCTGGGTTTCTTTTAGCTTTTGCGTTTTAGTATCAAAAATTTTGACCAAAGCGCCAGCGACCGGACTGCTAGTTATTTCATTATGAACCGTGCCCCAAGGTTTGCGCTTCTTAAATCTAAGAAAACCAAACGCCAAATAGCGTAAAAATTCAGCCAAATTAAATGCTAACGAAGCGCTAGTGGAAACAGCGGTTATTCCCAAAGAAATTACTCCGACGCCGCCTAAGCCGATAGCTAGTGGAACACCAACTTTTTTAATCTGGCTTAGAATTTGAACATTTGATCTAAGCGTCTGGATAAAATTTGGTTGTCCGACCATCATCAAAACAACTCGTCCCTCGCCGATAAAATTTTCATCCTGCCAGCCATAAGCAAGCTCCTTGTTGTTAAGATTATCAAGAATTTCGGCGGGGCCGGATATGGTTATTTCAATATCCCAAGATGAACCAGGTATTATAGTTTCTGGACCGATAAGATAAAGTATGGAATCCGAGAAAGCGGCGTTATCTGGCGCGTTGATGATTGTAATCTCTGCCGGCAGGGGAATGGCGAATTGTGGATTAAGGGCTGTTCCAGCTGTCGGATCATTGGCGAAACTTAAAATATAAGACTTTTCTTCGTTGGCGGCTGAAACCGAAGCGGTTATTAATAAAATTCCTATGATTGTTAGTAAATATATTTTTTTCATGTGATTAGAAATTTTTATAATGTTTAATTGCATTTTAGGATTTCAATCATCCCGAGTAAGCGAAGCGACGAGGGATTACATTAATTGTATCATGTCTTTTCTAAAATCAAAGAAAATGATATTTTAAACGAGTGGGAAGCGTGGCAGAGAGGCCGAATGCACCGGTTTTGAAAACCGGAAGGTCCGAAAGGGCCTCGGAGGTTCGAATCCTCCCGCTTCCGCTAGTGAGTTCGCTAAGGAGGCCCCTCGTCATAATACCTTTATGTTTTAAGTATATAGTTTATTTATGGCGTGGATATATTTGGAAATATATAACACTTATTTGACGATCGTAATATAAGTGTTATATATTCTAAATTGATCGTCTGCCTGTAAGTTTAGGATTTTACTTTGCCGTTGATGGTAGATATAAATCTTTTGAGTTTAAGAAATATTTTAAGTCTGGTTCCGGACGTGCCTTTATAAACAAGTATTTAATTACAAACAAATGTGTAAGATATATTTCGACTAAGTTTATGTGCCCGTTTAAGATGTGGATAGGGCCGCTCCGCGTGAAAAGTTACTATGTTGAAAATATTATCTAAAGTTTAGATTTTTAACGATAGCGATATAATAAACAAATTTTCCGACTGTGTATTCTAAAGAAATAAAATCGGTTAAAATTAGCGTATAGATTATGAATGAATCGTTATTGAAGAAGCTTGATATTGTTTTATTAATTTTTTTCCCAGTATTGGCAGTTGTGTTGTCGTTGGCTATCAGAGCCAATTTTTTAATATCAACATTGTTGTTTTTGGGATTGCCATCATTATGGCTTTCCATCAGAACCCCATCAACAATCTTAAAAACTTTAATATTTTCTTTAATCTTTTCAATTCCGGTTGGTATTATTTTGGATTATATTGGCACTTTGAGTGGCTCATGGCTTGTTCCGGTCACGGTTCTTCCTTTCCGTTTTTTTGACATTGTGCCGATTGAAGATTTGGTTTGGTTTTTCTTTTTGATTTACAATATCATCATTTTTTATGAACATTTTTTGGATAAGGGCAGGGAGCAACTGGTGGATAGGCGAATGAAATATCTGATATGGCCGTTGATTGTCATTTTTATAACGTTTTTGATAATTTGGTTAATTAATCCGGGATTGTTAATGATGCGTTATGCTTATTTATGGATTTTAATAATAGTTTCCATATTGCCGTCAATAACCTTTTTATCATTCTTTCCGAGATTGCTTTCCAAGTATGTTAAAACTGCCGCCTATTTTTTCTTGATAGCTTTATTATTTGAATTAACTGGTTTGGAATTGGGACAGTGGGCGTTTCCCGGTGATAATTTTGTCGGTTGGGTGGAATTATTCGGTTACAGATTTCCTTTTGAAGAATTTTTTGCGTGGTTTATTATGGCGGCAATTTGCGTGTTGTCTTATTACGAATTTTTTGATGACGACCATAGATGAAGACCTAAAAAATAGCCCCGATATATCGGGGCTGTGTTGTTTTTAAAATGTTGGTTTGCCGGGGAGCTCGTGACATTCCCGACAACGCACTTCATAAGAATCTTTGCCGCCAACAACAATCAGCTGATCATTGTAATTAGCTGGTTTGCTATTGACCAAGCGTTGAGGGAAAGTACCAGACTCCCCACATTCATTGCAGTGAGCTTCGTTCAGTTGAATGATAATATCGGCTCTAGCCAGCAAATAAGGCATAGCTCCAAATGGTTCACAACGAAAATCTAAAGGTAAGCCGGCGGCCCACACGTCCACCCCCATATCCAAGATGTAAATAATAATTCTTACGAATTTTTTGGTTTGGGGGAAGAACTGAGCTTCGTCAATAAACACATGAGTGACATCTGAATGATCTTTGAGATAGGAGATCATATTCTCCGGTTTATCGGATGCAATATCTATACACGGAAGTTGTTTGCCAGTTTCGCTTTTGATAAAGCCGGCAGGGCTACGAGTGTCAATAGTTGGCTTAAAGACGACCACCACATTATTCCTGCCGCCTTTTTTGCCGTAGTCGCCGAGCTTCACAGCTTTATCAATCAAACGATCTGTTTTTCCGGAAAACATCGTTCCGGCGACAACTGTTAATTGGCCATGCTTCCTGTCAGACATAAGCGCATCCTCCGTTGGGGTTTTTAGGTTTCAATGAATCAGTTAACAATATATAATGAATTAAGATATTATTGCAACATCTATACAAAATATGATTACCAAAGAAATTTTAAAGAGATCGTTTTGGGCGCTACCAGCGGAAGAGTGTTTGAATATGCTAGAGACAACCACTTTCGGTTTATCCCACGAAGATGTCAATCAGCGCTCGTCCTTTTTTGGTGTAAATAAATTACCAGAAAAGGGTAAAATTACCAAATTAAAGATTTTTATGAGGCAATTTAAAAACCCTTTTATTATTTTGCTTCTAATATCCGGCACTATAACTTTATTTTTAGAGGACTTTAAAGACACAATTTTTATTTTAGCCGCGGCGTTCGTTAACGCGGTTCTTGGCTTCTATCAGGAAAACAAAGCCGAAGAAGCCCTAGATCATTTGAGGACATATATTGAAAAGCGCGTTAGGGTATTCCGCGACAATCGTGAATTAGAAGTTGATGTTACTGAATTAGTGCCTGGAGATATCATCCATTTATCACAGGGAGATAGAATACCGGCTGACGGGCGCATTATTTACGCCAATGATTTACAAGTTGATCAATCTATTTTGACCGGTGAATCTTTGCCAGTTCCTAAATCGGTTGAATCAATGAGTTTTGAAACTGTGTTAGCCGACCAACAATCAATGATTTTCAGCGGAACAGTAGCAGTGCAGGGTTTCGGCAATGCAGTAGTGACGGCCACTGGGCGGCACACCGAAATCGGAAAAATCGCTTTATTGGTTGGTAGGCCGGAGAGAGAAAAGACTCCGCTACAGGGAAGCGTCGCGCGTTTAAGTTGGCGGATAGGGTTTTTTCTATTGGGCTTGACAGCTCTTATTTTCGGTTTGGGCGTTTATAGTGGGCAATCGGTTTTTGATATGTTTTTGATAGCGGTGGCTATGGCGGTTTCGGCTGTGCCCGAAGGTTTGCCGGTGGTATTGACGGTGATTTTGGCGATAGGTGTTCAGCGTTTAGCCGGCAAGAGGGGGATTGTTAGAAAATTGTTGGCGGCCGAGACGTTGGGCAGTACATCCATCGTGTTAACTGATAAAACTGGAACTTTAACTCAGGCTAAAATGGATTTGTCGCGCGTAACTGTTTTTAGTGATCATGATAAAGGAGAAAACATCAGCGATAAAATTATAGAACTCGCCATTGTTAATAGCGACGTGGTTATAGAAAATCCCAACGATCTTCCAGACAATTGGCAGATTATCGGTCGTCCTTTAGAGATAGCGGCTGTCAAAGCGGCTGCTAGAAGAAATATTATTTTACCCAAACTAAAAAAAGATATAAAAGTAGTTGATTACTTGCCATTTAGTTCAGCTAATAAATTTTCAGCGTCAATCATTAAATACAATAACGATGATAGATATCTATTAAGTCTATTCGGGGCGCCGGAGATAATATTGAAATATGCTGATTTAACGCCCGAAGAAAGAAAGAGAGTTTTATCCGCAGTTGATAAAATGGCTTATGGTGGCGACAGAGTATTATCAGTGGCAGTTAAGAAGTTGACGAGCAAGGTTTCGTTAAGCGATAGAAATAATTTTCAGGGAGCTGATTTTTTGGGGACAATCTCTTTTCGTGATCCGGTGAGGTCTGAAGTCAAAGATGCCATGGAGCGCGTCACCAGCGCCGGAGTTAAGGTCGTTATTATAACCGGTGATCACATGGGGACAGCTGTATCAGTAGCCAGAGAAATTGGTTTTGTGATTAACCCAGATCAAGTGATTGACGGCACTGAATTAGAATCTTTGAGTGACGAGGTTTTGAAATCAAAATTAGATAATTTAAAAATAGTTTCTCGCATAAGCCCACAAGGAAAATTAAGAATTCTCAAGGCTTATCAAGCTAGCGGCGCCACGGTGGCTATGACGGGGGATGGAATCAACGATGCGCCGACCTTGAAAGAGGCGGACATCGGAGTCGGGATGGGTTCTGGTTCTGACGTGGCGAAAGATGTGGCGGATTTGGTTTTGCTTGATGATAATTTTGAAACTATTGTAGAGGCCATCAACGAAGGCCGGAGAATATTGGCCAATATTCGTAAAGCAATTGTCTACCTACTATCAGATTCTTTAGACGCCGTTATTTTGATAGGCGGGGCTTTGGCGTTGGGGCTGGGAATGCCGTTGAATCCTTTACAGATTTTATGGGTTAATTTTTTCACTGATAGTTTCCCCGGAATAGCTTTAGCATTTGAAGACGGACATGATCGTTTAGGCCAGAAGCCGCCAAAGATTCCCAAGGGACTATTAGATTCGGAAATGAAGTTTTTAATAATGATCATCGGCGTATTAACCAGCGTTTTGTTGCTTATTATTTATGCCGGATTAACTCATTTGGGCTTTGAAGAAAAATTGGTTAACACCTTCACTTTTACGGTTTTCGGAACATATACTTTGTTTGCTATTTTGGCGGTACGCAGTTTAAGTCATAGTATTTTCTCTATTAATCTATTTTCCAATCCATATATAATATTCAGCATATTGTTAGGATTTGTCTTGATGGCTGTGGCTGTTTATGTGCCATTTTTCCAAGGATTATTGGGTACGATTACTTTGCCGCCAAGTTGGTTATGGGGTGTCGCGATAGTCAGCTTTATCAATATCGCATTGATAGAATTTGGAAAATGGATTTATAGAAATAAGTAGGCGATCAAGTTATCCACACAAGATGAATGATCTAAAAGCCTTAAGTTTGCTATAATTATAAGCAGAAGCATAGAAAGCAAATAATCATTTTAATACGCGCTAGTTAATGATAAAAAACATTGTTATTTTAGGATTGATATTTTTTAGCCTAACGATTGGTCTGTTTTTGTTTTCTAATTCACAAGCGGCTTCTGACGGACAATTGAATCGGGTACAAGGATTAGATCAGTCATCGGCCACAATAATAAATGAAATAATCGGCGGTGTCGTGGATGGCGCTAAAAATACAGTTAGCGTCATTGTTGATTTTTTTGCTCCATCAAAAACCACAATAGTAGTTGTTGAAAAACCGATTTCTCCGGTGTCGTCGGTCGGTGTTGATATAAAACAAACCACCAACGTTTCCAGTTCATTGTCGGTTGCTAATAACTATCTAGCACAAGCTCAAACACAAATAACAGATCTGAATCCGACCTCCCCGACAATACCGGATATATATGATATAAATTCTTTAGAATTTGTTTCTTCTCAAAACCAGACACAACAAAATCAAGCGCCAATTTTTAAACCCAGGACCTGGCCTACTCTCGGAGAGATTTTTGATTCGGCGTTATTAAAAGCTAAAAATATTTTTTATGCTATTGGGGAATGGTTCACATCTTCAGACGCGGATATTGTTATAGATTCCGGACAAGACTCGCCAGATACAAATATACAAAATGTTACGACTAGCAATAATTTGTTAATTCAATCCCAACTACAACCAACGACTACGACTATTATCAGAGAAGTTAGTTCCGGTCTTCTAGCCAGCAACGAATTGCTATCTCGTCTTAGTTTATTGGAATCACAAATTGGATTGCTTCAAGTCCAAAATGAAAACAAATCAGAAGCCATTGCCGAACTCAATAAAAGTTTAGCGTTAAGCAATCGTATCAATTCATTGGGGTCAGTTGGAGACACTAATTATTTAACTATTTCTTCGCCGACTATCAATTCTCCCAATATCACCAGTCCGAATTTTACTAATACTATTTCCAGCTTGTCGGTTGATAGCTTGACCGTGAGCGGAACGGCTAGTATTACCAACGGCATCACTAATTTTACCGGAACATTGGGCACGACAACTATCACCAATTTAATAGTTTCCAATACATCTACTTCAACATTTTCAGGAATACTTAGCGCGGCTACTACAACTTTATCTGGTTCGCTGACTTTAGGATCATTGAGTGGCGATCCGTCTGGGGTGGGCAACGGTACTTTATATTATTCTACCGACACCAATGGCTTGCGCGCTTATGTTAACGGCGCTTGGGGCGGCGTTGGCGGTTGGGGTGATAATGGAACAGTCGTGGTTTTAGACACTCTTACTGACAGTGTAGGTATTGGGACTTCAACTCCTAACAATAAATTACAAATAGCTGCGACCACCAGTCCTCAACTGTTACTAACTGATATAGGTGGCGGAACAGATCTTAAGCATGTTTATGCTTCGTCGTCAGCCGGAGCCCTTGCCTTTGGTATTTTAAATGACTCGCTATCTACCTACACAGAATGGTTAAGAATTAGTAATAACGGCAACGTTGGTATCGGCACTACATCTCCATATGCCAAACTCTCAGTAGTCGGTGAAATCGTTGGCGCCTACTTCACCTCCACAACCACCGCTACATCTACCTTCGCCGGCCCAATAGCCGCCGCTACCACCGGCACCGGAGACCTTATCGTCTCTGGAGCTACCACCACCGGCAAACTTCTACTCAATCCATATGGAGGCCAAGTCCTCATTGGCACTTCAACATTAGCTACCACAGCTGAAGCCAAAAACAGCCGCCTTGTCGTTTGGGGCAACATTTTCAATCCGGCTACCTCTACGCCGACTTTGGTGGGGTCGGCTAGCGCGACCGCTCCATATGATTTATCTATCGTCGGAAGATATGCCTATGTAGTCGGTACCGGAGAAACATTGCAAATTTTTGATATATCTACGAGCAGTCCGGCATTAGTTTCAACTCTTACCTTGGATACTAATCCTAGGACAATTTATATCGCTGGTAATTACGCGTATATAGCTACCGATATTAGTTTTCAGATTGTAGATATTTCTAATGTTAAAAATCCCATTATTGTTTCAACTACCACTCTTAATATAGCTCAAGGTCTATTTGTTTCCGGTCGCTATGCTTATGTGGGAGATTCAACAATCCCTTTGAGAGTTTTTGATATTTCTAATCCGACCAATCCCATCTTGACTGATTCAGTTGCCGGCAACGCGAATCCAAAATCAATCTTTGTTTCTGGTAAATATGTTTATATGGTTAATTGGAACGCCAGCAAGCTAGCCATCTATGACGCGAGCGATCCTTATGATGTGGTAAAAATAAGCACTTATAGTTTCGTGACTAGCAATACCGGGGAAATTTATGTAAACAATGGCTATGCCTATGTTACCCATTATACGGATAGCAAGCTTTATATTTTTGATGTTTCCGATCCTTATGTTACACCAGTCCTTTTGTCATCTATTGATACAGAAACCAACCCGAATGGTTTGAGTGTGTCTGGTCGCTATGCTTATGTAATAAATTATGGCGCGAACAGTTTGCAGACTATAGATGTTTCTAATCCGCTATCTCCTGTCGTCGTATCTACGATCACAATCGGCGCCAATCCCTCAGCTGTTAAAGTTGCCGGTCGTTATGCTTACGCACTCTCAAGTTCTTCAGGTTTGCAAGTTTACGACATCTCCGGCATAGAAACGACATCGGCTATTGTTCACTCTTTAGAAGCCGGAGATCTTCAAGTGCGCAATAGTGTTAATATTTCGGGTAATCTCAACGTTTATAGCGGCTTAAATGTCGGTTATGGTGGCGTTCTTAGCGACGGCCCGATTGCTGTGTCCGCAAGCTCTACTAGGGATATAATTTCCGCCTCCTTTGGCAACCGCGTCTCCATCGGCACCTCAACCCCCTATGCTCGTCTCACCGTCTGGGGTTCAGGAACTGGAACGGGTAATCTTTTGCAACTCGTCAACAACGCTTCCACCAGCGTGATGACTGTTCTCAACAACGGCAACGTCGGCATCGGCACCACATCTCCATATGCAAAATTATCAATTGTTGGTCAGGTTGCCGCAGAATATTTTACAGCCACATCTACCACAGCTACTTCTACTTTTATGGGTGCCTTGGGGGTCGGCACATCTACTCCGGCTGAAAAATTTGCCCTATCTGGCAGATTATACGTCGGCGGCACGGGCACTTCCACGATTGAGAATAATTTATTAGTTAGGGGAACTCTACAAGTTGGTACGGGTACGACGTACATAACATCGGGTGGCATTAGTTCATCTGGTAATCTTGCCCTTACTACTTCAAGCGGAAGTTTGCAATTTGGAAGTATGATTGCCTCAACGACAGCGGCGTCGACTATATCTGGTCCAGGATCACCATTAACTGCTAATAATATAGGCGGGGATGGTGATTATGTTTCTGGGTGTTTGGATTATCGAATTTACTCTTTTAAAACCGTTAGTGGAACTGTTATCTATTCTTCTGATTATATAGAGACTGATAGTTCCAAATGTGACGTTGATTTTTGGGTTGCGATGACGTGGAATGCGTCTGACGATCCAGATGTTGAAGGTTATCGTATTTTGAGGAATATAGATTCAGCTGGCTACAGCGATTATTATGACCATACGGACTTGGTCAATTTAGGGATGATAGATGACAACACTTTGGGAATATTTGCTCGTGACCCAGATGATTTTACTAAAGGATCGTCTTTGGGCACTTGGACTTCTGGTAGTACTGTTACGCCAACTTCGGTTGGCGGTGGACTCAATACGATTCCTGCTCTCACTATAAATAATAACGGTCAATTATTGATAGGTACGTCAACCGTTGCTACTAATGTTAAGGATAGGTTAGTTGTTTGGGGCAACATATTCAATCCGGCAACTTCTACCCCGAGTTTATTGGGCTATGCCACTTTGGACGATGGTGTTCAATCACAAGAAATGGCTATTTCTGGTAAATATGCTTATTTAACTAATTCCAATGGCGGCAATATTCTGGTCTTTGATATTTCTACCACTTCTCCGGCTCAAGTTGCTACAGTTGCTCTTACGGGAGGCGGTCCCAATCCGGTGTCTATAACCATTGCTGGTCGCTATGCCTATGTTATGGATCAGATAAATACTTCTTTGGTGATAATTGATATATCTGATCCTTTGAGACCGGCTATTATAAGCTCAACCAATACTGGCGGTGGCAATGGTGTTACTGTGGTTGGTGGCAGGGCATATATTTTCGGCAACAGTCCTTCATTGGCTGTCTGGGACATCACCAATCCCATCGCTCCCAATCTTGTGTCCACTATGGATTTTAGCAACAATATGCGCGGCGCTAAAGTTCTGGGTCGTTATTTATACGTTCTTGACGGCGGTAATAACGCTTTGGCTAAGGTGGATATTTCCACCAGCACGCCCGCGGTTATCGGTAGTGCCCCCATCAATATGAATGCCGTCACTAATAATGACTTGGAAGTTGTTGGAAATTATGCCTATGTTACTTCTGACGGCGGCGATGACCCATTGTTAGAAATATTTGATATTTCTACCAGTAGTCCGGCCAAAGTCAGTCAATTGGCAAATGCTTTTAGAAGACCAGCCGGCATAAAAGTTCGTGGTCGTTATGCATATGTTATTGCTGGAAAGGCATTTGATGACATAGCCAGTATGCATATTTTTGACGTCTTTGATCCAGCGAGTCCAGTGTTAATAGGTAGCGCCTCAACTACCAATCCTAATCCGGAATCTTTTGATATTTCCGGCAGGCGTCTTTTCATAGGTCCCCAGACCGGTGGCTCCGGTACTAGAGTTCTAGAAGTTAGAGATATTTCCGGTATAGAGACCGTGGCCGCCAATATTCATTCTTTGGAAGCTGGTGAGGCGCGCATATATAAAGATGTTGAAATCGGCGGTCGTTTGCAGGTTGGCGGTGGCGTCAATATAGGCACTAACGGATTGTTGAGCGCTGGGCCTATCAGTGTCGTGGCTACCAGCACCAGTTTGGGAAATGTGACGTCTGCCACTTTTGGCAATCGTGTAGCTGTCGGCACCACTACTCCTTATTCTCAATTTAGTGTTTGGGGAGCAGGCACGGGCACCGGTCAATTATTGCAATTAGTTAATAACGCCTCAACGACCATAATGACGGTTTTGGATAACGGCTTAATCGGCATTGGAACTACTTCGCCGGGAGGGACTTTGTCCATAGACAACACCAACAACAATACTCTTCCAGCTTTATTAATTAATGCTAGCGGTAGCGATGAGGGCAATACGGCAATCTCTATAGCCGCTAACGATCAATGCCGTGATACTAATAGTTTAGGTGATTGTGTGTTAAACGATCTTGCCGAGCTTTATCCAACTAGTGAAGCATTAACTGGTGGCGATGTGGTTATGTTTGACGGCTCCAGTCCGGCTCATATATCAAAAGCTACCGGGCCAGAAAAATTGGCAGGCGTTATTTCAACTTCCCCGGCCATCGTGTTTGAGGGTAGTCACATCAAAGCTCTTAGTGGTTTTTATAGTCCTGATCCCGACAAAGCCCCGCTAGCTCTTTCTGGTCGTGTTCCGGTTAAAGTGAATCTAGAAAATGGACCTATCGTTATAGGGGACCCGTTGACTATTTCTTCGGAAGCCGGAGTCGCTAAAAAAGCCAATCAAGCGGGCCGCATCTTGGGTTATGCTATCAGCAATTTTGATGGCCCCACCGAAGAAAATCATAGCAAGGTCTTGATGTTCGTTAATCTTACTTATTGGATGCCGGTTTCGTTAGAATCTCCAGTCAATCAAGAGAATAGCAGTCTTAATTTAGAAGGTGATGGTCTGGTAGCACAGATTATCAATATAGTGGCTAATTGGTTGAGAGACGCCTTGGTGACTATTAAAGAATTAATAGTTGGGAAATTGGAAGTTGGCTCATCTTCAGCTCCTACGGGAATAACTTTATATGACACCGAAACTAATCAGCCATATTGTCTATTTGTTCGCAATGGATTGGCTGAGACCACTTCTGGTGTTTGCTCGTCATTGATTCAGTCTCAGCCGGAGTCAACTGAAGAGCCAGCACCAGCTGAAGAGTCAGCCGTAGAGGAGGCCCCAGCAGAAGAGCCAGCACCAGCAGAAGAACCGGCGCTAGCCCCCGAGGAGCCAGCACCAGCTGAAGAGCCAACCCCATAATCTAAGGCCATCGCAAGGCCTTAGATTATGCCTTAGCTATGACTAGGGCGATAATCTTTTTGGCGCCACAAATTTTTAACATCTTAGCTGCTTCATTAAGTGTTGATCCGGAGGTATAGACGTCATCAATTAAGACAATGTCCTTATTCTTAATTTTATTCGTGATTCGCGCAGTTTCATTAATGGCGAAGCAATCGGCTACATTGATTTTTCTTTTTTCAAAATCATTTATTTCCGCTTGGGGGGTCGTAGGTTTTTTACGCTCCAATATATTTTCTACCGGTAATTTTAAAGTTGTAGATAATGATTGCGCCAGGAGCAGGCTTTGATTGAAGCCGCGTTCTCGTTGTTTTTTGGGATGAAGAGGTATCGGGATTATCAAAGTATCGGTTGAGATTATTGATTTAAGTCCTGATTTATCAATGAATGTATTTACAATATTTGCCAGAGGGTTAACCAGCGTTTGGCGACGACGATATTTATATTGGCAAATCAAATTGCGAATCGCGGCGCTATTATAGTTTGTGGCCGCTGCTAAAATATATGGAGCATCTTTGTGGCATATTTTTTTGTTCTGGGGCAAGCGAGCTCTGCAGATAGAACAAAAAGATGTTTGGTTAAAATTTATCAAAGATGAACAATTTGAGCACAATCCTTGATATGACTCTGATAATAATTCGCGGCAATTACAACAAAATTTGGGAAATAGTATACTTAGGAATAGATTTCGGACAACCAACAAGGTTTTTGATAAATTTCGCATAAATCCAATTTATTACTTGTCGTGATATAATAACAATGATATGTCATGGTGGCAATCATTAACTAAATCCAAAACTTATTTAGGCGTGGATATTGGAACCACGTCTATTAAGGTGGTTGAAATAAATAGATCAAAAAACAATTTTACGCTAAAAAATTATGGGGTTTTGGAGACTTATTCTTATTTAGATAGAGTTAATGAAGTTTTGCAGAGTAGTAGTCTAAAATTAATAGACACAGAAACGGCTAGCTATCTTAAGCTACTAATTAATAAGGCGGGAATTGAGACCAATCAGGCCATTGTTTCTTTGCCCGCTTTCGCGGCTTTTACCACCTTGATTGAATTGCCATCAATGCCGACAGAAGATTTGGACCGCGCTATGCGATTTCAAGCTAAGCAATATGTGCCGTTATCTATGGAGTCTGTAACTTTGAATTGGTTTAAAGTGGGGGAAAGAGATGATGGAAATGGGTCTAAAAAACAACAGATTTTTTTGATTGCCATTTTAAATGAGCAAATTGAAAAATATAAAAGGATTTTTGAAGTTGCGGGGCTTGATTTGGTAGCCATGGAAATGGAGGGCGTAAGTCAGGCGAGAATCTTTTCATCCGGCGTAGAGAAGCCGATGATGATTATTGATATAGGCGCGCGATCAACCAGTTTTTCTATTGCTCAGAATGGCTTGTTGAAGTTCACTAACCAAACTGATTTTGCCGGAGGATCATTAACTCAAGTTTTATCTACCGGTCTTGATGTCTCTGTTCGTAAAGCCGAAGATTTGAAAAAACGGCATGGCTTGACAAGTAGCGGAGCCACTGCTGAGTTATCCACACTCATTAAGCCGATATTAGATGTTATAATTAATGAAGCTAGGAGAGTCAAAAATAGTTACGAAGAAACATATAAGATCAATGTTGAATTGGTGGTTCTAGCCGGTGGTGGCTCTAGGTTAACTGGAATAACCGCTTATATCGGTGAACAGTTGGGGATGGTAGTTAAGAGGGGCGACCCTTTTGATAAAATCAATTATCCTCTAGCTCTTAAGCCCTTGGTGGAAGGTTTGAGAACGGAATTAAGTACAGCTATTGGCTTGGGTTTGAAGAAGGATTTTTAAAATGGCAAATAATTTAGATAATTTTGGGCCAGAAAAATTAGAAGTGGGTTGGCCATGGCGGCTATTGTCGTTCTCTATAATATTATTTGTTGCATTGGCGGCTGGTTATTTAGGATTGCGATTTGGTTATGGATCATATCTTCATTCACAAATTGAGGATAAAGATGCCGAAATAGCCGAACTAGCTCGGACAATACCGGAGGTTGAGCAACAAAACTTACTTCGTTTTTATGGTCAGTTGGGTAATTTGCAAAATGTTTTAAACAAGCACGTCATTATTTCAAAAGTTTTGCCGCTTTTAGAGCGTATTACTAATCAAAGAGTTTATTATAGCGGGTTTGATTTAGATGTTGCAAAGCGCACAGTTATTGTTGATGGAGTAGCTCAGTCTTATAGTGTTTTGTCGCAACAACTACAATCTTTTAAAGAGACGTCGGAATTGGAAAGTTTTTATCTTAATCAAACAGATGCTCGCGGGTCTTTGGTTAATTTCAAAGTTGGTCTAGTTTTAAATCCAACAGTATTTAAATAATGATGAATCCCGTTAAAAGCAATTAAATCAAACTAATTATATTCCACATGAAATCATACAAGGTCAACAACTCAAGACTAACTATCGCAGTACGAACGCGCCTATTAAGCGCGTTCTGTTTTTAACGGGATGAAAGCCAGCTCTAAAAGAAGTTTAAGTCTTTTGGCGTCAGCCGCGTTATTGATCGGCGCGTTGGTTTTTTATGCTAATTTTATTAGTCCTGAATATGATAATATTCAGGAGTTAAGAGGGAATCTAGCGGCGAAAACAAAATTGTTTGACGGTCAAAAAGAAATTATTGATCGTGTTAGCGACTTGCTTTCTCAATACCAAAGCGCGGCCAGATTGCAAGAAATCATTTCCTTGGTATTGCCGCTAGGTGCGGACACAGCATCGTTATTCCAACAGATTTATAGTTTAGGACAAAACAGCGGTTTGCAAATGATATCGTTAAGTTTGAGCCAGCCAAGTTCTGATTCGTCAGGTTTGGGTATGGTTAGAATAAATCTGGGCCTTAGAGGATCTTATAACGCGCTAAAATCATTTTTACAAACGCTGGAAACTAATATTAGGATTATGGATGTGAATCATTTAACCATTAGGGACGATACATATAATTTGTCGGTTGACGCATACTATCAATAACATGGCAAACATTATAGAAGGAAAAGAAAAATCATCTGGCTTGGGAAAGCTTATCGGGCTGATAGTTTTGATAGTGATAATAGGAGCGATTGTCTATTATTTGTTTTTCGCCCCGACACCGGCTTTTGATATTATCGTACCTCCGCCATTGCAATCGGCAGAGCGAATTTATAATTCCGAGATTGACTCAACAACAGTTTTGAACAGTCAGGCGTTCAGAAATCTGACGAATTACGTACCCGTTCAGACTGTTGGTGTAATTGGTCGGGCCAATCCTTTTCAGCCGTTTTAACGATGAATCCTTTTAGAGACAATTTAGTTATATCATTATATTTATTATGAGATTACGTGTCATCTGTGATTTTAAATTAATCCTAACTTTACGGATGTGCTTTATCAGCGCATCCTATCTCTAACGGGATGAAAGACAAAGAACTTATAAAAGCTTTAATTGATGCAAAATTGATCACTTCGGATGCGGCCGATAGGTTGTTAGGCGATGTTGGATCTACTAAAAGATCGGCAGAGCAATTGGTTTATGATCGTCAATTAGTGGCCGAAGAAGAGGTCGCTAAAATAAAAAGCCAGCTATTAAAAATACCTTATAAAAAGGTTGATCCCGATCAATTATCGCCGGAACTATTAAAATTAATACCTACAGACGCGGCTAATAGATACAAAATAATTCCGCTGGAAAAGAAAAGTGATATGTTGATAGTCGGCGCTGTCAATCCGGAAGACGCCAGTGTAAAAGAGGCCTTGCGTTTTGTGGGTAAGGATTTAAAAATCAATTTGGGAGTTTATTTGGTTACGCCTAAAGACGTTATGGCTGTCCTCAAACAATATGGTGGGGCCAATAAAGACGAGGTGCAGGCAGCTTTGAGAGCCATTAAGCCGTTAAGCGGTCAGCGGGGCATAACAATGGAATCGGAGATGGCCGTAGCTCAAGAAGCGCCAGTTATCAAGATAGTGTCGTCTATTTTAAAGGACGCAGTCGGCGCCGATGCTTCAGATATCCATTTAGAGCCGCAACGCAATCGTTTGCGAGTTAGATTTAGAAAAAATGGAGTTCTGCAAGAAGTATTATCGTTGCCAATAGAATTGCATCAACCTATTATTTCTCGCGTTAAGATACTTTCCAATTTAAAAATTGATGAGACTCGCATTCCTCAAGATGGACGATTTCGTACGAATATTTTAGATAGAGATATTGATTTTCGCGTGTCCAGTTTTCCAACGCCTTTTGGCGAGAAGTTGGCTTTGCGCGTACTTGACCCCAAAGTTGGACTACGCAGTTTAGATGATTTGGGTTTTTTGAACAGGAACGCAGATTTATTGAAAGAGGCCATTGCTAAGCCTTACGGCATGGTACTAATTACTGGTCCGACGGGCTCTGGTAAAACCACTACTCTTTATTCGTTGATGCAAATACTTAATAATGATGGCGTTAATATTGTTAGCTTGGAGGATCCGGTGGAATATTCCATTGAAGGAGTGAATCAATCACAAATTAAGCCAGAGATTGGCTACGATTTTGCCAGTGGTTTGAGAGAGATATTGCGTCAGGATCCGGATGTAATTATGGTCGGCGAAATAAGAGACAGCGAAACCGCAACTCTAGCCGTGCATGCGGCCCTAACCGGTCATATTGTTTTAACAACATTACACACCAACAATGCAGTTACAGCCGTGCCAAGATTAATTGATCTGGGCATACAACCATTTTTATTGCCATCATCGCTTAATCTTATGGGCGCTCAACGCTTAGTTTCTGAATTGTGCCCTGATTGCAAAAAATCCACCGTGGCCTCACAAGCAATGACAGAGATTATTAACAAAGAATTATCTGAAATGCCGGAAAGTATTAGATCTAAATATAAAGCGCCTTATAAAATCTATCACGCTGGCGGATGCGCCACTTGCAATCAAAAAGGCATTGTCGGACGTTTGGCTGTTTTTGAGGCCTTTAAAATGACGCCGCAACTTTCAGATATTATTAGCAGTGGCGTAACCGAGAATAAACTTTGGGATGAATCTAAAAGACAGGGAATGGTAACTTTAAGACAAGATGGAATTCTTAAGAGTCTTGATGGCAGGGTTAGTATGGAGGAAGTGTTAAGAGATACCGAAGAAGCGTGATACAATAATAATAGGGTGCGGAGTTTGAGGTATAGTTTAAAAATTCCTAATCCCTAAACTCTATGAATAACTACCAGCAAAAACTTAATGAACTGTTGTTGGCGGCCGCTAGTCGTGGCGCGTCGGATTTGCATTTGGGAGTAGGCACTAAGCCAACTTTAAGAATTGACGGGTCTTTAATCCCACTGAATGAAGAGGTGGTATTAACACCAGAAGCAGTGGAGGGCTTGATTACGGCTTTGTTAACATCAGACCAAAAAGACGAGGTATTGCGAGACAAAGAGATAGATTTTTCTTACTCTTTTGATAACAAGGCGCGTTTTAGGGTTAATGTTTTCCATCAACGAGGTTTTTTGGCCGCCGCCATGAGATTAGTGAGAGCCAAACCGCCGACTTTAGACGATCTTAATTTGCCGCCCATACTTCACGATTTTACTAAGTTAGCTCAAGGTTTTGTGTTGATAGTCGGTCCGGCTGGTCACGGCAAATCAACGACATCTGCCGCGATGGTTGATGAGATTAATCATACTCGTCTGGATCATATAATAACCGTTGAGGATCCCATAGAATATTTATTTACTCAAGATAAATCCATTGTTTCACAACGAGAAATTAAAATAGACGCGCTAAGTTTTAACAAAGCTTTGACATCTGTTTTGCGTCAAGACCCCGATGTTATTATGGTTGGTGAAATGCGTGGGCATGAATCCGTAGCCGCCGCTATGACTGCCGCCGAAACCGGCCACTTGGTATTTTCTACTCTGCATACCAATTCAGCCGCGCAGACCATTGATCGTATTATTGATAGTTTTCCCGCTGAACAACAAAACCAAGCCGCTTCACAGCTAGCATCTACTTTGGTGGCTATTGTCTCTGAAAGGTTAATACCTAAAATCGGAGGTGGTCGCGTGCCGGCTTGCGAAGTTATGATTATGAACTCCGCTATTAGAAATTTAATAAGAGAAAGAAAAGTTCATCAGATTGATTTAGTGATTGAAACTAGCTCACAAGAAGGTATGGTTAGTCTAAATCGTTCACTGGTTGATTTAGTCAAAAGAAAAATGATTTCTTTGGAAAACGCGGAATTATATTCTTTAAATCCATCAGAGTTAAAAGTATTATTAGAAAGATAGGAGTAATCGCGAACGCATTATTAGTGAATGCCCTACGATGAAGTTTAAATATAAGGCCAGAACTAAAGAGGGGGAGTTGCAAGCGGGTTACGTTGAGGCAATTAATCGTAATACTGCTCTAGATATTTTACAGGGACACAGCCTGTATATTTTAAGTTTAGCCGAAGTAAGAGTGCCCAAGTTCTACGCCTCAATGCTTAATTTTATGCAACGCGCCAAAAGGGTGGATTTGGTGATTTTCACGCGCCAATTTTCCGCGATGCTTAAAGCAGATTTGCCGTTAGATGAAGCGCTAAAAGGATTGTATTTACAGTCTAAAAATCCGACTTTGAAAGAGGCAATTTTTGAAATGTGGTCTGATGTTGATGCTGGATTGTCGTTATCGCAGGCCCTGGAAAAACATAGCGCCATCTTCTCAGAATTTTATATAAATTTAGTTAGATCGGCAGAGGTTACGGGGCGCATAGATGAAGTGATGGAATTTTTGGCAGATTATTTAGAAAAAGAAATGGCTCTTATAGCCAAGGTTCGCAACGCTTTAATTTATCCAGCTTTTGTTTTGGGATTATTTTTGGTGGTGGCCGGTATTTTAGTCGGGGTAGTTTTTCCGCAGTTAAGTCCGATTTTCGCGGAATCCAATGTGCAATTGCCATTTTTCACTCAAATTCTTTTAGATGTCGGTAATTTTATCGCTGCTTGGTGGTTGGGTGTTATTATCGCGGTCGCTATTTTGCTGGTAATTGTTGCTGATTATTTGCGCAGCCAAGAGGGGCGCATGGTTTATGGGCAGTTGATTATTAGAGCTCCTGTTTTTGGAGATCTATTTAAAAAAGTCTACATAAGCAGATTTTCGGAAGGGTTGTCTATTTTGATAAAGGGAGGTATTCCGGTTGCTCAAGCAATTGAGATTAGCGGACATACTATTGATAACGTTATTTATCGCGAGGTGATACATGATTTGGCCGAAAAAGTTCGTAGTGGAAGATTGGTTTCGGAAGCAATTGAGACTAACGAGAAATATTTTCCTGTTTTGGTAGGGCAGATGGTGGCCGTAGGTGAAAAGACTGGTAAATTGGATGAGATGCTGGATCGCGTGGCTATATTTTATACCCGAGAGGTTAATGATTTAGTAGCTAATCTAGTGGAATTGATCCAGCCCACCCTAATGGTTGTTATGGGAGTTTTGGTGGGTGTATTGTTTGCCTCGGTGCTATTGCCTATTTATAATTTGATACAATCGTTTTAATTGGTATAATTAATAATAAGCAATAATTAATCCGGAAAGGTCGAGAAAAGATATTACGGATAGACGCTGATAATATGCGGATAGGCACCGATCTGTGATCCGTGCCGATCAGCTCTCAATCTGTGTCCATCTGTAAACATATATGAAGAAAGGCTTTACTTTAATAGAATTAGTTATCGTTATAGCTATTATCGGTATCTTAGCTTCCATTGTTTTGGTCGGTTTGGGCGGCTTTAGAGGTAAGAGTCGCGATGCGCGTCGTATCAGCGATCTTAAGCAAGTACAGAACGCTCTTGAGTTGTACTTTGCTAAGGAGGGCGTTTATCCGTCTTCCAACAATTGGGATGATTTGGCTAATGTATTGATTAATGCGACTATCGGAATTAATCAGGTACCAGACGATCCCGTTAATAGTCCAACCAACCCCCGTCATTATGGATATTGTAGCGAAAATGGCTCTCGTTATGTGTTAGGAGCGATACTGGAGGACGGCAATAATTCTGCTCTTAAGCAAACTCCGAATAGGGCATTTGAAGATGCTTGTGGTCCTGGGGTTGCCTCTCCGATGACGGTGCCCAACAATGGGCAAAGCAGTCCTAGTTCGCTTTGCAGTACTGTTGAGACTCCGACTGATAAATATTGTGTTACTTTATAGACTGACAATATTTAGTTAGAATAAATCGGCTTGGGGAGGCAACCGCCTCCCCAAGTTTGTATAATGAACAGCAGATAATGATAATAAACATTTTAATAATTTTTATTTTCGGTTTAGTGATGGGTAGTTTTATAAATGTGGTTGCCGAACGTTATCCTAGTTACTATTTCGGCGGCAGATCTAAATGCCCCAACTGTAGCAAAATGCTTAGTTGGTATGAACTTATCCCATTGGTAAGTTTTTTTATTCAAAATAGAAAATGTCGCCAATGTAGTTATAAAATTTCTTGGCGTTATCCAATTGTTGAGTTTATGACGGGTCTAGTTTTCGCGTCGCTTTATATTTATATATTCAATTTTGTGACATGGTGGCAGTTTTTAGTCTTAGTCTTGGCATCATTGACATTGATTTTAATGGCTTCTATTGACGCGAGATTATCTATTTTGCCGGATGGCCTAAATATTTTTTTAGCTATTCTGGGCGCGATAATTATCATATTAAGCGGCGCTTATTGGGGTCATATTTTATCGGCTTTAGGCGGATTGTTATTTTTCGGTAGTCTGGCATTTTTCAGCAAAGGTAGAGCTATGGGAATGGGCGATGTTAAATTGGCCGGCGCTATGGGGTTATTATTGGGTTGGCCACAGATTTTGGTGGCTTTTATGACGGCTTTTATCGCGGGCGGGGTCTGGGGGATTATTCTTATGGCCGCAAATATAAAAAAAATGAAAGACGCCATACCGTTTGGGCCATTTTTAGTAATCGGAACTTTGATTGCTTTGTTTTTCGGACCGCGTATTTTTGCTATTATTAGATTATGAAGCAAAGAGGTTTTACTGTAATAGAGCTGTTGGTTGTCATCGGTATTCTGGCGCTGTTGACTTCAATGTTGTTGTTGTACAGCCGCGATAGTGAGAAACAATTAACCCTGCTTAGAGAGCAGGCTAAATTAGTCAATACTATTTTAAGGGCTAAATCTTTGAGCATCCAAACTTTTAGAGTTGATGGCGCCGCTTGTGGTTACGGTGTGCATATAGTGCCTAAATATTATCAACTCTTTAAAGATTCTAAAATTAATGGAGATTGTAGCTTAAGAGCTAGTAATAAGAAGTTTGATGTTGGAGAGGAGCTGGAAGAGAAAACAAATCTGTATGCTGTAGATATTGAGTTGAGTAGCAACCCCAATGTAACTGATATTTTCTTTACGCCGCCAGACCCGAAAACTACCCTGACCCCCAATGCGTCCGAAACCACCATCACACTCTCAACGAATATAGCCGGCGAACAATCTTCGGTGGTTGTTGTTGTTAATAGTGCCGGTCAGGTTTCATCCAGATAAAATTATATGTTTAAAAAAATATATATCAAATTAGACAATTCGCAAAAAGGCGAGTTGTTGATTGAATCGATGATTGCTATCAGCATCATCGTGATAGGTCTTTTGGGTATTTTTACATTGCTTTCAGAATCTCAAAGCTTGAATAGGGTATTAAGTGATCGTTATATAGCGACTTATTTGGCATCTGAGGGGATAGAGATTGTTAAAAATAAAATTGATACTAATTATATCAATAATAATGATTGGTCTTTGGGTCTGAGCGCTGGCTTATATCTTGTCAATTACAATGGGTCAATATCGTTATTATCAGCCAACCCACCACCGCTTAGATATGATGATGGCCGCGATGTGTATAGTTATGCGTCTGGAGATGATACCCGGTTTACTAGATATATTCGCATCAGCTATCCATTTGATAGACATTTAGATGGGTCAAATGATGAAATGCGGGTTAATTCAATTGTTAATTGGACTACCCGTGGCGGCGGCGATTTTGAGATTAATCTAGAGGATCATTTTTTCAACTGGCGTTAATATGATTAAAGTTAAATATATAGTTGCGAGATGAAAAAATTATTACATAAATTAACAATTTTAAGATGCTATATATCGCGCGTCCGGGACGGTTTTACTTTGATTGAGCTTTTGGTGGCCATGACTTTGTTTGTGACGGTTCTAGCTATTACTAGCGGTATTTTTATCAAATCGTTGCGTAGTCAAAGAACTATTGTTAGTTTGATAGCGGTAAACAATAACGCGAGTTTAACTTTAGAGCAGATGGCTCGTGAAATACGAACGGGCATTTGTTTTGACACCTCTGATAGTGAATTAAATTTTATTAATGCGAATAGAAAATACGTTGTTTATAGATTGAATTTGCTTAGAGATAGAACGGGATATATAGAGCGTAGCGAATCTGATTTTATCCCTCCGCCGGATCCAGATCCGCTGTCATTTCGCCGCATTACCAGCGATGACGTTGATGTTGAAAGATTGAGATTTTTGTTAAAGGGAGAATCTACTACGGACTTTGAGCAAGTTAAAATAACCATCTCGTTAAGAGTGGGGTCGTCGTTGGCTCAGTTGCGAGATTTTTTCACAGATATTCAAACTACTATAAGTCCGAGAGTTTTAGATACCTCTCGTGAGTGCGTGTTATAATTACATCATGGAAGATAATTTTAAGCTTTATAAAAAATGGTTCTGGATAGGCATAATTATAGGTTTTTTTAATGTTGTAGCGGGCATTGTTTATGGAATCGCTTTAGCTAGCGAAAGAGAACATCGCAAAGAGGGGGTTATTATTCTTGTATGGTCAGCCGTGATTTATGCCATATTGCTTTATCAATATGGCAATTTACAGCCCGACTTTTCATTACCGTCGTTGCCGGGACAATAAAATATTATGAATAATAATTCCAAAGGACAAGTTATGTTGGTTACGGTACTGATTTTATCTGGCACGATTTTGGGCGCTACGGCCATAGCCGGATTATTGATGCTCTATCAGATAAGACAAACTACCAATGTTGCTGATTCAGCTAAGGCCATTTTCGCGGCTGACAGTGGTTTAGAATGTCAGTTTTATCGCAGATTTAAAGATGCCGATTCAACCGATTATTGCAGTTCAATGGTTCTGAATAATGAAGCGAGTTTTAGTACGAATTTGCCAGATGCGGACACTATACAGTCGTTGGGCGAATCCGGTCAGGTGGCTCGCGCCTTTGAAGCGACCTTTTAGTATTTATAGATAAATAAGCCGCCACGAAGCACAAAAACGCCCCATAACCGCGGTATTTTTTATGTTAGAATGAAAAGATGAGCGAGCAATCTGCCAAACAGCGCATAATCAAACTCAAAAAAGCGATTAATAAATATCGCTATGCTTATCACGTGTTAGATAGATCGCTAATTTCTGACGAGGCTCTGGATGCTTTGAAAAAAGAATTGTTTGATTTGGAGCAACAATTCCCGGATTTAATAACTCTAGATTCTCCCACTCAAAGAGTGGCCGGCAAGCCGCTTAAGGAATTTAAAAAAGCTGGACATGAAAAGCTGATGTTGTCGTTTAACGACGCCTTTTCAGAACAAGATATAAAAGATTGGTGGCAGCGATTAGAAAATTATCTAGGAAAAAAAATTGGGACTGAGCCAGTCGGAGGATTTTTTTGCGAGCTGAAAATTGATGGTTTATCTATAGAATTGATTTACGAAGACGGTATTTTTGTTAGAGGATCAACTAGGGGAGATGGATTGGTCGGGGAAGATATAACTCAAAATGTAAGGACTATTGAGGCCGTGCCGCTTAAGTTGAACGCGACCAGTAGCGCGCCTCATGCTCCATTGCCCAAAAGACTAATTGTTCGCGGAGAAATTTTTTTAACAAAAAAGGAATTCAATAGGATCAATAAAGAGTTGATCAAAGAAGGTAAAAAGACCTTTGCCAATCCCCGCAATCTAGCCGCAGGAACGGTTAGACAGCTGGATTCTAAAATTACCGCTAGTCGTAAATTGGATTCATTTCAATATGATATCGTGGTTGGTCAAGATTTTGGTAAGTTCCCAGAAGATAATTTTGGCATTAAAACTCATGAAGCTGAACATGATTTGCTTAGAAAATATGGATTTAAAATAAATCCTCATAATAAGCTTTGTCGGTCGCTTAAAGAGGTTTTTGAGTTTAGGGATTATTGGAATAAACATCGTGATAAAATTGATTACGAAATAGACGGCATCGTAGTGATAGTTAATGACAATAAATTTTTTGATGACGGCGGGGTTATCGGCAAGGCGCCGCGCGCCGCTATAGCTTATAAATTTTCTCCCAAAGAGGCGACCACTATTATTGAAGATATTAAATTACAAGTTGGTAGAACTGGAGCATTGACTCCGGTAGCTGTTTTGCGACCGACGCAAGTTGGTGGCATTACTATTACTCATGCCACTTTGCATAATTATGACGAGATTATGAGACTTGGTCTCAAAGTAGGCGATACGGTAATTGTTAGTCGCGCTGGCGATGTTATTCCACAAGTCACAAAAGTATTAGAAGAATTGCGCACCGGCAAGGAAAGAGAATTTCATATGCCCAAAACTTGTCCGGTTGATGGATCAAAAGTTATCAAAGACGCCACCTCTGGCGGTAGGCATGGCGTAGCTTATAGATGTTCCAACAAAGATTGCGGAGCGCGACAGAGGGAACAGCTTTATCATTTCGTGGGGGTATTCGGCATTGATGGTTTGGGCCCAAAAATTATTGATCGTTTTGTGGACGAGGGCTTGATTGGCGACGCGGCCGATATTTTTACTTTGCGCAAAGAAGATATTAAAATTTTGGAAAGATTTGGCGAGAAGTCAGCCGAGAATATTGTTACAGAGATTGCTGCGCGTAAAAAAATTGATTTACCGCGATTTATCACCAGCTTGGGCATTTTACATGTTGGCGAAGAAACTTCACGAGTATTGGCGCGGAAAATAGTATCAAGTATCAAGCATCAAGTATCAAGACCGAAAGATATTTTAGTAATTATTGAACATCTAACGTTTGAACAACTTCAACAACTTTCTGATATCGGTCCAGCAGTGGCGCAGAGTATAGTAAATTATTTTAAAGATAAAAAACATCAAGAATTTGTTAAAAAACTGGATAAAGTTGGCATCCAATTAATTGTCGAGCCACTCAAAGCTAAAAGCCCAAAGCTGAAAGACGCGGTTTTTGTTTTGACCGGCACCTTAGAATCAATGTCTCGCGATGAAGCCAAAAATAGAATTCGCGATTTGGGCGGGGAAGTGAATGAGTCAGTTTCTAAGAAAACTAGCTATGTAGTCGCCGGTGCCGAGCCGGGCAGCAAATTAGCTAAAGCCCAGAAATTGGGCGTAAGAGTTCTTACGGAAAAAGAATTTTTAGCGTTATTGACAGATTAGTGTCGATTGTGCTATGATGTCGTAAGCAAATTAAAAAGTTTATTTTATTTCTCTGCCCCTCCCCTTGAGAAAGGATGTGGCTATGGATACGTCAGGAGCTCTTTATACTGTTGGAATGATATTGTTGATGCTGGTTTTCTTGAGGCGTTTTTTCCCGACGGTATTTGACGAATCGTCAAAATGGAAAATGTTTTTTGATGTTGTATTGATAGGAGTGGTGTTCGTCGCCTCTGCGGTGGCTCGCTATATCGGTATCTAGTGGCCGCCAACTGCTCCCGCTGTGTAATAGTATTGCGGGAGTTTTTTATTTTGAATAGAATCTCTATTTAATATAGAATTAATTGTATGTTTGAAATAAACAAAAAATCTATTGAGCATTTGGCTGAATTGGCAAGGTTAAAATTGACTGAAAAAGAGCAGGAAAAGTTTTTAACTGATCTAACCAGCATTCTTAATCACTTTAAAGAGTTGCAGGAAGTTAACACTGACGAAGTCCGGCCAATGACTGGAGGTACGATGCTGAAGAACGTGACGCGTGAAGACGAGGTTTTTACCGAAGGACATTTTGAGAATGTTGATAAATTGAGAGAGCAATTTCCAGAACAGGATGGTGGGTTTTTGAAAGTGCCCCCAGTTTTTTACGCCGAAGACAGATCCGCCCTTGGCGGAGAATAATATGCATTCATTACATGATCTTACAATTAAAAAGCTTCACGAAGGATTACTCAAAAAAGAGTATACCGCTTTGGAAGTGGCGCAGAAATTTTTTGAATATATAGATTCCAAAGATCGGGAGATTAATGCCTATCTATCGCTGGCTAAAGATGAAGCTTATAGGCAAGCCGAGCGGGTTGATCTTAAAATAGCCGGAGATGAACCAGTGGGCATGTTAGCCGGCGCGCCATTAGCTATTAAGGACAATCTTTTAGTGTCTGGTCAACCTATGACTTGCGCTTCTAAAATATTGGAAGATTATCGCGCCCCTTACGACGCGACTGTTATTAGAAAACTTAAAGGGGTTGACGCGGTTTTTCTGGGTAAAACCAATATGGATGAGTTTGCTATGGGGTCTTCCACGGAAACATCGGCTTTTAAATTAACTCGGAATCCGCATGATTTAGAGAGAGTTCCGGGAGGATCTTCTGGCGGATCAGCGGCCGCTGTCTCTGCTCATATGGCCTTAGGCGCTCTAGGCACAGATACGGGCGGCTCTATTCGTCAGCCCGCTAGTTTATGCGGGGTGGTGGGTCTTAAGCCGACTTATGGAGCTGTTTCTAGATATGGGGCGACAGCTATGGCATCTAGTTTAGATCAGATTGGTCCGTTTGCTAAAACCGTTGAAGATGTGGCTATTTTATTTCAGGCCATAGCCGGCCGAGATCAATTTGACGCTACCAGCGCTGACCCGGAAGGTGGCTATGGCAATACCTTGTTCAATCCCGAATTGGAAGATATTAAAAATTTGACCATTGGATTGCCGGAAGAATATTTTACCGCTGGCGCGGATTCGGAAGTTGTTAAAGCCGTAGAGGGCGCTATAGAGAAAATAAAAAGCTTGAGGATTAATTTTAAAACAATCAAATTACCTCACACAAAATACGCGCTTTCTTGCTATTACATAATTATGCCCGCGGAAGTTAGCGCCAACTTGGCTCGTTTTGATGGTATTAGATATGGCCGAAAAGATGGCCATGCTAAGGCCGATAATTTGTTGGATCTTTATAAAAAGAATCGCAGTGATGGTTTTGGTCAAGAGGTTAAGCGGAGAATTATTTTAGGGACTTATGTTTTATCTTCTGGATATTATGATGCCTATTATGCTAAGGCGCAAAAAGTAAGGGCGCTTATCAAAAAAGATTTTGACGAGGCCTTTAAGGAAGTGGATGTTATTTTAACCCCAGTCTCACCGACTACGGCATTTAAGTTAGGAGAGAAAACGGCTGATCCCTTAACTATGTACCTTTCAGATATTTTTACTATTCCAGTCAACATGGCCGGATTGCCGGCTATTTCTATTCCAGTCCGAGGTCGCGAGGGGTTGCCAGTGGGCTTTCAACTCATTGGCAAACATTGGCGAGAAAAAGATATTTTGGGGATAGGTCAGTATTATGAGAAAATATCGGCTTAGAAAATATGATGTTCCGATGCTTGATCGGAGAATTGATTTTTAAAGCTCGTTATCTTGCTTGAAAAATCTGATGCGCAGCCGACCGGATTCGAACCGGCGATCTTCTCCGTGACAGGGAGACGTGTTAACCGGGCTACACTACGGCTGCAACTAAAAAAAGTATACTATCTTGCTATTTTTTTTACAATCTTTTTGAATTGCTGGCCCCGATCGGCATAATCTTTGAACATATCAAAACTGGCGGCGCCGGAAGAGAGGATAATGTTAATTAGTTGATTAGTTGGTTGGTTACTTAGTTTTCGGGCAGATTGATAAGCTAAATCAACGGCGGATTTTAAATTTTTGGCTAGTTTTATATTCGGTTTCTGGTCACCAGTCTCTAGTGTTTTTTTAATTTTAATTTTATTTTCGCCGAAAAGGATTACTAGTTTTACGTTACCAGATTTTTTGATGGCCTTGGCTAGGGGAGTATAATTGAGATTTTTGTCTTTGCCACCGGCTATTAAAATGGTTAGTTGGTTAGTTGGTGAATTGGTTAATTTGTTCGGCGCAAAAGATAGAACGGCTACGGCGGCGGTTTGGGGATTAGTACTAGCCGAATCGTCGTAAAATAACACCCTCATATTATTAAGAATGCCAGAATGTTGCTTAGTGGTTCTGGAGATTTTGATGTTACGAATAAGTTCTAAGCGGTGCTTCATGCCATGAAAATTTTTGATGACTCTATCAATAGTGGCGCGCGAACAATTGAGATGGGCGGCTACTGTCGCGGCCATTATTTTATTTTTTGAAAGGTTGTCGGGCGCGGAGATTGGAATGTGACGGCCGCGGCTATGGAGCGCCATTTTTTGAGATAGTGGGTTATTTTTGAAATAAAAGACAACATCTTTTTTGGTTTGGTGGGCGCAAATATTAGTTTTGGCGGCTAAATATTCTCGCATATTTTTATGAGAATCTAAATGATCGGGGAAGATATCTAATACGATGGCAATAGTTGGCGATTTTTTGAGATCCTGCAATTGAAAGCTAGATAGTTCTAATATCACCAAAGATTTTTTGGATAATTCGGGCAAGATATTCAATGCCGGTTTGCCGATATTGCCGGCTAGATAGACGTCTTTGTCGGCCTCTTTAAGGATTTTATATATTAACGTGGAAGTTGTGCCCTTGCCCTTGGTGCCGGTAACGCCGATAACTTTAGCCGGACAGAGATCAAAAAATAATTTAGTGGCGCTGGAAATTTTAAGGCCCCCTTTAATAGCTTGTTGAATTTCTGGCAAGTTATAGGGGATGCCCGGTGAGCGAAAGAGCAAGTCAAATCTATCAAGACGATGGAGATAATTTTTATTAAGCTTTTTATCTAAAATAGTAATTTTAGCTCCCTTGAATTTAGGGGCTTTTTTTAGAAATTTTAATAGAGATCTTCCTTCTCGCGCGAAACCAAGAATGGCTATATTCATATTATGGCGAGCCCGCGGAATCATGGCTTAAGGTTACCAATTTTTGCATTTGGCAACAATTGTGATACACTATTCACGCGGGGTAGAGCAACGGTAGCTCGTCTGGCTCATAACCAGGAGGCAGTGGGTTCAACTCCCACCCCCGCAACTAATTAGGAAATCATTGCGAGTATAGCGAGGAATAGATTTTCAATTGTCGTGAGGAATAAAACGACGAGGGAATACAATCGCGCGAAGTATTTTCAAAATCAATCGTCTTGAAGGAATGTGGGGATATATTTAAGTAATTATCTATCTGGTTGTGATACAATTAAATAATGAAATCAAGAATGCCTCTTTCGGAAAAGTTTGGTTTGAGATTTGTGATATTGGCCACTATCCCGGTTTTTTTAAGCGCCATTTTTAGCGTTTATATCTATAACGATGCCGTCAATTATATTAGTCAACAGGAAAATGTTGTTACCAATGGAAGAAGGACAGCGGCTGATATTCGGGAGACTTCTTTAAGATTGGACATTTTGGCGAGAAGCGCTAATTTATATACTCAATCAGAATATGAAAATCTAATCAAGGAGCAGAAAGCCAGACTGAATACATCTATAGCGGACTATGAGAATAATTATGGATTGTTTTTGCCGGACAATAAACGATATCTTAGCGATAATTTATTAGTTTTATCCCAGCTAGAATATGAATCATTCTTAGCGCTTAAGCAGTCTGTCAATGATTATCTCGCCAATCCATTATCAATAAATTTACTAAATGATATTAGCGTCAATAGCGATATTTTATTGGTAATATTGCGCCAAGTTAGTGCCGATCAGATAGAGAGTTTTGAAAATAATGCGGTTTTGTTTTATCCTATTTTTTCTGCCGCTTGGTTATTGGTTACTTTGGGAGGAGTGGCCTTTATGGTCTACGCTTACAGAAGTGTTTTGGAACCGATTAAAGAGGTGTCCAGTTTGGCTAATAATATAGCCGAAGGTAGGGTGGAAATAATTCCCAAACGGCTAGCCGATGGCGAAATAGGTGGTTTATATAAATCTGTAAGCCGCATGGGAGACGCGCTGACTCGCAACGTTAGAGAGTTAGAAGAGATGAACAAATCTAAGACAGAATTTATTTCTATTGCTTCGCATCAGTTGCGTACACCTTTATCGTCTATGAAATGGTTAATAGAGTCTTTGCGCAAAGACGATCATTTTTCTGATAAACAAGAAGAAAAGCTGGCCAACATATATGAATCAAACGAAAGATTAATCTCTTTAGTGGGTGATTTGTTGAGCATTTCTAGATTGGAAGCCGGTTCCGTAGCATCAAAGCGACAGCCTACTGATATTAGTGAGTTAATTAGGGAGACGATGACCTTATTTGAGCCAGTCGCGAAATCTCGTAATGTTAGAGTGGAGTTATCTATAACCGATGACATAAAAACATTGTCTATAGATAGGGCGCTATTTAGTGAGGCGTTTGAGAATATTTTAGATAATGCGATTGCTTATTCTCCCGAAGGTTCGGCAGTAGCCGTTAGTGTTAGCAAGAGGAACGATGAATATCTTATAGGCATACGCAATGATGGTCCGGGCATACCCGAAATTGAGCACGATAAAATATTTAATAAATTCTATCGTGGGCCATTGGCTCAAAAATTGAGACCGCGCGGTAGCGGCCTAGGTCTTTTTATAGCTAAGCTGGCCATGGAGGCCAATCAAGGCAAAATATGGTTTGAATCGCCGATAAAAGATGGCAATGGGGTTACATTCTGGCTGAGTCTGCCCGTCCCCAAACAAGATTAATTTTTTAAATGATATGATTATGAAATTTGAAGCTTCAGAATATAGATCGCTAATTTTAAGCAACGACAAAGCTAATAGATTGAAGAGGGGCAATAATGCCGTTATTGTGGTAGATTCTTTTAATCGCCAGATCAATGAGTTGTTTTTTATAGATAATCATAAATACATCGGCGCAGATAAAGAAGTTGTTTATAAGACGCAAGATTTTAAAAAATACAAAACTAAAAAAGAAAAATCTTTTGTTTGGGTGTATTATCCGTGGAATTATCATCTAGTTAAAACTGTTCGCGCCGATGACTATTTCAGATTAAAGACAAATCGTAATCAAGATCTTATTACCGCGGCGGAACAAAAGAAGTTATATAATTACAAGGTCGCTGTATTCGGCATGAGCGTTGGTAGTAATATCGCTTTTGTCGCGACGCAAGCCGGCATCGCGCGAGAAATAACTATCGCTGATTTTGATAATTTGGACAATACCAATCTTAATCGTATTTTTGGCGGAGTTCATCAAATTGGCTTAAATAAATGCGTTTTGGCCGCGCGCCGCATCTATGAGGATAATCCGTTCGCTAAGGTCAGGATTATGCCCAAAGGTATAACGGAAGATAATTTAGAGCCGCTATTAGCACAAAAAAAATTAAATTGTCTAGTTGATGAGATTGATAATTTACCTATGAAAATAAATCTTAGGAAATTAGCCTTAAAATATAAAGTTCCAGTTATAATGGTCACCGATAACGGTAATGGCATAGTTTTGCATATTGAGCGTTATGATTTGGGCTATAAGAAAATATTTCATCGTCCGCTTAGCTATTGGAATAGAAAACTTAGAGAATTCGGCGATCCTAAGATAAATAAAATGCAGATGGTTGGTAGTATTATAATGAAAGATATTGTCGGAGGAATACATTTGGTGGATCCCGAAATGATAAAATCGGTGAAAAAAGTTATTAGTAAAAAATTAGTTTCTTGGCCTCAATTGGGTAGTGCTGCTATGTTGGGGGGCGTGTACGCGGTCTATGCCCTCAAGAAGATTGCTTTAAGCAAAGACAAGCAGCTGGTAGCGCGAATCCACATCAACCCGCATCTTTAATCTAACAATGTCTTTTAGACACAGTTTTGATGTAGAAAAATTAGTTGAATATGACAACCATCATAAAGTGGTCTTTTTGAATGATTCTAATATTGGCCTGAAGGGTTTTATAGGTATTCATCGGAAGAACAAGAAATTTCCATCTTTTGGCGCCACTCGTTTATGGCCATATAGTTCTCAATTGGAGGCTATTAAAGATGTTTTGAGATTGTCTAAATTAATGTCTTATAAAGCGGCTATGGCGGGATTGCCATATGGAGGCGCTAAAGCTGTTATATCTGGATCAGTTCCCAAATCAAGCGCTTTATTGAAAGCTTATGCCGAAAGGGTAAATCTATTAGAAGGTCTTTTTATTACCGGTTCGGACATCGGCTTGACTCAGGCAGACGTTAAAACGATGAGCCGCACCAGTCCTTTTATGGTTGGTTCCAAAATAGATCCGACTGAGTTTACTGGCTTGGGATTATTTTATGGTTTGGAGGCGGCCTTAAGAGAGGTTTTCGGCGAAAAAGATGTGACTGAAACTAATTTTGCCATAGCCGGCCTTGGAAAGGTTGGTTCTGAATTTTTGAAATTGATTTATAGCGATAATTCCAATCAAAAAATATTTGTTTCGGATATTGATAAAGACAAAGTAAAATCAATAGAAAAGAGATTCCCCAAAGTAATTGCCATTTCACCCTCTAAGATACACGAGCAAAGGGTAGACGTTTATTCACCATGCGCCATGAGCGGCATACTAAATAACAAAACTATTAAAGAATTGAGATGTCAGATTGTTTTAGGCGGCGCCAACAATCAATTAGCTAACGATAAGGCGGGGGAGTTGTTGTACCGCTCCGGTATTTTATATGCGCCAGATTATGTAGTAAATGCTGGCGGATTAATAAGCGTAGTCAGTGAATATGAAAATAAAATTAATAAGAAGCTAATAATCAACCGGGTCAAAATGATAAAAAAGACTCTCGGCGATATTTTTGTTAAAAGTTCTAAAATGCGTAAATCTACGGATTTTATTGCCGACTCAATGGCCAGGGCCAAGGTTGATGCTTATTAGCGGGGCATATAAATAACCCATATAGACTTAATTGAATTTTAGTTCCCGATGAAAATTGGGGCTTTTCTGTGAGTATTTTGTTATCATATAAAGATACGATATGTATGAATAAGAAGATTCGTAATATTATCAGAGATTTAAAAATCAAGCCGGCTGTTTATTGGATTAAGAGAGGAGAACAGATGGCTTTGCGTCTTTTCGGAGAAATGGTTAAAGAGGTGCCAGCCTATAAAAGATTTTTAAAGTCCAACGGCATTAAAATGGGCGATATTAAAAATATGGCTGATTTTAAATTGTTGCCCACCCTTGATAAGGGCGAATATCTTAAAAAATACCCGTTAGTTGATTTATGTTGGGGTGGCGAATTGTCTGAAAAGCATTGGGTGTATTCAGTCACATCGGGATCTACGGGAGAACCTTTTTATTTCCCACGCCAAGATGATCAAGATATGCAGTACGCAACCACTGCTGAAATATATCTAAATAGTAATTTTAAAATTGATCGCCATAAAACTTTATATATAAACGGTTTCGCTATGGGCGCGTGGATCGGCGGTTTGTTTACTTATCAAGCTCTTAAACATTTGGTTAGTCGCGGTGATTATGCTTTGAGCATTATAAATCCCGGATTGAACAAGTCAGAAATTTTAAAGGCATTTAGGAAATTAGCTCCTTATTACAATCAGATAATTATTGGCGGTTATCCGCCATTCGTTAAAGATTTATTGGATGAAGGCTTGGCCGAGGGAATAAAGTGGCGAAATTACAATATGAAGTTTATCTTTTCAGCCGAAGGTTTTAGTGAAAAGTTTAGAGATTATATAGCCCATCAAGCCGGTCTTAAAAATATCTATCGTGATACGCTAAATCATTATGGTACGGTAGATTTAGGAACGATGTCTTATGAGACTCCATTGTCAATTTTAATAAGAAGATTAGCTATCAAAAACAAGAAGCTTTATAAAACAATTTTTGGAGATATTTATAAATTACCTACATTAACTCAATATTTTCCCGAAATGTTCTTTTTTGAAGAAATAAACGGCGGCTTAGTATGTTCGGCTTATAGCGGATTGCCTTTGGCGCGTTATGATTTGAAAGATAATGGCGGCGTGATTGGTTTTGATGAGATGCTTCAGCATTGCCGCAATGCGGGCATCAATTTGGAAAATGAAATAAAGAAGGCCGGCATCAAAGATACAATTCAAAGATTGCCGTTTGTTTTTGTTTATGAGAGAAGTGATTTTGTGGTTACTCTAAACGGTTTTAATATATATCCGGAAACAATAAGGAGGGCTTTGGGCGCTAGCAGTTTATCAAAAAATATTACGGGCAAATTCACTATGGTAGTTGATAGAGACAAAGGACAAAATCAAGTTTTTAAAATCAATATTGAATTACGGCGGAAAATTAAAAAATCCAAACAGCTTAGCGATAAGATTAGATCAATCATTATTAACCATCTGCTGAAAGAAAATTCTGAATACAGAGAGAGTTATAACCAAACGAAAATTAGGATGTTGCCTAGATTAACTCTTTGGCCCTATGAACATCCGCTATATTTCCATTCTGGCGGTAAGCAAAAATGGGTAAAAAAATAGACTGAGTTTATGCCTAGAGTTCTAGGTGGTATAATTTAATGAGATATGTCGGGTTATATTAAAGACATTTTAGATTATGCCATTTGGGCTCCATCGGGAGATAATAGCCAGCCATGGGCATTTCAGATAGGTGGAGATAGTCTTTTGATATATAATTTACCGGATAAAGATAATCCTTATTTAAATTTTGAACAAAGCGGTTCTTATATTGCTCATGGTGGATTGATTGAAAATATGGTCATTGCCGCTTCGCATTTTGGCTATTCTTCAAAAGTTGATTTATTTCCGTCAGCTACTGATAAAAATTTAGTGGCAGAGGTGTTTTTTTCAAAGTCAGACAGCGTCCGACAAGATGCTCTTTTTGAATTTATTAAAAAACGCCACACTAATCGCAGGCCATATAAAAATATTCCGTTAACGGCGGAGCAAAGGAGCGGTATTTTGAGGGCATCTCAAGAGTCGGAATCGGGTGGGATTAAGTTATTAGAATCCGAAAAAGAAAAACAAATAGCCGGCAAAGCTGGGGCGTTAGCCGAAATAGTTATTTTAGAGAATAAAAAACTTCATGGCCTATTGTTCAAAGATGTGGTTTGGAATGAATCAAGAGAAAAAAGATTGCGTCATGGATTGTATATCAATGCGATGGAGTTTAATCCTGTTCAAAAAATAATGTTTAGACTAGCTAAGAATTGGCCGCTTATGAAGTTAGCCATTCATTTGGGTTTGCCGAGATTTATTGCTAAAGAAGATTCTAAGCTTTATGCCAGTGGGTCCGCGATGGGAATTATAACAATGAGCGGCAACAATAGCAGAGATTATGTAAATGCCGGTAGATTGATGCAAAGAGTGTGGTTGAAAGCTACTTCGTTCGGTTTGGTTTTACAGCCGGTAACCGCCACATTGTTTTTTGCTCAACGCATAATCTCTGAAAAAACCGAAAATTTATTATCTTCATATCATATAAGCTTGATGAAGTCCGCTTATGACGATATAAAAAGAACATTTGATGTGGGTAACGAAACTATTGCTATGATGTTTAGGCTTGGCGAGGCCGGACCTGCCAGCTCTTTTAGTTCGCGTATTTCGGTAGAAGAAAAACTGATATCTAAATTAAATAATAAAAATCATCATGCTGGCATCGGAAAACAATAATAATTTAAATAATCTGGGAATTGTTTTTATAAGTCCCATCATAGGGTTGACCAAGTCAATGATGGATGTTTTTGACCCCATTGTTAAAGAGGGCGCGTTTGTTGTCGGTGTTGATATTTTTGACGATTCTTATGAGAAGAAGACTTTTTGGAAAGTCTTAAAACTTACGGTGTTGCCCGGGGCTTATCAGAGGAGGATTAAATTTGCCAATTCCTTTCCTGAGAGTAGGGTTTTTGATAAGATAGAAGAAGGCATTAAAGAGTGTTTGAGTCGAGGAAAGAGCAAGATTGTGCTTGGCGGTATGAGTGGGGGATTCGTTTTCGCTGGAAGAGTGGTTCAGGAGCCGTCAGATGAAGAAATTAAAAAACATAGCGTGAGAAATCTTAAAAATCATATAGTCGGCCTGTTTGGCATATCGCCCCTTATTTTCTATCCGCAGGGCGTAGTTCGGCCGGCTGTTAAATTAGAACACATCCCACCCAATATTCGTACCCTATTATTTATTTGTGATGATGACGAAATAGTGCCCGAAGGCACATTAGAATATGCTATTGATATCTCTGAAAAATATAAAAACGTAGAGACTAAGTGTCTGAATTGTGAAGATTTTAACAACGGATTGAAGCCTCTTAAGCATAATTTTTTCGGCGGTAAAGATTTTATAGGATTTATGAAGAATCGTTTTTGGCATCCCGAGGCAGAAAGGTGTGTTCTAGAACACAAAATGGAGTTTTTTAAAAAAATGGCCAGTTATAATTAAATATGCAAGCCACCTACCCTCTATTAATAAATTGGGATTTTTCTGTTGTCGGGTTGGCTATTATGGCGACAGTGATTTTGGGTTTTATTGTGTTTTTATCATTGCGTCGGAGCGCCACCCACATAACGTTCTTTCTATTTACATTTTTTATAGCTTTTTGGTCTATAGCTAACTATCTTAGCTCCCGGCCATTGCCGGTTTTCTATGCTTTTTCTGTTCTGCGCTTGACGCTGTTTACGGCCACTTTATATACCTTTTCTTTTTTTCTATTCGCTTTGTCATTCCCCGATCAGCGTATAAAATTATCAAAAATTTATGTGATTATATTGAGTATTTGGACATCAATTATTTCTATTTTGACGTTGACGCCATTGGTTTTAAAAGAGGTGGGGTTTTTATCTCCCGACGGCATTATATTGTCAGCCGTCAATGGTCCGTTGATGCCCGTATTCGGCATGACTACTGTTGGCTATGCCATTGTTGGATTGGTGATTTTAGTGGTTAAAACTTTTAAGGCCGATAAAAATAATCGTAGAAAATTTATTTTTGTTACCACCGGAGTTGCCGCCATGTTTTTGGCCGTTATGATGACTAATTTTTTCTTGCCAGTTGTCTTTAATAACCCTTCTTATTTGCCGTTCGCCGCTATTTTCATCTTTCCCTTCGTAGCTTTTACCGCTTACGCCATTATCAAGCATCGTCTTTTTGATATTAGAATTTTTATAATACGGGCGGCATCATTTTTATTGACTATGGCCGTTTTAACCGTAGCTTACGCCTTCGTTTTACTGGCTGTTATCAAAGAGGTTTTGGGATTGCAGTTTGATATTACCGTATCGGCGATATCAATAGCATTGGCCTTATTGATTTTGACTACTTTCCGTCCCTTAGAGAGTTTTTTTAGACAGCTAACCAATAGAATATTTCATGCTGTTCGTTATGACCCCGATGAATTACTGACGCGGCTTAATAACATCATTAGTCGTACAGTTGATTTGGAGAAAATGACTAATGAAACATTAAAGCTTTTAACCGAACAAATGGGTATTGCCAAGGGAGCTTGGTTGTTGGTTGATGATCATAAAATCATCAACCAATTTGATATGGGATTTGGTTTTGGGGACGACACAGCCAAAGAATTGGAGAGTTTGTTACACCTTCAATCAACAAACAATTTTTCAACTCTCTCCACGGTCAGAGACCCCCGCCCCATAGAATTAGCTTTTGACTACCTAGAAGAGGGGCCGATTAAACAAGTTATGAGGTCTCACGATATTGACGTAGTGATCCCAATTATGGCCGAAGACGCTGAGATTGCCATATTGGTTCTTGGCAGTAAATTATCCGGTGAGGGTTATTTTCATCAGGATATGAATTTATTGAATATATTTACCGCCGAGGCTGGTTTTGCGATCCAGAATGCCAAACTTTATTCGGATGTTAAAGAATTATCCGAATCTAAATCAAAATTTATAAACGTAGTTTCTCATCAACTACGCACACCAGTTTCGGCTTTGAGATGGTCTTTGGAATCTTTATCTCAAAACAAGCTATCGGAAGCAGATAGGCGGAAAATGGTTGATAACGCCTATCAGAGTACGGTTTTTTTGGGCGGCCAATTGGACGATATTTTGGTGGCTTTAGATATTTATGACAGGAAATTGTTGGTCAAAAAGACTGATTGTGATTTATCGGAAATAGTTAATGAAATTATTAAGGATTTTAAAGACATTATTTTCCCGAAGCGTTTGGTTATTAGCCGAGATTTTAAGAGTAGGGCAGTCATTGTGCCGGCGGATTATGACAAGTTGAAAAGAATTTTAAAGGTTATTATAAGTAATGCCATAGCCTATTCTCATAAGGACGGTGAGATTAAAATTACTTCAAGTTTGGATCAAGTTGGAGATAAGAACAGAGTCGTAATCAGCGTGAGTGATCAGGGTATTGGTATTGATGGAGATGAGAAGGGGCACATTTTTGATCAGTTTTTCCGAGGAGATAAAGCCAGAACCACTTTGCCAGATGGTTTGGGGTTGGGCATGTTTATCGCCAGATCTTTTATTAGAGCGCATGGCGGAGATATATGGTTTTATTCTGAAGGTCGAGACAAGGGAACCGATTTTTATTTTGCTTTGCCAATAGAATAACAAATTAATATTTTGTGTTATAATATGAACAAGTGGTCATTTTTTAAAAATATATTTGCTAAAAAGAATAAATTTATGGGCAAGAAAATTTTAGTAGTAGAAGATGAAAAGATATTAGCTAACGCTATCGCGGATAGCCTGCGTAGTGATGGTTATGAAATTGATATCGCGACTGACGGTTTGCAAGCAGTAGATAAGCTTAGTCAGTTTAAGCCAGACCTCATATTGTTGGATATAATTTTACCAGAAATGCCGGGTACTGATGTGTTGAAGAAAATACGCGACCCACAGTCTCCGTTTGTTAATACGCCGGTTTTTGTTTTTACCAATCTTTCCGGCCAAGAGGAATCGTTAGAAAGCATGGGTCTTAAAGTCGATGCCTACATAGTCAAGGCCAATTGTTCATTGGAAGAGCTCAGCAAACGAGTCAAAGAATTTTTATCATAAGTTGTATTTTGATGGTTAATGGTTATAATAGTTTTAGCTGTTATTTTGCTTGTCTCTGATATAGCTAATAATACAGGCCGGCGTAGTTCAATAATGGGGTGGATGTTTTATAGAATTATTTTCAACGATATATGCCAGGGTAGCTCAGTGGCAGAGCAGACGTTTCATAAGCGTCAGGTCGCGAGTTCGATCCTCGCCCCTGGCACCAGAATAACCATTGAAGATATTATGAATTTTCCCGCGAGAAGTGATAGTCGCCATTTTTTGTCTATTGCCGTAAATCTACATTAAGGACGTGTTATAATTAGTTACAATGAGTAAATTAGTCGTAGCGAATTGGAAAATGAACCCGCATTCAATAGGGGAAGCCGTGGAATTAGCTACTAATAGTGATGTCGCTGGGTTAATCATTTGTCCGCCGTTTATTTTTATAAATAGTGTTGGAGATAGTATTAAAAACGCTGTTTTGGGATCTCAAGATGTGTTTTGGGAAACGGCGGGCGCTTACACGGGCGAGGTTTCCGCAACACAGCTTCAGAATCTTGGCGCTAAATATGTTATCATCGGCCATTCCGAGCGGCGACAGAATCTTGGAGAAACCGACGAAATGATAGCTAAAAAAATAAAAGCAGTTATTGATGTCGGGTTAAAACCGATTCTATGCGTTGGCGAGACCAAGAGCGAACACGATAGCGGTCAAACTAAGGCCGTGATTGAGCGCGAATTAAAAACAGGTTTGAGTTATTTAATCGATTCAGAGATCAACCAATTAGACATCGTTATCGCTTATGAGCCGATTTGGGCCATAGGAACTGGTGTTCCAGATGTCCCGGCCGATACCGTTGAGATAACCAAGTTTATTAAAAAAACCATACACGCCATTAATTCCTCGTTAAATGCTAAAATTATTTATGGAGGATCTGTTACGAGTATTAATGCCGATGATTTTTTAAAAAATCAAGATATTGACGGCGCTTTGGTTGGTGGCGCGAGCTTGAAATCAGATGAAATTAAAAAAATAGTCGCAATAGCCAAAAATTATTAAATATAAAAAATATGAGATTGGATTCAAAAAATATATTCTGGACATTAATCAATGTTGGTTTGGCGGTATTAATAGTGGGTATGCTGTATGGCGTTAAGGTGGTTGGTAGTTATGGATCATCTTTAGCTCCATCAAGAACAATTATGGTTTCAGCTGAGGGTAAGGCGGTGGCAACTCCGGACATAGCCCAAGTGAGTTTTTCTGTAATTTCAGAAGGAGTTGATCCGGTAAAGATTCAGGAAAATAATACGCAGAAGATTAACGCGGCGATTGATTTTGTAAAAGATCAAGGAATCAAATCAGACGATATTCAAACCTCGCAGTATAATCTTTACCCGCGCTATGAATATGATAAAGAGAGGCGTCAGACTTTTATTTCGGGATATCAGTTAGTTCAAGGCGTGTCTCTAAAGATAAGAGACTTCTCTAAAATTTCATTTATTTTGGCCGGACTACCCAATTTAGGGGTAAATGAAATAGGTCAGTTGCGATTTGAGGTTGATGATCAAGATGTTTATCTTAATCAGGCTCGAGCTGAGGCTTTCGCCAAGGCTTATTCTAAGGCCAAAGTTATGGCCAAACAAAATGGCGTGAGTATAAAAAGAGTGGTTACCTTTTCTGAATCTCAAGGATATTATCCGCCAGGGCCCATTTATAGAGCTTTGGGTGGCGCTGTAGCTGAGGATATGGCCATGGCTCCGACTATTGAGCCTGGGAGCCAGGAGCTCAACGTTGTGATTAGCGTGACTTACGAAATTAGATAGAAGCAATAATCCGATGGTTTAATCGTAGATTGCATATTTATGCCTAGTTTTTTACAAACAACAGATAATATTAGGATTGCCTATAATTATTATCCGGTTGATAAACCAGTTGGCTATTTGTTATTAGTTCATATGATGCCGGCCACTAAAGAGTCTTGGGTTAACTTTGCTACCCTAGCTCAAAAATATAATCTAGCTTCCATAGCTATAGATTTGCGTGGTCATGGCCAATCCGATGGGGGGCCGGATGGCTATAGGGATTTTAGCGATGACGATCATCAAAAAAGTTTTTTGGATTTAGTGGCCGCCACAGAACAGCTAAAGAGATTTGGCGCTGTTGATAAAAATATTTTTTTGGTAGGCGCTTCTATCGGCGCCAATTTGTCTCTGCGGTATTTAGCTGAATATCATAGCGCCAGGGCGGCGGTTTTATTATCTGCCGGCTTAAATTATCACGGTGTTAATGCGGCAGCCTTCGTGCCTAAATTGGCTTCAGGGCAGGGGATTGTGTTGGTAGCCAGTGAAGACGATAATCGTTCTGGTGGTAATTGCGCGACTATGAATCAACAGCTAGCCAAGTTAGTGTCTGTAAATATTGTCAAAGAGGTGATGATTTATAGAAGCGGTGGTCACGGTACGGATTTATTGGAAACTCATCAAGAGCTGTCAGAAAAAATAATCAATTTTTTGAAAAGATTTACATGAACTCCGTTGCCGCAAAAAACGATTATTTTTTAGTTTCCTTAATAGGTATTGGTTTTGGGATTTTGTTGGTTCCGGTGTTGGAAAATATTAATCCCGGGTTTTGGTCATTAACCTTTTTAAACGTCGGCCTGTTGGTGATGTCTTTTTTTATTTTTGCTAACGCGGCTTTATGGGTGGGTGGAATTACGGGTCATAATTGGCCGGCTATGTGGCAGTTTACAAAATTCGCCGCCATTGGTTCATTTAACGCCATTTTGGATCTCAGCATATTAAACTTATTGAGTTTAATATTTCAAGTTTATCAAGGACCGATGATTATTATTTTTAATGTGATTTCTTTTTCTATAGCTGTTACCAATAGTTATATTTTTAATAAATTTTGGACCTTTAGAAATGTGGACCCCATCAACAGAGGTGAATATATCAAGTTTGTTTTGGCTAGTTTTGGGGGATTGGTTATAAATACAGCTATCGTTTATGGACTTACGACGTTTATACAGCTGACTGGTATTTCTTTGCCTCTTTGGGAAAATATTGCTAAATTAATAGCAGTAGCGCCTTCGTTGCTGTGGAATTTTATGGCTTATAGATTAGTGGTGTTTAAATAGAAATATGAAAACTATAATAAACTATATAATCGTCTTGATCGGCATAATAATACTAATTGTAGTCGCGAATAATTGGTTGAATAAATCAAATATGACATCAGATAATATGATCAAAAATTGGCAGGAGCCCCCGTTATTTACCATTGATAGAGATAAGCAGTATATCGCTGAATTGTTTACTTCGGGGGGCAATATTAAGATAGAGCTTTTTACCGAGGAAGTTCCGGTAACGGTTAATAACTTCGTCTTTTTAGCCCAGCAGAATTTTTATGACAATACCAAGTTTCATCGCGTTATTAAAAATTTTATGATTCAAGGCGGTGATCCTAAAGGCGATGGTACTGGAGGGCCGGGCTACAGATTTCCTGATGAATCTATCGCCAGAGATTATAAACGCGGCATAGTAGCCATGGCCAATGCCGGTCCAGATACTAACGGTAGTCAGTTTTTTATTATGCATCAAGATTATCCATTGCCCAAAAATTATGTGATTTTCGGACAAGTTATAGATGGTTGGGACGTATTGGATGCTATAGCCGATACCTCAGTGACATATAATGGCGCCGGCGAATTGTCGTTGCCGCTGAAAGATATAGTGTTAGAGAAAATAGTTATTAATGCAGAAAACTAGTCCGGCCGAAATAAAGCGTCATCTCCAGCGCAATTTTATTATCCTGTTGGTGGGTGTTTTGTTGGCTATATTTTTGGTGAAATTAGGAGTTGTTGACGCGATATTGGCGCAATCAAAAGAGTTTGAGTTTTTGGCCATCTTTATAGCCGGTATGTTTTTTACATCAGTATTGACGGTTGGTGTGGCGGTGGCGACTCTAGCCGCCTTAGTTGCGGATATTGGTCTGTGGCCGGTCGTGATTGTTGGAGCCATTGGCTCTGTGGTGGGCGATTTTATATTATTCAGTTTTGTAAAAGACCGCATTTCCGATGATTTTATGGCTTTAATTAACGGTGGCGACGATAAGGGGTGGAGGCATATTATGAAAATGGCGTTTTGGCATCGTCTATTGCCCATATTGGGATTTTTATTAGTGGCCTCGCCGTTGCCAGATGAGATTGGATTGGCCATGATGGGAATTTCAAAGTTAAGCGTAAAATCTTTCATATGGCTGTCGTTTATCGCGAATTTTGTGGGCATCTTGATAGTTGGCCTCGTAGTGTTGAGTGCGTAGAGTGATTTTAAATTACTAATCGCGTGAATTTGGAGTTATCCACAAGGGGATTTTATTATATATTATCAATATGCTACTATTGATAGTACACATACGTGTTACTTTGTTTATGAGACTTGTCATAACAGGGTGAGTTAGACTAAACCGAGTCTGACTCGGTGAAGAAAACTAATTGAAAAGAGCGCTGTGAGGGCGCTCTTTTCAATTGCGTGATAAGCTAAGATTGCTTTGAAACTTAAGCTTTTTGCCACCTGCGATAAAAAAAGGCGAAGAATTATTGCCCAGGGTATTTATTGAGAGAGGGTTTTTCATTTGAGGAGCTATGCTATTATTAAGTTATGCAATGGACATTTTTTATAGTTATATTGACAGCTGTAATCGTGGGCTTCGCGGTTCTTTTTTCGTTTATAAAAAAACAATCATCGCAGAAACCAACCGAAGATAAATCTCTATTATTGTTGCAAAATCAGCTTAATGAAATCGCCCGTACATTGGATTCTAAGATGGGCGAATCTTCTCGCCAGACTCAAGAAGCTGTGCGGCATCAATTTTCTGAGTCTGCTAAAATCATTCGCGACGTAACTGAGCGCTTGACCAAACTTGACGAAACCAACCGGCAAGTTATTAGCTTTGCCGATCAATTACAAAATTTGCAAGACATTTTAAAAAATCCAAAACAACGCGGCATTTTGGGAGAGTATTATCTGGAAACAGTTCTAAAAAACGTATTGCCACCCGGGTCTTATCAGATGCAGTATGGTTTTAGCGATGGCGTGATTGTTGACGCGGTTGTATTTGTTGATAAAAGAATAATCCCCATTGATTCTAAGTTTAGTTTGGAGAATTATAATCGTATTTTAGAAGCTCGCGATCCTACGGAAAAGAAAAAATATGAAGCGGCATTGGTCTCTGATATTAAGATTCGCATTGATGAGACATCAAAGTATGTGAAGCCAGAAGAAAATACAATGGATTTCGCTTTTATGTTCATCCCCTCGGAAGCTATTTATTACGATTTATTAATAAATAAAGTTGGCGCCGTTACGGACGAAACAAGAAATTTAATTAATTACGCTGGTCAGAAAAAAGTTATCGTTGTTTCGCCGACGTCGTTTACGGCTTATCTGCAAACGGTATTGCAGGGTTTGCGCAATCAAAAGATTTCCGAACAAGCCAAGGAAATTGTTAAACAAGTTGAAAATTTGGGCAAGCATCTCGGTAGTTATGATAATTATATGGATAAATTGGGCAAAAATCTTAGCACAACAGTCAGTATGTATAACCATGCTTATAAGGAATTTGGCAAAATAGATAAAGATGTTTTAAAGATAACCGGTGACGCGGTTGGTATTGAGGTTCAGCAATTAGAAAAGCCAGCCAGCGAAGCTGACGGCTAGTTTTTTATGGATAAAGATATTGTGAAGCGACGGCAACAACAAGTGCTTTATGATATAAAGTGGCGCAAACTTTCAAAACGTACTTGGATTTTTCGTCATTTGCCCTTCGTGGATTTTGTTTTAGCGGCCGGGTCATTGGCTACTGGCAATGTTCATGAGAGTTCTGATTTTGACGTTTTGATAAGCGTAAAACAAGGCAGGATTTTTACCGCCCGGGCTGTGGCCGTTGTTGTTCTGGGATTGTTGGGTTGGCGCAGGCGTAAATTAAGCCATAAAGAATCGGCAGCCGATAAAATATGCCTTAATCATTTTGTAACTAATCAATCGTGGCGGTTGTCGCCACCTCACAATTATTATTGGCAGAAACTTTATAAAAATTTAGTTCCTATTTTTGGAGATGCGAATATGATTGATGATTTTTGGGCGGCTAATCATGATTGGTTGGGGGAATCGGTTATTTTAGAAGATGATTTAAGATATGATGGCAGGTCGGGAGCTATAGATAAGAGATTTTTAGAAACCATTTTAGCGGGCTGGTTGGGGAATAAAATAGAGAAATATTTTAAAACAATTCAAACTAGAAAAATTGAGCGAAGTCTTAAGACGGACAGGCCCGGCTATGAGCCGCGTATTAAATATGGCGATGCTGAATTGGAATTTCATCCTGACACTAGAAGAATTGCTGAGTATCAACGACAAGAGGGGTGGTAATTAAAAAGATTGCAATTATTTTTTGTTTGTTATAGATTGATCTTAGAAGTTTTAAAACAAAACGAGATAAAGGAGTTTGCTAGTGGTAGAAGCTGGATTGCGGGCAGAAGAAAGATGTTTGCAGGCGATTTTGAGTTTGCAGACTGCTCATCAAGCTTTTCGCGGATGGTCCATTGTTAGGGCCGCCCGAACCTACCGGCACGCGTCTAAAAAAATTAGCAGACTTGACGCTAAAAAGGTTGATATTGTAGTTGTCTTTGAAAAACGAAGTCTCAGACGTCCAAAGATTATGAGACGCGTATTCGTTCTTCAGATTAAATCTACGGACAGATCTTATGAGACGTTTTTGCGCAACTCCAAATTCAGTCGCAATACATTATGTTTATTGGTAAAGATCAGTTATTCCGATAAGCGCGTAGTAAGAGATGTTAAAAAGATTTTCTACTGGGTTTTAAAAGATAGAAAATCCAGGCGTCCTTTCTTTCGTCACAAGATTAGAGTTGATTTGTTGTAGCCCCCACAGCCCCGTTTAGCGGGGCTGTTTTTAACAAAACCTATTGACGTTTTTAATAGTTGTAATATACAATACTCTTAGCACTCTTAGGTCGAGAGTGCCAGATAGCGATTATACTTTCCAGCAGGGAGGAATATAGCTAATTTAAATGAATAATATAAATAAAATATGAATTTAAAACCATTATCAAATCGTGTTTTTATAGAGCCCGTTAGCGAGGACAAAACTACTAAGTCGGGAATTGTTATCCCGGATACGGCTGAAAGAGAGAAGCCGATGAAGGGTAAAATTTTGGCAACAGGTCCGGGTAAGCTTAATGAGAAAGGAGAGCGCATAGCTATGTCGGTCAAGGTCGGCGACGTAGTTTTGTTTAAAAAATACGGCCCTGACGAAATAGAGGTTGATAGTAAAAAATATTTAGTTGGTGATGAGGATGATATACTCGCGATCATAGAATAATCGTGATAAATCCGAAACGCTAAATCCTAAACAAATCAGAATTAAAAAATATTTAGAGAATTTAATTATTAAAAATCAAAATATTGTTTCGATTTTCGATATTCGAATTTCGAGATCAAACTATTATGGCAAAACAAATATTATTTAGCGAAAAAGCTCGCAGATCATTAAAAAGGGGAGTAGATAAGTTGGCCGACGCCGTAAAGGTTACACTAGGTCCACGAGGTCGCGCGGTTATCTTGGGCAAGAGTTATGGTTCGCCGATTGTTACTCACGATGGAGTAACAATTGCCAAAGAGATAGAATTAGAAGATAAAATAGAGAACGTTGGGGCAGAGTTGGTTAAGCAAGTTGCCGCCAAGACTAATGATGTTGCCGGAGACGGCACGACTACAGCCACTTTATTAGCTCAAGTTTTGATTAATGAGGGCATAAAGAATGTTACTTCTGGCGTTGATCCAGTCGGCGTGCATCGCGGCATGGATCAGGCTTACAAAATTGCGTTAGAGGGCCTTAAAAAATTATCCAAACCGATTGCTGGCAAGAATGAAATAGCTCAAGTAGCTACTATTTCAGCTCGTGATGAGGATATCGGCAATCTTATAGCTGAAGTTATTGAAAAAGTTGGCAAGGATGGCGTGGTTACGGTAGAAGAATCTCAAGCGCTCGGTCTTTCCAAGGAAATAGTGGAAGGTCTGCAATTTGATCGCGGTTTCGTTTCTCCATATATGGCCACCAACACTGAACGCATGGAGGCCGTATCGGAAGACCCCTATATCTTAGTAACTGATCAAAAAATATCAGCCATTAGCACTTTGTTGCCATTATTGGAAAAATTAGTGCAAGGCGGTAAGAAAGATTTAGTGGTTATCGCTGATGAAGTTGAGGGCGAGGCTTTAGCGACTTTGGTGGTTAATAAATTGCGTGGCATTTTTAATGTATTGGCGGTGAAAGCTCCGGGTTATGGCGATCGTCGCAAAGAAATGTTACAAGATATAGCCGTGATTACTGGCGCCGAATTTATTTCCGAAGAATTGGGGCGCAAATTAGATTCGGTTGATATAACCAATTTGGGTCACGCTCATAGAGTTATAGCCAACAAAGATATTACAACCATTGTCGGAGGCAAAGGAGAAAAATCTGAAATTGAAAAAAGAATTGCTCAAATTAAGGTACAGTTGGCCAATACTGAATCTGATTTTGACAAAGAAAAACTACAAGAACGTTTAGGTAAATTATCTGGCGGGGTAGCAGTTATAAGAGTCGGCGCGGCTACCGAAGTTGAACAAAAAGAAAAACAGCATCGTATTGAAGATGCTGTAAATGCCACGAAAGCCGCGATTGAAGAGGGTATTGTGCCCGGAGGCGGCGTGGCTTTAGTCAAGGCCTCTCAAGAAGTCTATAATTTTATACAAAACGAATTAACCAAAGACCAATTAGCTGAGATAGTCGGCGCCAAGATATTGCTTCAAGGCTTGAGAGCGCCGATACAGCAGATTGCTGAAAACGCCGGTTTTGACGGCGCGGTTGTATTAAATACGGTAATTAGCCACAAAGAAAAAGAAGGTCATTATGGTTTTAACGCGGCTACTGGTAAATATGAAGATTTAATAAAAGCCGGCATCATTGATCCAACTAAAGTTGTAAGACTGGCTTTGCAAAATGCCGTTTCAGTGTCGTCTATGTTATTGATTACCGAAGCGGCAGTGGTTGATATTCCTGAAAAAAAGGATGACAATAGGGGCATGCCCGGAGCCGGAATGTCTGGAATGCCTGGAATGGGCGATGACTACTAACTGGAAATTATTAAATAGTTAGTTGGAGAGATAACATGTGAGAGAACAGCTAAAAACCCCCGATGATTGTCGGGGGTTTTGGGTTTAATCACTGATAGCGCGGCCATCAGCGTCAGTTATTGTTTGTGTGCCGCGTTTGATGTCCCAGTCGTGCGGATTAAGATCGGCATATATTTTAATTATGGGAAAGGCGGTAATAAAGGCTTTGGCCATCTCTTGCGCCCGCTGACGCAAAGTGGGATGGACTGTTTTGCTACAGCGCAATTCAAGAAGATAAACGATTGCCGGCAGACCTCCTACGATGCGCATAGGAGCTGAAAAGCCCATCGCTAAATAATATTGTTTAGTGATAGGATCGGCGTCCAAATTGTTAATACGCTTGATTTGCAAATTAATGATATTTTCGGCTTCTTCTTTGAGGATGGGCGTCAATTGTTCCAGATACCAAGGATAGAATCCCCATTTGGTTTCAAAAAGTGGAACTCTGATGATGCAGGCGCGATGTCGTTGCAGATCTCGCCAAGATCCGCCATCCAGCATAAAAGTGATGTGTATTTGTCCGAGACTTTCCAAGAAATTGGGGAGATCGGCATGATTTGGTCTATTGGCGAACAAGTTGGCATAACGATTCAGATCTCTTTGACAAATTAAATGTTGAAAACTGAAGCCCGGATCATATGCGGGTTGATAATAAACACTTTCATTAACTTTTTCCCAATACGCGTTTTGTTCGGGTCGGATTTTGTGGGAAAAAGATTTCGGATAACGCTTTCTAAGATTATCAAAAATTAATTCAACAACTTCACGAATTTCCGCTAGGGGATGGTGACGCAGTATTTCCAATCTATCGGCCGCTTGGCGCAAGTTAGTAGTCCAAGCAACGAAGGTTGTGGCTGAAAATGGAAGGAAGCCACGCATGATGTCAAAAGTTCTAGCCGAAATGGCGCGTTCATAGGTCTTGTCATTTTCATCGGCTTGTTTCGGAAATCTCTGTTTAAGATTTCCACGCAATTCAGTATTGTTGGTGCCGCGCTCATAAAACGATCGCCAAGTATCAATGATTTTTTGCCCTTCATTGGTTTCGAGAGGATTAAGAAACGGCACAACCGAAAAATTCAAATAGCGCGTAGATGCCTCTTGCCCGTTATAAAGCCGAGTGTCTTGGAGGGCCTTAGCTACCAACATTGAGCATCCTTCCACAAAGATAGTTATAAAGCCGCAATCACCGATAGATTTATGGCCATATTGAATATAGAATTGTTCCATAAAACAACCGGCGCCACTTTTAACGACTTTGCGTAGATGTTCTATCACTGATTTTGGACTGCGGGAATACAATGCTTGGAGCATAGCGCGTTCTTCTGCGCCTAGGCCTGATTGGCGGATGGTTTTGGCCACTTCGCTATCGTCGGCAATAGCATTCAGTAGTTCGGCATCCTCTGATCCGTCAAGAATCACAACTTTCGCGTGCGGGTTGATCATCGCAAACCTCCTGGTTGGGTTTTTAAATAACTAATACCATCCTATGGGCTTTAATGTTCGGCGTCAAACAAAAAAGCCCCGCTTTGCGCGGGGCGTGGGATTTATATTTGAAAATCAAGCGCTGCCGGTACCGATTTTTCTTTCAGTCTTACGCAGTCATACCAACCGCCGTTAGCGTCCATTTTGTGCTCGTGAGTGGCTTCAATGATTTTAATAAGTGTATCGCCATCGTAAATCAATGCGCGACCCGGTTTGTTGAAAGTTTCTTGTTCAAGTTCAATTCTAATAGCCATGAGATTTCCTTTCTGGGTTATGGGAGACAGGAAATGCAGTGATTGGGATTTTGAGAGGACTGATGTCGCGGGCAATATAATTTTTCACAGGTATCACAATGAGGATTTAGGTTATCCATTGTCGGGATTTTAGAACAATCAAGATTTTGAAGATATTTTTCGCAAAGATGACACCCCATTCCTAAATCCAACCTCTTTTTGTTTGCTTGAGCAACGCCCATATCATCCTCCTTATCAAATAAAGGGACTAATTAATAATCTAGCGGAGATGTTGTGATATTTCAAGATGGGCTTAGTTTGAGTGTGGATTTTTATAATTTTTGCCGATAGCGTTCCATGGTAATTTGATATTTAAATTAGGGAAGTGATTAATAATCCATTGGATATAAGTGTTACAGTTAGGACCTGTTAAGAAATATTTTTGACAATAAGGATACGCGCTCGGCGACTTTTCTATAAATTTCGCTAGCTGTTTGGCTTCTTCGCCATCAATTTTGTATCTTAATTTTGCTTGCCAAAGATATTTTTTTGAGAAATGCGATATTTCAATTCCTCTGAATGGGGCAAAAAAGTTCTTGTATAAATATCCCCACCTTGTTGCGTTCGGTATTTTTCTAAATAGCACTTCCCACCTTGAGATGATGCCTCTATCGTTTATTACAAACCAATGATGAGGCATGAAACTAAACGGCAAATTTCCGGGACACGTCATCAGGAAAACCTGAAATTTGTCTTTATCCAGATTAATAAGATCTTCTAAGCTGGTCATATGTTGATTATAAAACAAAAATCATCGGAACACATTCTATAAAAAATCCGCCGGAATCATAAAGATTCGGCGGATGGAAAGTTATTAGGCCGCTGTCCGGAAAACTTCGCAGCGGAACTTGGTCCAGGAAAGGCGGCGCTTTTCCTTATATGCGCCATAAGCTATTTCCAGTGCACTCAGTAGTTTTTCGTTATAGGACACCAACTGTTCTGCGGTGATGATGTCTTTGAGTTTGGGGCCGTTGCCGGCATAATACTTGAAGCAACCGCCTTGATGTTCAATAAAGATTTCGCAAAAGAGAAAGTCTATTACGGACTGATAGCGTCTCATATTTTTGCGAGACGCTACATACTCCAACGCCTTTTGTCTGTCAGTGTTTTCACCCAACAACCACGCCTCCACTTGCGGAAAGATGCTTTCCGTAGCTCCGCCGCAAGTCATCAATGCCTGATGAACTTGAATTTTCATCTCCATGCTAAGACCGTACATTTTTCACCTCCTGACAAGATGGTTTTTAAAAGAGCTTTCTACCAAAAACAGTCATATTAGCATATCATCTTATTATTGATATGTCTACTACTCATGTAGCAGAGCGAGAGATAGAAACTGCAAAAACCATTATATCCGAGAAGAAGATTTGATAACTGAACTACTCAAAATATTGGACAAGGTAAATATCAATGAGTTGGGCATGAGACAGAAACTGGAGGATGAAATCGCGAGATTTAACATCTTTCAAAGATCAGTGTTTGGCGCAACAGAAAAGATTAAAAACAATCAGGATACTGATATAAGAAATTTCGCCAAGTATATTTTGAAAGAAGGAACGGTTGGCGAAAAAAGAGAATTACTGGCGAATCTAAGGTCGAGAATAATTTACAAAGATAAAACACTGACACTGTTGGCTGATTGAGACTAAGACTGAAGTTTTTTCATAGTCTTCCAATAAATCTCCTCCACAACTCCTCTAGAATCTACGAAAAATATAAATAAGTTTAGCTTGTCCATTACATCAAATGGAATTTTTTTATTACCATACCTCTAAAAGAATGTGGCAACGCAATACCATATTTATACCCATACTTGTAAACTCTTTTTCCGTTGCGATGCATTCTTGTAAGAATTTGTCCTAAGGCAGAATTTAAAGAGCTACTTCTACTGCCACCAGGGCTTTTCACAGATTCAGACGGATCTCCTTTAGCTTCAATTAACCAGTAGCGAGAAAACTTATTATTTCTTACTTTTATATCAACACCATGTTCCCACAGCTCAGCGCTTTGTAATGATTTACTCCACCCCTGTTTTTCTAAATAAGTAATTAAACGCTTTTGAACAAAGTCCTCCTTAATAATTTTGCGTGACGAATTCATGCATTATTTATATATGAAAAAGGGATTTTTGACCATCATCACATAAACAAAAACAGCGACCAAAAGTCGCTGTTTTTGTTTATCTATTTATGTATTCGGGTCGCACATTCGTCATAGACAAATGGGTTGACTCCGATAATAAATTGTCTTGGCGGGGACGATGCCCAGAACTTTGAACCGAAAAAGCGGCTCAAATTCGAGGATCTTGATAAAAGTATACAGAAACTACGGGCT